>DFLI01000068.1 GCA_002373715.1 Bacteroidales bacterium UBA3623
TTATTTAGTTCATCACAAAAATAGGCATTTTTGTTTGGAAAATAAAAAAATGTTTCTACCTTTGCGGTGTACTATTAAACTAATACACATTAGGGACGAAAACTATTTCTTTAACCATTATTATAAATGAAAAGAATCTTTCTTACCGTCGGTGCGCTGGTAATGACCGCCGTAATGGCGCTGGCCCAGCAGCCCACCCGTGAGCAGATGGAAGCAGCCATTGCCCAGATGCCCAAAATCCCCAACTCAGAGGCCTACACCATCGGCCATCTAGACAACGGACTAACCTATTACATCCGTCACAACGAACTGCCCAAGGGCCGTGCAGAATTCTACCTGGCCACCAATGTAGGTGCCATCGAAGAAGAGTACCCCGCCCAGGACGGCCTGGCTCACTTCCTGGAGCACATGTGCTTCAACGGAACCGAGCACTTCCCCGGAAAGGCCATTCTTGATTACCTGCGTTCCATCGGTGCCGAATTCGGCCGCAACATCAATGCGTCCACCGGCTTCGAGGAAACCCAGTACATGCTGAACAACATTCCCGTAGAGCGCGCCACCGTGGTAGACAGCTGCCTCATGATTCTGGCCGACTATTCCCACTACGTGCTCAACGAGCCCAAGGAAATTGATGCCGAGCGTGGCGTTATCATCGAAGAGCGCCGCACCCGCCGCAACGCTTCCTGGCGCGCCATGGAGGCTTCCCTCCCCTACTACTTTGGTCCCGACACCAAGCAGGCTTCCTGCACCCTTATCGGCACCCAGGAGCACCTGGAAACCTTCAAGCCCGAAAGCCTGGTGGAATTCTACCACACCTGGTACCACCCCGGCAACCAGGCCCTCATTGTCGTAGGTGACGTGGACGTAGCCCGCACCGAGGCCAAGATCAAGGAAATCTTCGGCGTTATCCCCGCCAAGGAGAACCCCGTGAAAAAGCCCATCCAGGAGATTGCAGACCATGCAGAGCCCCGCGTAGGCGTTATCACGGACCCGGAGACCACCTCTCCTACCGTAGAAATTATCTGGCACAGCGCCGCCCTTCCGGAGGCCATCAACGCCACCTACACCGGTCAGATGACAGATCTTCTCAAGGGCATCATCAACCAGGTCATGTACGAGCGTTTCAACGACATCACCTCCAAGCCCGGTTCCCCTTACCTGAGCGGCAGCTTCGGCATCTCCTCCCTCATCTACGAGGACATTGACGCCGTTCTGGGTGAAGTCGCCCTCCGCGAGGACAACATCCTGGGAGGCCTGAAGGACTTCTACACCGAACTCGTCCGCCTGCAGCGCTACGGTATCACCGATGCCGAATTCAACCGCGCCAAGACGGAAATCGTCTCCATGTACGAGACCCGCGCCAACCGCGCCGAAACCCGTCAGAACGCCGAGTTCATCAGTCCCATCATCAGCAACTTCTTTGATAAGGAGCCCCTGGTAGAACCTAAGGACGAACTGGAAGTACTGAAGATGCTCATCGGCCAGTTCAACGCCGCCGTTGTGAACCAGGCCGCCAAGCAGCTCTGGGATGGTAATAATATGGTAGTCATTTACTCCGGTCCCGAGAAGGAAGGCATCGCCACTCCTACCGCCGAGCAGCTTCTCCAGGTAATTGCCGATGTGAACGCCTCCGAGGTTTCCGCCCCCGCAGGTGAAGACATCCCCGAAGCCTTCCTGGATCCCGCCAAGCTCAAGGGCGCTGCAGTAGCCAAGACCGGAACCACCATCTACGGTGCCCAGGAATGGACCCTGAAGAACGGTGTGAAGGTGATTGTATATCCCACCGACCTCCAGAAAGACCAGATTCTCTTCAACCTCCACAAGGACGGCGGTATGTCCCTCGTGGCCGATGCAGACATGGCCTCCTTCGATTCCGACATCTTCAGCCTCTTCCAGAGCAACAGCGGTGTATCGGCCTTCTCCGGCACCACCGTCAGCAAGATGCTCACCGGTAAGACCCTCTCCGTGAGCCCGTACTTCGATCCCCTGGAGAACGGTATCACAGGCAGCAGCACCGTGAAGGACTTCGAGACCGCCCTGCAGCTGGTATACCTCTATTTCACCGACCCTCGCTTCGACCCCGAAGAGTGGCAGAACGGCATCGATCAGCTGAACGCAGTTCTCCCCAACCTGGTGAACCAGCCCAACTACAAGTTCCAGAAGGAACTGTACAAGACCATGTACAACGACAGCCCCCGTCGCCAGCTGCTCTCCGAGGAAACCGTGAAGAACGCCAACCTGGCCACTGTTGAGAAGTACTGGAAGCAACTGTTTGCCGACGCCGCCGGCGCCTCCTTCGTGGTGGTAGGTGACGTGAACCCCGAAGCTATCAAGCCTCTGGTAGAGAAGTACATCGGTTCCCTGCCGAAGGGCAAGAAACCCCTCGCATGGGTAGACACCAAGGAATATCTGGCCAAGGGCAAGATTGAGAAGGTGATTGAGGTAGACATGCAGACTCCCAAGAGCACTGTATACCAGATTTACAATGCCGATATCCCTTATACCTACAAGGCAGCCGCTGCTCTGGACGCCGTGTCCTACATCCTGGATATGCGCTACACCAACAGCCTGCGTGAAGAGGAAGGCGGCACTTACGGCGCCAGCACCCAGGGTAACATCAAGCGACGCCCCAAGGAGAACGCCATGTTCCTGGTAGGTTGGGACTGCAAGCCCGCCCTCTGCGACAAGCTCCGCCAGCTGGCCATTGAAGGTTTCAACGACCTGGCCATGAGCGGCCCCACCGACGACGAAATGAACAGCGCCAAGCTCAACCTCCAGAAGAACATTCCGGAAAACCGTCAGCGCAACAACTGGTGGCGCAGCAGCATCGAGCTGTACCAGACCTACGGCGAAGACCGCGACGCCCTCTACGAGGAAGCTGTGAACAGCCTCACCAAGGAAGACCTCACTTCCGTCATGCAGGCTCTCCTTTCCCAGGGCAACTTCATGGAAATTGTCATGAAGCCCGCCAAGACCGCCGAGGCTGAATAAGCCTGGCGCATGTTAAACGATTTTTGGCGCAGGTCTGCTAAAAGTACGCGGACCTGCGCCAAAAAACTACCTAACCTCCCCCGCCACAAAGAGATTCACCACGGGGCGGAGAGGAGAGTTGGTGGTAAGGGAAATCATGAGGACGTTTTCCCCTTTGGGCAGGGCATCGGTATTGAGGGAAAACTTTACTTCTCCTTTTTGGCCAGGGCCGATATCGGACATCTTTCCGGCACGGAGGGCAGGGTTTTCCACATCGGCCTTATAGATATGGAAGGGCTGTTTGCCCTTGTTGGTGCAGGTGAAAGTGACTTCGAGGGGGCCTCCCTGCTGAATGATGCCAAGATTCACCGTGCTGGCCTCGAAGACGGGAAGGGCGGCCTTGTCCCGCTCTTCGGCGCTCCAGGAGGTAAAGTTCTCCTGCGTATGGGCCGATATTTCCAGGGGGGCATCGGCCTTCCTGCCGTTGAGCACCGGCGTGGCGGTATAGACGGTTTTGCCGTAGAGGGCGGTGTCTGCCTTGATGGTGAAGCTGAGGGTGGCGGTGCTGCCGGCGGGGATGGGGTTGGGCGTTACATTCACGGTGAGCTGCGGGGAAACATCGGCCCATTCTACCTTGAGCGGCTTTTTGCCCAGATTGGCCACCGTGGCGGTTTCGCTGGTAGTGAGCCCCTGTTTGAGCGTGCCGGTTTTGTAATAACGGGCCTTCAGACCAAAATCCCCGAGCTTCTGGGCTCCGTAGAGCTCGCTCAGGGATTTCTTTTTCTCGTGAACCACGCCTCTCAGGCGCAGCACCACCGGTCTTTTGACGCCGGAAATATATACGGTAAGCGTTTTGTCAAAGGGAATGGGCCCGTCTTCATTTTTATAGGTGGCCGATATGGTGCCGCTATCGCCGGGAGCAATGGTGCCTTTGGTCCACTTGACATCCGTACAGCCGCAGGAGGAAACTACTTCGTAGATGCTGATGGCCTCCGTACCCTTGTTGGTGAGGGTGAAGGTGCAGGAAAGGGGGCCGTCCGTTACGCTTACGTCGCCAAAGTCGTGTACGGTTTTGTCAAAGACCACCGTCTCGGGAGCCTGCGGGTCTTCTACCGCCACCAGCTCTACCACTGGCGCGCTATTTGCATTTCGGGAGCCACAGGACGCGATGCCGGCTGCCAGAAGAAGGGTCCAAAACATAGCTTTCATACCCACAAAGTTAGTTACTCTTCTTTTGAAATTCAAATATAATGCCTATCTTCGTGCCTTAGAAAATAACACAACAACAATAAAAGATTTAAACTATGCCTAGAATGATCAACCCCGAGCTTTGCGTTTCCTGCGGCTCCTGTGCAGATGTTTGCCCTGTAGGCGCCATCACCGCCGGTGAGGCCTCCTACCAGATCAACGCCGACGAGTGCATCGACTGCGGCGCTTGCGAAGGCACTTGCCCGAACGAAGCCATCAGCGAAGCCTAATCAAAGCTCAACACAAAGAATGAAAGCCGACTCTGACGAGCCGGCTTTTCTTATTTTGCGATTTTTCGTATATTTGTAGGTTATTTGAGACGTATGGCAGAAATTGTGAATACCACCTACAACGACGATTCCATCCAAACCCTGGAATGGAACGAACACATCCGCCGGCGTGCGGGTATGTACATCGGTCGCCTGGGCAATGGAGACCGTCAGGGAGATGGCATCTACGTGCTTCTGAAAGAAATTGTGGACAACTCCATAGACGAGTTTTCCATGGGCTTCGGCAAACGCATAGA
>DFLI01000051.1:0-7218 GCA_002373715.1 Bacteroidales bacterium UBA3623
GGCCCTGGGGCTTGAGCCCGCCCGGAAAACCCTTCTTTTCTTCGGACTCATCCGGGAGTATAAGGGGCTGGATATCCTGCTGGAAGCCTTCCGGGACCTCCCCGAAGATTACCAGCTGGTAGTGGCCGGAGAACCTTACGGTTCCTTCGACAAGTACCAGTCCATCATAGACAGCCTCCCGGGCAAAGACCGCATCCGCGTGTTCCCGGACTACATTCGGGACTCGGAGGTAAAACGCTTTTTCAGTGCGGCCGATTTGGCCGTCCTCCCCTACCGGAGCGCCACCCAGAGCGGCATCAGTTCCATTGCCTGCCACTTCGACGTACCCATGGTGGTTACGGACGTAGGTGGCCTCAAAGGCACCATCGGCGCCCGTGGCACGGGAATTGTCGCACCGGAAGCATCGGCTCCGGCCATCCGCAAAGAAATTTTGCGTTATTTTGAAGACCCTTCCCTGCAGGAAAGCTGCCACGCAGCTATTTTGCAGGAAAAGAAACGGCTGGGCTGGGATGCCTTCTGCGAGGCACTCACCAGCTTTGCCGCCACCCTATAACCTGCCTATCGTATGAAAAGACACATCGCCCTCCTGGTTTCTCTGCTGGTGATCACCGGCACCGCTGCCGTGGCTCAGGACTACGTTCCCACCCCGGTTACCATCTCTACGGAGAAGGTAAGACTCAACGGCAAAGTGTACTATGCCCACCTGGTGCTGGAGCGTCAGACGCTGTTCAGCATTGCCAAGGCCTACGGCGTTACCGAAGAAGACCTCTATGAGGCCAATCCCAGCCTCAAGGAAACGGGACTGCAGAAAAGCAGCATCCTCCTGGTGCCCGTAGAAAAGCAGAAGGTGGCCGAGAAGGCCGCCGAATCGGCCCAGAAGGTTAAGAAGGAACAGGCGCCCGCCGCCCCCCAAGAGCCTCAGGGAGAGTACAAGGAGCATGTGGTGCGCTGGTACGAAGACCTGGACGACATTGCCCGCCGGTACGGGATGTCGGCCCAGGAGATTATGGAATACAACCACCTCAAAACCCGTAAGCTCAGCACCCGTCAGGTGCTCCGCATTCCCAACAAGAGTGCCGCCGCTCCTGTTTCCACTCCGGTAGAGCAGCCCGAGCAGCAGGCCGATACTTTGGCCGCAGAAAGCCCTGTGGAAGAGGTGGCTCCCGTGGAAGAAGCCGTGGACAGCACCTTCTTCCTGCCCCATCCCAAGGATGTGGTAGACTTTACCCTGCTGCTGCCCCTGAAGGTGGGTAACAGCGCCACCGAGGCCAATATGGACTTCTACTCCGGTGTACTGCTGGCTCTGAGGGACCTGGAAGCCGAAGGCCTGAAGGTGAATATGCACGTACACGACCTCTATTCCGGCACGCCCGACGTGGAAGCCCTCAGTCACAGAGACTTTGTGCTGGGCCCCGTGGCCTCCCGTGACGTAGAGGTAATGCTGCAGATGATTGACGGCCGCGTTCCGCTCATCAGCCCTCTGGACCAGAGAGCCGCCAGCCTGAGCGACACCTACCGCAACTTTGTCCAGGCTCCCGCCGGCACCGAAAACCAGTACGAAGATCTGGCTCAGTGGGTGCAGGACGAGACTTTGGAAGGAGATAAGATTCTGTTTGTGAGCGAGAAGAACGCCAGCAACGTACAGGCTTCCGTGAACATCCGTACCGCCCTGGCCCGCCGGGGAGCGCAGTACGAGATTCTCAATTACGCCATTGCCGACGGCCGCGCCGTCCCGGATTCCCTGGGCCGCATGCTGGTGAAAAACGGCGTGAACCGCGTGGTGGTGGCCTCCGAGAGCGAACCCTTCGTGGGAGACGTGGTGCGCAACCTGGGCATCATGCTGGGCAAGGGCTTTGACATCGTGATGTACGCTCCTTCCAAGGTGCGCAACTTCGACTCCATTGACGGAAGCGCCCTGCACGATGTTTCTTCTCACATCAGCACCGCCTATCACGTGAATTACGGCAGCCCGGAAGTGGACCAGTTTGTACGCGCCTACCGCGCCCTGTTCCGCACCGAGCCCACGCAGTTTGCCTTCCAGGGCTACGACACCGCCTGCTACTTCGTTCGCCGGGTGGCCCGCTACGGTTCCCACTGGATGAACAAGCTGGGACAGGAGCGCAGCCGCGGCCTGCATACGGACTTCCTCTTCGAGGCTGACGAAAACGACAGCCGCCGCAACATAGCCATCCGCCGAATTGTTTATCAGCCGGATTATACTACGGTTCTGCTACCTTAATCCCCTCTTGTATGGAACGAACGAAATGCCTGATACTGGGCGGAGGTCCCGCCGGATTCACCGCCGCCATATACGCTTCCCGCGCCAATCTGTTCCCCATCGTGTATGAGGGAATCCAGCCGGGCGGGCAGCTCACCACCACCACTATTGTGGAGAACTTTCCCGGTTTCCCGGGCGGAGTAGATGCCAACACCCTCATGGAAAACATGCGGGAACAGGCCCGCAGTTTCGGGGCCGATGTCCGTCAGGGAACGGCCACCGCAGTAGACCTCTCCAAGAGGCCTTACAAAATAACCATCGACGAAGAAAAAGAAATTGAGGCCGATACCCTCATCATCGCCACCGGTGCCCAGGCCCGCTACTTGGGCCTGCCCTCCGAGGAAAAGTTCAAGGGAGCCGGCGTGAGCGCCTGCGCTACTTGTGACGGTTTCTTCTACCGCAAGCGCACGGTAGCCGTAGTGGGAGGTGGAGACACCGCCTGCGAAGACGCCCTGTACCTGGCCAGCCTGGCCAAGAAGGTGTATATGATTGTGCGCCGCGACGTTTTCCGCGCCTCCAAGATTATGCAGGAGAAGGTGCTTGGCACCGAAAATATTGAAGTTCTGTGGAACTGCAACACCCAGGAAGTGCTGGGAGACGCCATGGGTGTCACCGGAGCCCGTCTTTTGCGCAAGGACGGCACCGTTTTTGATATTGCCATTGACGGATTTTTCCTCGCCATCGGCCACACCCCTGCTTCGGAGCTCTTTGCCCCGTATCTGGAAAGGGACGCCGCCGGTTACCTGGTCACCAAACCCGGCACCTCCGAGACTTCGCTCCCGGGCGTGTTTGCCGCGGGTGACGTACAGGATCCGCATTACCGCCAGGCCATTACAGCCGCCGCTTCGGGATGCATGGCCGCCCGTGACGCAGAGAAATTCCTCCTGGAACAAGCTAATTAAATCTTAAAATGAGATATTTGAAACTTTCTACGCTCCTTCTTATCGGCCTGGTGGCCGCCATGTCCTGCAAGTCCCAATACGAGGTACTGCTGGCCTCCGGAGACGTAGACGCCAAGTACGAAGCCGCTATGAACTACTTCAACAACAAGAAGTACCAGAAGGCGGCCCAGCTGTTTGAGTCCATGTCCGTCCTCACCAGCGGCACCGAAAGAGACGACACCGTGCAGTATTACTGGGGTCTGTCCAATTACCGCTACAAGGACTATTACACGGCCGAATCCAACTTTGCCAGCTTCATAGAGAACTTCCCTCACAGCACCTTCGCTGCCGACGCCTCGTTCCTCCGCCTGGACTGCATGTACCGGGCCACTTACCGCTGGGAGCTGGACCAGATGCCCACCCGCACCTGCATGGCCACCATTTCTCAGTTCATGAGAGAGAATCCGGAAGACGTGCATATCCCGGCCTGCGAAGCCATGCTGAAGGATTTGCAGGAGCGCCTGGACCGCAAGGATTTCGAAGCCGGCAAGCTGTACTATAAGATGGAAGACTATCCCGCCGCCCGCGTGAAGCTGCAGAACGTTCTCAAGGAGAATGCAGACAACGTGTATCGCGAGGAAGTGCTGTACTACACCGCCATGTCTTCCTACCACTACGCCCGCCTGAGCGTATCCCGCAGGCAGAAAGACCGCTATCTCACCTTCGTGGACGACTATCTGAACTTCATTGGTGAGTACCCCGAGTCTTCCCACCGCACCGAACTGGACCGCCTGTATCGTCAGGTGCAGAAGAACCTGGGACGCAGCGGCGAAATTCCCGACGAGACCAAGTAAAATATTTTTGAAACTTCGCGGAAACTGCGGGTGTACATTTATATAGAATTAGGTAAAATACAATAATGGAAAACAAGAAAAAGGTACCTGTGAACACGGTGACGCGCGACATCAAGAACCTGGCCGCCCCCACCGGAAACATCTATGAATCCGTAGTGATTCTTTACAAGCGGGCCAATCAGATTGCCGTGGCCGAGAAGAAGGAACTGATGAAGAAGCTGGACGAGTTCCGCGGAGACCGCGACACCATGGAAGAAGTCTTCGAGAACAAGGAGCAGATCGAAATCTCCAAGTACTACGAACGCCAGCCCAAGCCGGACCTCATTGCCATTGCAGAATTCGAGAACGGCGAACTCTTCTACCGCAAGGCCCAAAACGAAAATCCGATTGACATCGAGAGCGGCAAATAAGCCATGCTGTACAGCCTCTCGGTCTCCAATTACATTTTGATAGGCTCTCTGGATACTACGTTTCCGGAGGGTCTCATCATTATATCCGGAGAGACCGGAGCCGGTAAATCCATTCTCCTGGGTGCACTGTCGCTGGTTTTAGGCGCCAAGGCCGATGCATCCATGGTGGGCCCCGGCGGGGAAACCTGCGTCGTGGAAGCCCAGTTTGGCGTAACGCCCGCCGTGAAACGCATTCTCCGGGAGGCCGATTTACCAGACGATTCAGACCGCCTCATCCTTCGCCGCACCGTGGCGCTGAGCGGCCGCTCGCGCAGCTTTGCCAACGACGAACCCGTGAACCTGCCCGTACTACAGGAACTGGCCCGGGAGCTGGTGGACATCCACTCCCAGCACCAGACCCTGCGCCTGGGAGACGAGCGTTTCCGCACGGATGCGCTGGATCTCTTTGCCGGCTGCACGGAGCTTAGGGAAAGGACGCTGTCGGCCCAGCGGGACTGGCAGGCCAACAAGCATGCCCTGGAAGCCCTGCGGGAGAAAAAAGCCCTGGCCCTGAGGGACCAGGAATACAACCGTTCCCGTTGGCAGCGTCTGCAAGACGCCCGTCTTACCCCGGGAGA
The DNA here is from genome assembly GCA_002373715.1 of Bacteroidales bacterium UBA3623. Taxonomy (GTDB): domain Bacteria; phylum Bacteroidota; class Bacteroidia; order Bacteroidales; family UBA932; genus Cryptobacteroides. The sequence goes on from DFLI01000051.1 coordinate 5,041, forward strand.
GCTGGAAACACTGGACATTGAGCAGAAACAGCTGGCCCATGCAGAGGAGCTGAAGGAGATACTCTACGGTGTACAAAACGCCCTGGAGCAGATCCAACTGAAAGAGGCCACCCGTATGCTGGACAAAGGAGCCAAGTTCATTCCTTCGCTGGAAGAGCTGTCGGCCCGTATGGAAAGCGCAAGGCTGGAACTGGAAGATATCCAACAGGAAGTTGAGAAGCTGGGCACCCGCACGGAGATTTCTCCGGAAAGGCTTCAGGAGGTGGAAGACCGGCTTTCCCTGCTGTATGAACTTATGCAAAAGTACGGCGCCACCTCTGTGGAAGAGCTCATTGAGCAGCGGGAACAGCTGGGCGCCCTGGTGGAAGATTTATCCTCCATGGAAGAGGAAGAAGCGGCCCTGGAAGCCCGCGTGAAGGAAAGCCAGCATACCTACGAAACCCTTCACCAGGAATTGCTTTCAGAGCGCCGTAAGGCTGCCGGCCCCTTTGCCCAGGCCATTCAGAAGCAGCTGAGAGCCCTGGAACTGGACAAGGCCGTCTTCGAGGTAGTGGTAGAAGGAGACAGCGTCCAATTCCTCTTCTCCTCCACCGGGAAGGCTCCCACAGACATTACCAAGGCAGCATCGGGCGGTGAACTCTCCCGTATCATGCTCAGCCTCAAGTCCGTGATGGCCCGCCTCACCCAGATGCCCACCCTGGTCTTTGATGAAATTGACACCGGCGTGTCGGGATCGGCCGCCGATAAAATGGGCTCCCTCGTTTGTCAGATGGGGGCCGATATGCAGGTCTTTGCCATTACCCACCTTCCCCAGGTGGCAGCCAAAGGCCATGCGCACTACCTGGTAAGTAAAACGAACGATGTCACTTCCATGAAGTGCCTGGACCGTAACGGCCGTGTCCAGGAACTGGCCCGGATGCTCTCCGGCGCCACTGTTACACCCGCCGCCATAGCTAATGCAGAAGCCCTGTTAAACGCCTGACATCATGCCCCAACCCATTCTCCCCATCCCCACCATGGACGAGTTCCGCACCCAGCTGCGCCGCCACAATCTGAAGGCAACGCGGCAGCGCCTGGCCGTCCACGAAGTAATGATGGGCCTCGGACACGCATCGGCCGATATGGTCTGCGAAGAGCTTGCCAAGCAAGGCTCTCACGTGACCGTGGCCTCCGTTTACAACATCCTTTCCCAGCTGGCAGACAACCGTATCTACGGACGCCGTCTGTCGGCCACCAGTAAGATGTTTTTCGACGTAACCGTGACCAGGCACATCCACCTGTACGACCGCGAAAATCACACCTACCGGGACCTCCTGGACGAGGAACTGAGCATGCTGGTAGCCTCTCACCTGAGGCGCCGCAAGTTCAAAGGATACACGGTAGAAGATATTGACATACAATTAATTGCACATCCAACCCGAAGCAAAACCAAGAACGCATGAAAAAGTTGATTCCCTTTCTTTTGGCCAGCCTCTTTGCTTGCTGGTCCTGCAACCTGGATGACACCTACACCCAGACCAATGTCCGGGAAATGGTAAACGTTGAAGGTGCCAAACTGTTAAACGATTACGGTTACGAGCTCACCGTGGTGGAAGATCAGGTGGGCGCTGCCAACTGGCAGATTGACGGAGCCCGTTACCTGGCCCTCTATGACATCCTGAACCGCAACCTGGATATCCGCCTGAAGGAAGTGATTCGTTCCTATAAACAGGATGCCACTCTCCTGGGGGATGGCATTGAACTTCCCCAGGGCCCCGTGGAGCTCTTCGCTCAGGGCATAAGCGGTCCGTACTACAACGTGGGCTTTAATTTCTACCGGGCCAAAAATTCCAACTACGCCCACCCTATTCACTTCTATTACAAGATAGTGAACGATCACCTGTACATCTACATAGCCCACGCGGACAATGGAGAAAACCCCGTGCAGATGAGCGAGGACGACCTCGTTACCGAGAGCCGCATGTTCAGCATCCCCACCGATAACTTCACGAATGTTTACAGAATAAGCCTGGTTCTGTACAGCATCTTCACCAATGCCGACGGCACCAAGAGGATTGAACAGGAAACTCTGGAAGTAAACTAGTATTTTCCTTGGGCACCTGCAAATTATTTTTGGAATACCGAAAAAAATCCCTACATTTGCAGTCCCTAATATGGTGGATGTAGTTCAGCTGGTAG
>DFLI01000051.1:7292-101398 GCA_002373715.1 Bacteroidales bacterium UBA3623
CCGAGTGTCGTGGGTTCGAGCCCCATCATCCACCCACGAAAAAAGCCTGGAAATTTCCAGGCTTTTTTCGTGGGGGATGATAAAATTGCCCTTCGACTAATCTGCCGTGACGGTGACATCGTATTTGTTGTGCTTGCCGTCGGTGGTGTACCAGAGGATGGTGTACTGGGAGATACCCATGTCCTTGGCATATTCCTTCATGGTCTTGGAGCCGTCACTGTGCAGAATGAGCTGCTGCGACATGGCATAGAGACTCTTGATGGTGTTCTCGCTCTCCTCCGTTTGGTCTGCCAGGCTGAGGGTGGGCTGATAGAGGTCGGGGAAGTGGCGCTGCAAGGCCTCGATAAGCTGGGCTTTCTGGCCTTCGTGGCCCGCCTGTCCTATCTCCGGGAAAGTGACGTCCATACGCCATGTCTGCGTGGCGCGGTTGGGAATCAGGAGCGTGTAGGATATTCCTTCACCATCACTAGGCCATGCAGTATTCCAATCTTCATGATTCTCATCGACGTTACAGAAATAAGATTGCATTTTCGGCTTACGATTAGTCTGTAAGGTATAGGCCCCTTCGGGATTGCTAACCGACCAGCATGCCTGGTTGTCGATATTCACATCGTAAATCACGGCATCGGGCACTAATGGATGTTCGTCTTTGTCGCTTTTACCAGGCACATCTAAGGTATTTTGATACACCCAAATGGCTGTATTACCTTCGGTGTTCTTCGTGACCTTGATTTCCTTGACATTGGTGGTGGTGGTCATGGTGTAGGTGGTGCCGTCGGTCCAGCCGTGCGAATAATTGGCGCCGATGTTCACGCCCGGGGTGGAACTGATAATACCTGCGATGGAGGCGCCGATGGTATTGGTCTCGGTGTGCATCTCGCCCACGGCTACCGAAGTGCTGGTGTTATTGTTATCGGTGGTGGGTATGGCGTCTTCCAGCTTGATACTGCCATTGCCGGACAGGCCTAATTTGAATTCACCCTCTTGAAACCAAGCGCCATAGTATAGCGTATAATGATGATCTTCATAATTCCAATCGGCATCGATATATTTATCTTTCTCATAAGGCCCTGCATAGAGTGTCTTGTTAAGGTCAAAACGGGCATCGTCCTTCTGTTTCCCACCTACAGAGGCTACAGCCTTCTGCTGAACATAATAATAATCCTTGTTGTTGTCCATATTGTGTGCCCCCCATACACGGACGGTCTCCAAATAGGCGTTGTCTTTATGGCGATTAATTCCATTCCAGTCCGCCGCAACGAGACGTCTTTGAACGGTATGTTCCTCGCTGGCGCTCATCAGTTCGTTGATGGCTCCTGCGCCGCCGGCGCGCGTCAAAGCCTTGGCCTCAGCTACGGTCTTGGGCTGGCTGTTTAGCCACTGGGCTGCGCCGTCGGCCACCAGGCCGCTGTTATAGACTTTGTAATCCTGACTGACCGTCTCCTCCTGGTCACTACCGCCATGGGACGTACCAATAACTCCGTTCTGATAAGGATCACAAGAGTAATAACGGTCCATCGCAAAGATGACCAGTTCGGCCACGGGCTGGGCCTCAATGTCACCAAGGATGCTGGCACGTGTCTCTATATTGGCCACACGCGTTTGGAGGCGAAATACGTGGGCAGAGCGGACGCTGGCTTCGGTAGCGGTCTCGTTAGGCGGGGTAATGGTGGCAGTAACGCCATCACCCAGGTCGCCCGTCAGCAGTTCAGTTTCGGCCTGCGCTATCTTGTCAATCATTTGCTCCATGAAATGCACCAGATGGGCATTGTGAGGTTTTTCTACTGCGATGTAGCCGCCCGTCAGGTAAATCTTGGCGGCCTCCAGCCATTCGGTAAACGGTTTGCTCAGAATATCCTCACCTTTGATGAGCACCATCTTTGTGTCGGCCTCAATCTCACTGGTCACCTTCGGCAAGCGGCGCACCAGAGCGGCACCTACTGAGGTGTCGTCAAACGAGCTTCGCACTGCTGTGGGCACGTCCACCGACACTTTCGTGAGTAACAAATCCACGTTGGGGTCGGACGGGTAAACAGGAGTTATAGGATCGTATCCGGGGTTCTCACAGGAACTGATGCTCGCTGCTGCTGAGAACAGGATGGCGGTGGAAAGCGACCAAAGGATTCTCTTTCTCATAATCGTTTAGCGTTATGTGGTGAAAAATAGAGTTATAACTTTTCGCCGAAAGCGAGGTCTCCGGCGTCTCCCAGGCCGGGGATGATGTAGTTGTGACTGGTGAGCTCTTCGTCTATGGCGGCTACCCAGAGGGTGTAGCGGGTGTCCAGGCGCTGGAGAAGTTGATCTACGGCGTAGCGGCTGGCAACAGGGCACACCAGATGAACCTGGGCGGCTTCACCGCCTTCTTCTTCCAGTTTCTGCAGGGCACATTCCATGGAGGCGCCGGTGGCCAGCATAGGGTCTGCCACTATGAGGGTTTTGCCTTCCAGAGGCGGGCAGGTACAGTAGTCTGCATGTACCTTGAAATAGTCTCCTTTCCCGGTTTTACGCCAGGTAGAGAGGAAGGCGCTGCCGGCCCGGTCAAAGAAAGAGAGGATGCCGTTCTGCAGCGGCAGACCGGCACGGAGAATGGCGGCTACCACCAGCGAAGTATCCGGTGTGGAGGCCTGTGCAATGCCCAGGGGCGTGGTAACTTCCTTTACCGAGTATGCCAGGGTTTTGGAAATCTCATAAGCGAATACCTGGCCCACACGTTCCAGATTGGTGCGGAAACGCAGGCGGTCTTTCTGGATGCGGGCATCGCGGATTTCGGCGATGAAGCTATTGAGAACGGTATTGTTCTCTCCAAGATTGACAACTTTCATAGGCTTTTGAGTTAAGATTGGATTACAAATATAGTAAAATCCATCACATCTTCACAAGCCTCTCCTCGGAAAACGAAAAAAAGGAGTCCTCGGCAATAATAACATGGTCCATCAGGCCGATTTCCACCGCGCGCAGCGCATTGCGCACCAGGTCGGTCTGGCGAATATCGGCCTCGGAAGGAAGCGCCTGCCCGGAAGGGTGATTGTGTACCAACACCACGTGGGTGCACTGCTTCTCGATGGCCCTCCGAACAATACGGGGCGTGTCTATGAGCGTAGTTTCCATTCGGCCCACCGTTATTCTTTCCTTGCCCAGGAGGTAATTGGCGCGGTTCAGGTACAGAATCCAGGATTCCTCGTGGTCCAGGTGCTTGAGGACGGGTAGCATAATGCGGTATACAAGTTCCGGAGTGGTAACGGAGCGTTTGTCCATGAGGGCCACCTCTTCAAAGGTGCGGCGCCCCAGCTCCAGGGCTGCAGCAATGCCGATGGCCCGTGCCTCCCCCACCCCCTTCTGCTCCATCAGTTTCTCCAGGGGCATGGCGCCCAGCAGGGTGAGCCGCCCGCCGGCGCAAATCATAAGTTCCTGCGCTACCTCCATCACGTTCTTACCGCCCATCCCGCTTCCCAGCAGGATGGCCAGCAGCTCGGCATTGGACAGGGCTTTGGCCCCCCTGAGCCTTAATTTCTCCCGCGGCCGTTCGTCGGCCATTAAGTCCTTTATCCTCATGCCGCACAAGATAGGGAAGAAAAAAAGAAAACAACACAATCGTAAAAAAGATTGTGTTGTTTCAGGGGGTATTTTGTGGGTTTTACCCGAATTTTCGCAAGAAAAAAATATCTTTCTTACTGTACGAAAGCGATGATTTCGCCCTTGGCCACAGCGTCTCCCTGCTTACCCAGCACTGCTACCAAAAGGCCATCCACAGCGGCCACCACGTCTTCAATACCGTAGTAGGTTTGGACATGGCCAATCACTTCTCCGGCCTTCACCTTGCGGCCCACCACGGGGGCCTTGGAGGCGTCGTCCACATCCAGTTCCCAGAGCAACTGGCCCTTCACGGGGCACTGCACGGGAGTGGCCTTGGGATACTTGGCCGTGTACTCTTCAATGGAGAACTTGGGCATTTCCACTACGGGACGTTCTACCACGATGGGGGCGCCTGTCTTGGCCTTCATATCGGCCAAATCCTTTTCAAAGCGCTCCTTGGCAATGCCGCTGCGGTAGTCTCTGTACTGGCGCTCGAACATGGCCATGTTCAGGAGCTCCTCGTCGTCCTCTCCGTAGTCCCAGCCTTCCTCGTCCATCATCTTGCGGAACTTGGGAAGTTCGTCGGGATACATGTCCTGCGGGTTGCCGGTATAGAACTCCATGCCCTTTTCCTTGGCCAGAGCCACAATTTCGGGAGCCAGTTCACCGGGCAGTTTACCCATGTTGCCCAGGATCATGCCCCAGGTGTCCTTGTCTATGGTGGCCCAACGCGGCTTGTCGTTGAGCATGTTGAACAAGTTCATCAGGGCCGTGTTCTTCACGTACTGGCTGAAGGGGGTAACGAGCGGCGGATAACCCAGGCGGGGCCATACGTATTCTACCTCGTCGAAGAGTTTCACCATAAGGGTGTCCAGGCTCATCTCCGGACGGCCGTGGGCACGCTGGGCGGCGTTGATAGCGCCCTGGAAGCCCTTGAGGTCTGCCATCATGGAGCCCATCATACCGCCGGGCAGGCCGCAGCCCACCAGCAGGGAGGTCATCTGGGAGTTGGTGGGGTTAATCCAGTAGCCCAGGAAGTCGTCAATGAACTCCTGCGTAAGGCGGCGCACCTCCATATATGCGTCCATGTTGATGTCCTTCACCTGGAAGCCATCGGCCTTCATCATCTGCTGGATGGTGATGACGTCGGGATGCACCTTACCCCAGGAGAGAGGCTCTACGGCTACGTCCAGATAATCTGCTCCGGCGCGGGCCACCTCCAGCATGGAAGCCGGGGAGAAGCCGGGACCGGTGTGGCCATGGTATTGGACCTTGATTTCAGGATGGGCCTTCTTGATACCGGCCACAATTTGGCCCAGTTTGGTAGGACGGCCCACACCGGCCATATCTTTCAGGCAAATCTCGTCGGTGCCGTATTCCACCAGCTGGTCCACCAGCTTGAGGTAATACTCTACCGTGTGCACGGGAGAGTGGGTAATGGACAGGGCTGCCTGGGAAATCATCCCTCCCTTCTTGGCAAACTCGATGGAGAGCTTGAGGTTGCGGGGGTCGTTGAGGCCGCAGAAGGAACGGGCGATATCCGTGCCCTGCTTCTTCTTCACCTTGAACATGAGTTCGCGGACATCGGCCGGAACGGGATTCATACGGATACCGTTGAGGCCGCGCTCGAGCATGTGGGTCTGAATGCCTGCCTTGTGGAAAGGAGCTGTCCACTTGCGTACAGAGACATTGGGATTCTCACCATAGAGCAGATTCACCTGCTCAAAGGCGCCGCCGTTGGTTTCCACTCGATCGAAGCATCCCATATCCACGATGGCCGGGGCCACCCGTACAAGCTGGTCCACACGCGGCTGGTACCTGCCGGAACTCTGCCACATATCCCTGTAAACCAGGGAAAACTTGATTTCTCTTTTAGCCATATAGAGTGTGTTTATAATTCTCTTCTCAGCCTTGCCTTGGGGATATCCAGCAGGGCGCGGTACTTGGCGATGGTGCGGCGGGCCACCTTGTAGCCCTTCTCCGACAAGCGGTCCACCAATTCATCATCCGTGAGCGGGTTGTGCTTGTCTTCGCCGTCTACCATTTCGCGCAGAGCCTTCTTGATTTCGCGGGTGGATACCTCTTCTCCCTCGCTGTTCTCCAGGCCTTCGGAGAAGAAATATTTGAGCGGGAAAATGCCGAAGTGGGTTTCTATCCACTTGCTGTTCACCACGCGGGAGATGGTGGAGATATCAAAGCCGGTGCGTTCTGCTATGTCTTTGAGAACCATGGGCTTCAGCGAACTCTCGTCTCCGTCTATGAAGTAGTCGTGCTGGAAATCTATGATAGCGCGCATGGTGCTTTCCAGCGTGTTCTGGCGCTGCCGCAGGGCCTCTATGAACCACTTGGCCGAATCTATTTTCTGCTTCACGAAAGTGGCGGCTTCCTTGTCTGCCTTGGAATCTGACAGACGGCCGTTTTCCATAATTTCCGAGTACTTGCGGTTGATGCGCAGTTCGGGGATGGAGAAGCGCGGCATACTGAGGATGAGCTGGCCGTTTTCGTAGTCCAGCTGGAAATCCGGCACCACTTGCTGGGCCTGGTCGTTATAGGAATCGTCTATCTGGCCTCCGGGAGAGGGATTAAGACGACGAATCTCGTCCAGAACGGCCTTCATTTCCTCTTCAGAAAGGTGCAGGCGCGTCATAATCTTCTGGAAATGCCGGTTCTTGAAAGCTTCGAACTGGGTTTCCAGTACGCGGATGGCATTCTCTACCGAGGGCGTGCGCTTCTTGTCTTCCAGCTGCAGCAGCAGGCATTCGCGAAGGTCCCGTGCGCCCACGCCGGAAGGCTCAAATTCCTGGATTACCTTAAGCATCTGCTCCACCTCCTGGGCCGATGATTCCACGCCGGCGCGGAAGGCAAGGTCGTCAACCAGGGACTCAATGTCCCTGCGGAGATAGCCGTCTTCGTCCAGGGAGCCGATGATAAAGGAAGCCACGGTGCGCTGGTGATCCGTAAGGTTGCGGTAGCCCAGCTGCTCCTGCAGGCTTTGGGTAAAGCTCTGCTTGACGGAGAAGGTATTGTATTCGGGGCGCTCGTCCTTGCCCCAGTTGTTCACGTGAAGGTTGTAGGAAGGAATGTCGTCGTCCTGGGGGCCGTAGTTCTCCTCCAGGGAACCGCCGCTCTGCTCCTGGGCCTCTACCTGAGAGATGGAGACATCGCGGGGTTCGTCATCCGAACCGCCCTGGGGGGTGTCATCCACCACCGGGTTGTCGTTCAGTACCTCCCGCACATGCTGCTCCAATGCCTGCACCGGCATCTCGATCAGCTTGATAGTCTGAATCTGAAGCGGTGAAAGTTTTTGTTGGAGTTTTTGCTCCAGTCCCTGTTTGATGGCAGCCATTAGAGCGGATACTCTATATTATCCTTAATGATATAGGCCGTAGGATAGGTTTTCTTGAGCGCATTGAAAATGCGGAGCGCCTCATCCTTGGAGCGGAAATTACCAATGAGCACCTTGTAGTTGGGGCTCTCGAAGCTGCGGTATACCTTATGCTCCGGGTACTGGGCCGTAAGGGCATTCTCTATGGACTCCGAACGGGTGCGGGCCTGGGGAGAATTGTCGTAGTACACGCGGATACGGTAACCGGAGATGGACTTGGTGGCGTTCTTATTCACATACTGGGCCATGGCCTGACGGACCTCGGCGCTTTGGTCTACCCGCACGCCGGGACCCATGAGGGTGAAGATGTCCTTTCCCAGCAGGGTGGAATCTACGGGCGCAGCCGCGGTTTCCACTTCCTGGGCCTGCAGGCTAAGAGCAGCCAGCATCAAACCAATTATTAATAGTACTCGTTTCATAATCTACTGTTGTGATAGTTCATGGAGGTCCAGATCCCTGAAACGGAAGGGAGCCCGGACTACTCCGTGTTTCTTTAAGGCCGCCTGCACGTCTACATCTGCTTTCAGGCCTTTCAAATTGCCCTTGGAGGCCACAATAAGGACATCCAGCAGGGACGCGCCTTCGGCCAGGGTGATGGTGCACGGGAGGTCGTACATTTGGGACGACTTACCCACCAGTTCTACCGGCCCGGTCACAAAGTGCGCCAGTTCCTTTTCATTGTACCGCACCGTGCCCGATACTTCCTGCACCGCAAAGGCGATGGAAGGGTTGTCTATGCCCAGTTCCAGCTTGGCATCCATGGAGCGGGCCGATGTGGGAACAATGTACTTGATGCCCACCGAGGTGAGGGAAATATCCTTCACTTTTGACACGTCGCAGGAGCAGGCGACGAGCGCCACTACAAGAAAGATGCCGATATGCTTCCAGGCTTTCATAAACGCAAAGGTAGTGAATTTTTTCGTATCTTTGCACCCTATGAAAAAGAAAGCCTATATCGAAACCTACGGGTGTCAGATGAACGTCAACGACACCGAGGTTATTTTCTCCATATTGGAAGGTGCAGGGTATGAGCGCACGGAAGAAATGGACCAGGCAGACCTGGTAATGGCCAACACCTGCTCCATCCGCGACAATGCCGAACAGCGCATCTGGGGCCGCATAGAAGTGTTCAACCAGCTGCGTTCCCGCAGGCCCGGCCTTGTAGTGGGCATCGTGGGCTGCATGGCAGAGCGCCTGAAGGACAAACTCCTGGACACCCGAAAAGTGGACCTGGTGGTGGGCCCCGATGCCTACCGCTCCCTGCCGCGCCTGCTGGAAGCCATCGCCCCCGGCAGCCCACAGATAGACGTGCTCCTCTCCCGGGATGAGACCTATGCGGATATCACCCCCGTGCGTACGGACAAGAATGGCATATCGGCCTTTATTTCCATTATGCGGGGATGCAACAACGTATGCTCTTATTGTGTTGTTCCCTACACCCGCGGGGCCGAACGTTCGCGCGACGCTCACTCCATTGTGCGCGAAGCCTGCGACGTTTATCAGAAAGGTTATAAGGAGGTTACCCTCCTGGGACAGAACGTGGACAGCTACCTGTGGAAGAGCGAAACGGAGACGGTAAACTTTGCCAATCTGCTGGAGCGGGTGGCCGCCATAGCTCCGGACCTTCGCGTGCGTTTTGCCACCTCCCACCCTAAGGATATTTCCGACGAGGTTATCTACACCATGGCCGCCCATCCCAATATCTGCAAGCACATCCACCTGCCCGTCCAAAGCGGCAGTTCCCGCATGCTGGATATCATGCGCCGCAAGTACGACCGCGAGTGGTACCTGGAGCGCGTGGCCAAGATTCGGGAAGTGATGCCGGACTGCGGCCTCACTACGGACGTAATTGCCGGCTTCTGCTCGGAAACGCCTCAGGACCATCAGGATACGCTCACCCTCATGGAGGCCGTGGGCTTTGACTGGGCCTTTATGTTTGCCTACTCAGACCGCCCCGGCACCCTGGCCAACCGCACCATGAAAGACGACGTTCCGGCCGAAGAAAAGAACCGCCGCCTGAACGAGATTATCGAACTACAAAACCGCAAGTCCCTGGAGCGTTACCGCGCCCAGATTGGCCGCACGCTGGAAGTGCTGGTGGAAGGCCCCTCCAAGCGGGATCCGGCCATGCTCTGCGGCCGCGCCTCCAACAATATGATGTGCGTGTTCCCCGCCGCCAGCCGCTCCAAAGGCAGCTACACCCAGGTGGTGGTAAAAGACTGCACATCGGCCACGCTTATTTGCGAATAACGTATCCTCCATATCCCCCACAGACCGCCCCGCAAGGCGGTCTTTTTTTGGCTGTGGAAAACTTTGTGGAAAATTTTGGGAGAAAATGGAAGAAAATGGAAAATATTTCCTAACTTTGTCCCCAGCGTGAAAGTATAAAGTTTAACGAGCATGGTCAGATTCTTCGGCAAAGCCACCGGCAAGGTAGATGACAAGGGACGCCTGGTGTTCCCTTCCATCTTCCGTGACGCCATGATAAGGGGCTGCGCGGAAGATATGACGCTTGTGGTCAAAAAGAACGTGCACCAGCGTTGCCTGGACCTGTTCCCCTACGAGGAGTGGGTGCGCCGCAGCGACAAAGTGCTCGAAAACCGAGACCCTGAACTGAATATCGAAGACGCTGAATTTTGGACCAAGTACAACGACGGTGTCTTCACCCTGGTTCCCGATGGAAAACTGGGCCGCCTGAACATCCCGTCCGAGTTGCTTGAGAGTGCAGGTATTACCAAAGAGGTAGTATTCGGCGGTGTCGGCTACAAGCTCCAGATTTGGGACGCAGAAACCATGAAAGCCGACCTTCTCTCCGACGAGAAGTTCAAAGAAACCGCATCGAGACTATCCGTAAGAAAATAGGAGGTCTCGAGAATGTCTGAATATCATATTCCTGTGTTGTTGGCGGAGAGTGTTTCCGCCCTCATCACAAATCCCGACGGAACATACGCAGATGCCACTTTCGGAGGCGGTGGACACACCGCTGCCGTACTTTCACGCTTATCTGGTGACGGACGCGTCATCGCCTTCGATCGTGACATCGATGCGATAAAGGGAGCCCTGAAGGACCCCCGGCTCACCCTGGTGCACAACAACTTCCGCTTTATCGAAAATTACGCAACCCTCTTAAGCCGTAGCACCTCCGAAGAGTTAGCGGAGCGCCGGGGGATAATAGGGGGCAGCGCCCCCTCAAACGAAGTGGATGCCGTCGGGCACGCAGTGTTCGACGGCGTGCTGGCCGATTTGGGCGTCAGTTCTCACCAGTTTGACACCGCCGAGCGCGGCTTCAGCTTTCGCTTCGAAGATTCTCCGTTGGATATGCGCATGAACCAGGGAGCCAAACTGAACGCAGCCGAGGTGGTGAACACCTACCCCGAGGCAGACCTGGAGCGAATCCTGAAGCTGTACGGAGAGGTGGACGGAGCCCGCAACATGGCCCGCCTCATTGCCGATGCCCGCAGCACCCGGGAGCTCCGCACCACCGGAGACCTGGACCAGGCCATTGCCCGTATGCTCCCCCGCGGAGCCGAGCATAAGGTGCTGGCCAAGGTATACCAGGCCCTGCGCATTGAAGTGAACCAGGAAATGCGCTCCCTGGAGAAGTTCCTGGACGGCGCCTGCCGCAGCCTGAAGCCCGGCGGCCGCCTGGTGGTTATCACCTACCACAGCCTGGAAGACCGTATGGTGAAGAATTTCATCAAGGCCGGCAATGTGGAAGGAATTGTAAAGGAAGACCTGTATGGCCGCGTGCAGGCCCCTCTGGAGGCCGTGAACCGCAAGCCCATCCTGCCTTCCGAAGAAGAAATTGCCGGAAACACTCGCGCCCGCAGCGCAAAGCTCCGCATAGCCCAGAGGAGGACAGAGGAATGAGCAGCATAGGAGAAATGTGGCAAAAGTTCCGCAAGGGCATGAGGAGTTTCCGCAACGGAGAGTTTCTCCTGAAGGTGGGGGCCGACAAGTTCTACATGCACATCATGTACCTGTTCCTCCTGATGTGGCTGAGCATCCTGCTGAGCCTGAAGGTGGACAAAACCCTCTCCCGCGTGGGAGAAAACAAAACCGCCATTGAGCAGCTGCGCATCTACCATGCCCAGAAAGAGGCCCAACTGGTGAAACTGCACAGCGCATCGGCCGCCGAAAAGCGCCTGCGCGAACTGGGTTCCCCGGTAACCATCCCCCAGGAACCCGCTACTGTAGTGAAGAAGAAATGAGCAAGCAGAATTCAGAAATACAGGATACCATCGAAAACCGCGACCGAATTCACGTGGTGATGTTCTTCCTGTCCTATGTGTTCCTATTCCTCGGAATAGGGATTCTGGCTTGCATTATCCATATCCAGACGTCCTATCATGTAGATGAGAAGGTGATCGGCCTGTTCCGTCCTTCATCGGCCCTGCATGTGGAGCAGCCTGTGCGCGGACGCATCCTGGCCACCGACGGGCGCCCGCTGGCCCTGTCGGCCCCCCTCTACGATATTTATATGGACTGCACCGTGAAGAAGCAGTACTACAAGGAGAACGGGAAAGACAGCCTGGAGCGCGTATGGCGCAGCAAGGCTCGCGAACTGGCGGTGTACCTGAGCAACCAGTTCAGGGATAAATCGGCCGATCAGTATGCCAACCTTATCCTGAAGGGCCGCGACAACAACAACCGCTACCTGCTCATCCGCAAGAACGTGGACCTGGAGACGGTGAAGCTGGTGAAGACCTTCCCGCTGTACCGCGAGGGAACCTATACCGGCGGCATCATTGTGGAACCGCACGAGGAACGCATCTACCCCTACGATTCCCTGGCCCGCCGTACCATCGGCTATGTGAAAGACATTTCCCGCAAGGGCCTGGAAGACAGCTTTGACAGCGAGCTCCACGGCCACGAGGGCTATGAATGGCGCCGCGTAACAGACAACAACCGCTGGGTGAGAGACCTGGATTCTGCCGTGGTGGCCGTGCAGGACGGCAACGACATCCGCACCACCATCAATGTGGACTTCCAGGACCTGGCCGACCGCGCACTCCGAGCCCAGATTAACGAAAACCCGGATGTAAGGGCCGGTATCTGCGTGATTATGGAAACCAAGACCGGAGCCATCCGCGCCATGGTGAACCTCTCCCGCGGAGAAACGCCCCAGACGGTGCTGTGGGAGCGCGAGAACCTGGTGCTCACCGAAAGGGGCGAGCAGGGTTCCGTGATGAAGACCGCCACGTTGCTTTCCTTAGTGGAAGACGGTCACGTGAAGAAACTGAGCCAGACCCTGCCCACCAACAACGGCTGGGTACCCAACTGGCGCCATCCCGGCAGCGCTTCCGAATACCCGCACGACGACCATATCAGCGATTACCAGCGCCAGACCGGCCGCCGCGACATTACCGTGATGCACGGCTTTGAGATTTCTTCCAACTACGTTTTTGCCCAGCTGGCAGAAACCTATTATGGAAAGAGACCCCAGGAACTGTTTGACCACCTGTATTCCTACCGGCTGGGAGAAGCCTTCGACTTTGACATCGAGGGCCTGCGCGCCCCTTCGGTAACCCGCCCCGGAACGCCCGGCTGGTCCAACAACACCTTGGGCACCGTAGCCTACGGATACGGCCTCAGCGTAACCCCGCTGCATGTAGTTACCTTCTACAACGGCATTGCCAACCGCGGCCGCATGATGAAACCCTACCTGGTGGAGAGCGTGGAGAAAGACGGGAAGATTATCAAGAAGTTTGTGCCGTCGGCCCTGAACGAGAGCATCTGCTCCCCCGCCGCGGCCGATACGGTGACCAAGGCCCTGCGCGCCGTGGTGGTGAATGGTACCGCCACCCGCCTGAAGGGAGCCAAACTGCCCGTTGCGGGCAAAACCGGTACCGCCCGCGTGGTGCTGCCCAACGGCCAGTACCAGGATGCCAGCGGAAGGAAGAAGAACCAGGGTACCTTCGTGGGCTTCTTCCCGGCCGATAAACCCAAGTACACCATCCTGGTGACGGTGTACTCCTATCTGTCCAACAAGAGCTTCTACGGTGGTACCATGCCGGCCCTGGCCGTGCGGGACATTGTGGACCGGCTGTATGCCCTGGACGAAGATTGGCGCCCGGTGTTGCACCCCACCGACGCAGTACCTGTAATGGAGAAAGAGAAATGAACGTTAAAGACTTTAAACTGATTACCGCCGATTCCCGGAAAGTCATTCCCGGAGCGCTGTTCGTAGCCGTAAGGGGCTATGCCAGCGACGGACACAACTATATCCAAAGCGCCATTGAGAAGGGTGCTACGGGCATTATCTGCGAAGAGATTCCCCAGGGGATTAACCAGGAAGGAGTGCAATTTGAGGTGGTAGAAAACAGTCGCAGGGCATTGGCGCTGGCGGCCGATGAATTCTACGACCACCCCTCCGGCAAGCTCACCCTGGTGGGCATTACCGGCACCAACGGCAAAACCACCACGGTAACCCTCCTGTACCGCCTGTTCAAGGGTCTGGGCTACCAGTGCGGCCTGCTTTCCACCATAGCCAATTACGTGGGAGACGAGCGTTTTGAGACGGAAAACACCACTGTGGATCCGGTTTCCCTCAACGCCCTCATGGCCCGGATGGTGGACAAAGGATGCGAGTATTGCTTCATGGAGGTGAGCTCCATTGGCGTGGAGCAGGACCGTGTAACCGGGCTGGAGTTTGCCATGGGCATCTTCTCCAACCTCACCCACGACCACCTGGATTACCACAAAACCTTTGCAGAGTACCTGCGTTGCAAGAAACTCTTCTTTGACAACCTATCTCCCAAGGCCATCGCCCTCATCAATACGGACGACAAGAACGGCCCCGTGATGGTGCAGAACTGCAAAGCCACCACCGTCACCTATTCCGTAAAAGGCCTGGCGGACCATACCGCCCGCATCCTGGAACAGAGCGTGGACGGCATGCTCCTGAAGATAGACGGCACGGAAACCTGGGTGCGCCTGATTGGCGTGCACAACGCCTACAACCTGCTGGCCATCTACAGCGCCGCCGTTTGCCTGGGCGCCAAGCCCGAGGAAACGCTGGTGGCCTTGTCCCAGCTGGAGAGCGCCCCCGGACGCCTGGAGAACCTGAGCGGCCCCAAGGGCATCACCGTGGTGCTGGACTACGCCCACACGCCCGACGCCCTGGAGAACGTGCTCAAGTGCCTGCGCAACATATCGGCCGATCGCCAGCTCATCTGCGTGTTCGGCTGCGGCGGAGACCGTGACAAGACCAAGCGCCCGGAAATGGCCCAGATTGCCCAGCAGTTGAGCGACCGCGTGGTGATTACCTCCGACAACCCCCGCACCGAGGACCCGGAGGCCATAGTGGCCGATATCAAAGCCGGTCTGGACGCCAAGGGCCTGGCCAAGACGCTCACCATCACCGACCGCCGGGAAGCCATCCGCACTGCCATCCTCACCGCTCCGGAGGGCGCCGTGATTCTGCTGGCCGGCAAGGGACATGAAGACTACCAGATTCTGGGACACGAGAAAGTGTCCTTCGTGGAAAAAGATATCGTGAACGAAACCTTTAAACTGATGCTGCAATGATTTACCATCTGTTCCAATACCTGGAGAAAGTGGGAGTGGACCTCCCCGGCATGGGCCTGATGCACTACCTGAGCTTCCGCGCCATGGCGGCCGCCGTGACGGCTATGCTGGTAGCTCTGTTTGCAGGCAACAAAATCATTGACTGGCTGCGGGCCAAGCAGATTGGAGAAACCGTGCGGGACCTGGGTCTGGCCGACCAGATCCAGAAGAAAGGCACCCCCACCATGGGCGGTCTCATCATCATCCTGTCCATCCTGAGCGGCGT
Source organism: Bacteroidales bacterium UBA3623 (assembly GCA_002373715.1). Lineage (GTDB taxonomy): Bacteria > Bacteroidota > Bacteroidia > Bacteroidales > UBA932 > Cryptobacteroides. Next base: position 22,046 of record DFLI01000051.1, read on the forward strand.
GCTCCTGTTCTGCGACCTCAGTAACATCTATGTGCAGCTTCTGCTGGTGAGCACCCTCTGGTGCGGCGCCCTGGGCTTTGCCGACGATTACATCAAGGTGTTCAAGCACCGCAAGGAAGGCATGAGCGAGAAGGGTAAGCTCATCGGCCAGGTTATCCTGGGTTTCATCGTGGGCCTTACCGTGTGGATGAGCCCCAACATCGTGGTCCGTGAAAAGGTGGAAGTGAAGGAGAGCGTGGAGCGCCGGCTGGAGACGGAAACCACCGTGACCAGCGGCCGATATGTACAGGAAGATGTGGTGAAGAGCACCAAGACCACCATCCCCTTTGTGAAGAACCACGAATTTGACTACCGCTGGCTCTCCCCCGTGAAGGGCAAATGGGGCTGGTACTGCAAGTGGGCCATCTACGTGCTCATGATTGTGCTGGTGATTACCGCCTGCTCCAACGGCACCAACCTTACCGACGGTCTGGACGGCCTGGCGGCCGGGACATCGGCCGTAGTGGGTGTGGTACTGGGCGTCCTGGCCTGGCTGGGAGGCAACCTAATAGACTCCAATTACCTGAATATCATGTATATACCAGGGTCGGGCGAGATTGCCATCTTCATGAGTGCCTTTGTGGGAGCCCTCATTGGCTTCCTCTGGTACAACTCCTTCCCGGCCCAGGTGTTTATGGGAGATACCGGCAGCCTCACCATTGGCGGCATCATTGGTGTGAGCGCCGTTCTCATGCGTAAGGAACTGCTTATTCCCCTGCTGTGCGGCATCTTCTTCGTGGAGAGCCTTTCGGTGCTCCTGCAGCGGAGTTACTTCCGCTACACCCGCAAGCGCACCGGCACGGGCGTGCGCATCTGGAGCATGGCTCCGCTGCACCATCATTACCAGGATAAGGCCTCCCCGGCGGGCCCGGTGCTTATCCCCAAGCCCGTTCCGCCCCAGCACGAGGTGAAGATTACAACCCGTTTTATCATTGTAGGAATTATACTGGCCGTAAGTACACTGGCCCTGTTAAAGATAAGATAACTGTCATTCTGAGCGAAGCGAAGAATCTGTATAAAGAAGTGAAATTATGTCTAGAGTAGTAGTTTTAGGTGGCGCCGAAAGTGGAGTGGGCGCCGCAGTATTGGCAAAAGTAAAAGGTTTTGATGTGTTCCTGAGCGACAAGGGACAGATCAAGGAAGAATATGTGCAAACCCTCCAGAAGTGGGAAATTCCCTTCGAGCAGGGACAGCACACGGAAGATCTCATCCTGAATGCCGATGAGGTGGTGAAGAGCCCCGGTATCCCCGGGACGGTTCCCATGGTGCAGAAGATTCGGGAGAGGGGTATCCGCGTGGTGTCTGAGATTGAGTTTGCCAGCCGCTTCGACAGTGCAAAGAAGATTTGCATCACCGGTTCCAACGGCAAAACTACCACCACTTCCCTTATTTATTACCTCCTGAAGAACGCCGGCCTGAACGTAGGCCTGGGCGGCAACATCGGCAAGAGCTACGCTTATCAGGTGGCCACCGAGCACTTCGACTACTACGTGCTGGAGATTAGCAGTTTCCAGCTGGACGACATTTACGATTTCCGTCCGGACATTGCCATCATCACCAACATCACTCCCGACCACCTGGACCGCTACGACCACAAGATGGAAAACTACGTGGCCGCCAAGTTCAACATTACCCGCAACCTCACCCAGGACGACTGCTTTATCTTCGACTCTGACGATGCCATTACCATCGGCCATCTGAATAATATTGTACTGCGCTGCAAGATGCTGCCCTTCTCCCAGGAGAAAGAGGTGGAGCAGGGCGCCTTCCTCCGCGACAAGAAGATGGTTATCCGCTACGAGAAAGAGGAAACTGACATCTTCCTGGAAGAACTGGCCCTGGGCGGAAAGCACAATATCTACAACTCCATGGCCGCTGCCCTGGCCGCCAAAGCCACCGGTATTGAGAATGAGGTGATTCGCAAGTCGCTGGCCACCTTCCAGCCCATCGAGCACCGCCTGGAGCCAGTTCTGAGCATTAAGGATGTGCTGTACATTAACGACTCCAAGGCCACCAACGTGGACAGCGCCTGGTATGCCCTGGAATGCCAGAAGCAGCCCGTAGTATGGATTGTGGGCGGCACCGACAAGGGCAACGACTACAGCGTGCTGGAGGACCTGGTGAGAGAGAAAGTGAAAGCCATCGTGTGCCTGGGAGTGGACAACTCCAAGATTCACGCTGCCTTTGAGAAGATTGTTCCCATCATTGCCGATACGCGCAGTGCAGAGGAAGCCGTTAAGAAAAGTGCCCAGCTGGCCCACCCCGGAGACGTGGTGCTCCTGAGCCCCTGCTGCGCCAGTTTTGACCTTTTCAAGAATTACGAAGACCGGGGCGAGCAGTTCAAGGCTGCCGTCCGTAAACTGTAAACCATGGCAGAAGAGAAGACCAAGACCACATTCCTGGGCTATCTGACCCAACTGATGGACCGCTTCAGCGGAGACAAGGTGATCTTCCTGATTGCCCTGTTCCTCATGCTCATCTCGGTGGTGTCCGTGTTCTCATCCACCCCCAGACTGGTGGATGAGGGACATGGAATAGACCGCGTGGCCATCATGGTGGATCAGCTGAAGGTGGTGGCCATTGGCTTCGTGCTTATCTTCGGCCTGTATTTCTTTGGCCGCCAGGAGTGGTTCCGCGCCCTGTCCAAACTGGGCTTTGTGGTAAGCCTGGCCATGCTCACCATCCTGGTTCTGAACCTGAACCTTGGCTTTGTGCGGGCCAGTTCCATCAACGGCGCCCGCCGCATTCTGAGCATAGGCGGCTTCCAGTTCCACGTGTACGAATACGTGAAACTGTTCATGATCATGTACCTGGGCTGGGCCCTGGATACCTTCAAGAAGGGAGAGTTCCGCTGGGCCAACAGGCTGTCGGCCAAATACGAGAAGCTGGCCTTCCTGGGCCGCGACGGCTGGCAGAAGGTGCTTTACATCTACCTTCCCATCCTCACCGTTACGCTTATGGTAAGCGCGGGTTCCAACTCATCGGCCCTCTTTATTGGCGGCATCCTTATTCTGATGGTGCTCATCGGAGGACTGGAGGTGAAGGACGTGGCTATTGTGGGCGCCATTCTGATGCTGGCCTTCGGTGCCATGTTCGGCGCTTACAAGATGGGCCTGCTGCAGGACACCCGCCTGGGCACCCTGGTTTCCCGTATCACCAACGACGACGACGCCACCATGCAGGTGCTGCTGGACAGCCCGCGCGAGTCGGCCGACTGGCTGAAGGCCCGCGGCAAGCTGGACCAGCCCGTGGGTGCGCTGCTGGCCATCAAGGAAGGCGGCCCGCTGGGTAAGGGCATTGGCAACAGTACCCAGAAGTACCAGGTACCGGTGATTTTCGGAGACTACATGTTCAGCTTCATAGTGGAAGAGACGGGCCTTTGGGGCGCGCTCATCCTCATTATCCTCTATTTCAGCCTTCTGGCCCGGGGAACCCTGGTGGCTAAGATGTGTGACAATTATTACGACAAGATTATTGTGAGCGGCCTCATTATCCTGGTTACGGGACAGGCCTTCATGCACATGTGCGTGAACGTGCACATGCCCTTTGTGCCGCAGACTGGCCAGACCCTCCCGCTGGTGAGCCACGGAACCAACGCGTTCATTGTGTTCAGCGTGGTGTTTGGCATTCTGCTTAGCATTTCCAAGGACGCCCGCGACAATATGGCCCGCAAGCAGGCCGAGTTACAGGCCGAAGCAGCCCGCAGTTGGACCCAAGACAGTACTGAATAATGGAATACAAACCTATCCGAGTAATCATTAGCGGCGGCGGCACGGGAGGCCATATCTTCCCGGCCATCTCCATTGCCGACAAGCTGAAGCAGCTGAATCCCAAGACAGAGATTCTCTTTGTAGGAGCCCAGGGAAAGATGGAAATGGAAAAGGTGCCGGCGGCCGGCTACAAGATTGTGGGCCTGCCCATGGCCGGTGTACAGCGCCGTCTGAGCATGAAGAACCTCATGAACAACCTCACGGTGCCCTTCCGGGTGCTGGGAAGCGTGGCGCACGCCCGCCACATTGTAAATGAATTCAAGCCCGACGTGGTGGTGGGCGTGGGCGGTTATGCCAGCGCTCCCCTGCTGTGGGCCGCCACCGGCAAGAAGATTCCCGCCGTGATTCAGGAGCAGAACGGCTTTGCCGGCATGACCAACCGCATGCTGGGAAACCGCGTGCAGAGCATCTGCGTGGCCTATGAGGGCATGGAAAAATTCTTCCCGGCCGATAAAATAGTGATGAGCGGCAACCCCATCCGTGAAGTGCTGTCGCAGCCCGCAACCCCGGAGCAAAAGGCCGAAGGAATTGAGTTCTTTGGCCTGGATCCTGCCTGCAAGCACCTCTTTGTGGTGGGCGGCAGCCTGGGAAGCGGAACGCTGAACCACGCCATGCAGCACTGGATTCAGGACGGCTGTCCCGACGGAGAAGGTGTGGAAGTCATTTGGCAGTGCGGTAAGTACTATAAGAAAGAGATTGACGCCTTTATGGAGGCTCACTCCGGGATAAAGGGTATCCGGCATTACGATTTCATTGGCCGGATGGACCTGGCCTACGCCGCGGCCGATGTGGTGATTTCCCGCAGCGGCGCCAGCACGGTTTCCGAACTCTGCGCCATGGGCAAGGCCACCGTGTTTGTACCCAGCCCCAACGTGGCCGAAGACCATCAGACCCACAACGCCATGGCGCTGGTGCGCAAGAAAGCCGCTATGCTGGTCAAGGACAGCGAGGCCCTGGACGACCTCCTGCCCACGGCCCTGGCCCTGCTCCACAGCCCCGACAAAATGCAGCAGTTGGAGAAGAACGCAGAGGCCATGGCCCTGCGGAACGCTTCCCAGATTATTTGTGATGAAATTTACAAGCTTGTATGAAAAACGTATACTTCATAGGAATTGGTGGTATAGGAATGTCGGCCCTTGCCCGCTACTTCAAGTTTAAGGGCTATGAAGTGGCCGGATACGACCGTACTCCCTCGGATCTGACGCACGCTTTGGAGGCCGAAGGCATTGCCGTGCATTACGAAGACCGGCCGGAGCTTCTCCCTCAGGACAAGGCCGAAACGCTGGTGGTGTACACCCCTGCCATTCCTGCCGACTTGAAGGAACTGCGGAAGGCCATGGACGAAGGATACAAGGTGCTCAAGCGCTCCCGCACGCTGGGTGAAATTACCCGTGGACAGCGCTGCCTGGCCGTTTCCGGCACGCACGGGAAAACCACCACATCCACCCTCACCGCCCATATTCTCACGGAATCGGGCATAGGATGCAGCGCTTTCCTGGGGGGCATTTCCCGCAACTACGGCACCAACCTTCTCATGTCCAAAAACGAGACGGTGGTGGTGGAGGCCGATGAGTTCGACCGTTCCTTCCTCCAGCTCTTCCCGGAGATTGCCGTTATCACTTCCGTGGAAGCAGACCACCTGGACATCTACGGAGACTACGAGCACGTGGTGGAAGCCTTCCGGGCCTTCGCCAGCCAGGTGAGCGGCACCCTCATCGTGAAAAAGGGCGCCCCGGTTACCCAGGAGCACACCAAAGCAAAAGTTCTAACCTATCACTATACAGATGCCGATGCCGATTTCTTTGCCATCGGCCCCCATCCCGACGAGTGCGGCTATTTCCACTACGACCTCCGCTGGCCGGGTGGCATCCTCAAAGATGTGCGCGTAGGAGCGCCCGGCTGGGTGAATGCCGAGAACAGCATTGCCGCCGCGGCCATTGCCCTCACCTATGGCGTGGAGCCCGCGAAGGTGAAGGATGCCATCGGCACGTTTGAAGGCGTAAAGCGCCGCCTGGAGGTGCATGTGAACACCCCTACCCTCTCCTACATTGACGACTACGCGCATCACCCCTCGGAGCTTACCAGCGCCATTACCTCCATGCGCGACATCTTCCCCGGCCGCAAGCTTACGGGCATTTTCCAGCCGCATCTGTACACCCGCACCAGGGACTTTGCCGCCGAATTTGCCAAGGCTCTGTCGGCCGTGGACAAGCTAATTCTGCTGGACATTTATCCCGCCCGCGAGGAGCCCATTCCCGGCGTTACCTCTGAGATGATTTTCAAGGACGTAACCGCTCCCGAGAAGGTTCTGCTGAAGAAAGAGGAACTGATGGATTACCTCTCCGAAGAGCCTCTGGACGTGCTGGCCACCTTTGGAGCCGGCAATATTGACCGCTTTATTGAACCCATTACCGAACTGCTGAAAAAACGCATATGAAACCCATCTACCGTCATGGACTGGGCTTGCTTGTGATAGCCGCCTGCGCCGCCGTCTGGGTGTTTTCCACCGGGATGGCGCGGAAGGAGCTGCGCACCCGCACCTGTCAGGGCCGGGGCAAGCTGGAGGTGACGGTGACCGACTCGCTGGAGCGCCGCTTTGTAGCCAGGGCCGATGTGCAGGAATGGCTGGACAAGGAGTACGGTGCCTATGCCGGACTCCCGCTGGACAGTGTGGACCTCACGCGCATAGAGAAGCTTATCTGCTCGCACAGCGCCGTTCGGGAATGCGAGGCCTGGATAACGGACAACGGCGTACTGCATGTGCAGCTGAGCCAGCGGGAGCCTGTGATTCGCCTGGACGACGGGCAGAACGCCTGCTATGCCGACGAAACCGGCTACCTCTTCCCGCTCCAGTCCCGCGGCAGCGTGAAGGTGCCGGTAGTGAGCGGAAAGATTCCCTTTGAGATTAAAAAGGGCTTCAAAGGCCATTTGGAAAACTCCGAACAGCTCCTGTGGCTGAGCCGCGTGATTGCCCTGGTGGACTACATGGACGGAACGGTTTGGGAGAAGGATATCCAGAAGATATCGGTACGTAAAAACGGCGAACTGGTGCTGTACCCCGTGCAGGGCAAGGAGGAATTCCTCTTTGGCCCTCCCGTGCGGGTGGAAGAGAAGTTCAAGCTGCTCACGGCCTACTACCGCAGCGTAGCCCCTTCCAAGGACCCCGGCTATTACAGCAAGGTGGATCTGAGGTACCGGAAACAATTGGTTTGCAAGAAATAAAAACTAAATATATATGGAAGAAAAGTACATAGCCTCCATCGATTTGGGCAGTTCCAAGTTCGGCATCTGCGTAGCGCGGGTGCAGGGCGACGACGTCCAGATTGTTTACTACAAGGAAACCCCTTCGGAGGGCATTCGCTCCAGCCTTATCGCCAACCCCATGAAAGCTTCCCAGAAGCTGAAGGAAGCCGTACATGAGGCCGAGAAGGAACTCATGATCCAGATTCTGCAGGTGGTGGTGGGCATGCCCCGCAGCGAGGTGGCGCAGGTAACTGCATCGGCCCGTATAGACCGCTCCAATCCCGACGATTACATTACCGCGGAGGAAGTAGCCACCCTTAAATCCATCGCCCTGGAGACCTACCCGCTGGACAATCCCGACAAGCAGATTATCTACGGCGCCGTGGCCCAGTCCTTCTCTATTGACGACGAGATTCAGCTGGTGGAAGACGAGGTGGTAGGCACCCTGAGCTCCTCTCTTGAGGGCAATTTCAAGGTGTTTGTGGGCAACCGAACCGCTACCACGGCCCTGGACAAGATTTTCAACCAACTGGGCATATCCATTGCCAAGAAGTACTTCCTGCCGGAAGTGGTGGCCCGCACCGTGCTCACCGACGAGGAGCGCACCAGCGGCGTGGCCCTGGTGGATGTAGGTGCCGGCGTAACGTCCCTGGCCATCTACCACGGAGGCATCATGCGCTATTACGCTTCCATTCCCTTCGGCGGCAAGGCCATTACCGGAGATGTTCGCACCGAATGCTCCATCTCTGAAGAACTGGCCGAAAGGATTAAGAAACGCTTCGGCGCCTGCCTGCCCGGTAAGCTGGCGTCCCTTAGCGAGAAAGTGCTGCAAATTCGCCTTACCGAGCCTTACAAGGAGGTTCCGGTACGCTATATTTCCGAAATCATAGACTGCCGTTGCCGTGAGATTGTGGACGCCATCCTGTACTACATCCAGGAGAGCGGCCTGCAGAACAGCCTGCGCAGCGGTATCGTCATTACCGGCGGCGGGGCCGAACTGGCCAACTTTGTTCCGCTGGTGAAGGAGATGTCCGGCTACGAGGTGCGCAAGGGCTATCCCCGCTTCATGTTCTCTGCCTCGCTGGGAAGCGGCGTGTATGCCACCGGCGCCACATCGGCCATTGGCATGGTGCTGGCTGCCAAGGAAGACAACCTGCCGGATTGCGTGAGCGTGCCCGAAAAGCCCTTTGAGGCCGATGAAGAAATGATGGATGTGGAGGTGACCGACGAAACGCCTGCACAGAACACCATTTCCGACGAGGAACTGGAGAGCGGCGAAACCGGAAGCCTCATCTCTCCCGAAGAGTTTGGCGAGGCCGTGAAGAAGGAAAAGAAGACCACCACCGTAAAGGTGAAGAAGAGACCCGGCATCCTGGGTATTGCCTGGACCAAGATTAAAAACACGGCCCTGGATTTCTACGATGACGAAAACAAGGATAATACGGAGGAGTAACAGCCATGAGAGACGACTATAAGAAAGAAATCATTCCCACCGACTGGAACGACGAGAATGCCATTATCAAAGTGATTGGCGTAGGTGGCGGCGGCTGCAATGCCGTGAACTACATGTACCGCCAAAACATCCAGGGTTGCAGCTTCATCGTGTGCAACACGGATGCCCAGGCCCTCCAGATCAGTGAAGTGCCCGTGAAGATTCAGATGGGTCAGAACGGCCTGGGAGCCGGCACAGACCCCACTGCGGGCCGCAACGCCGCCCTGGAAAGCCAGGACGAGATTGCCCGCAAGGTACTGGACTGCGGCACCAAGATGCTGTTCATCACCGCTGGCATGGGTGGTGGTACCGGCACCGGTGCTTCCCCCGTGATTGCCAAGATGGCTAAGGACCGCGGCATTCTTACAGTAGCTGTAGTAACCATCCCATTCAAGAACGAAGGCAACGAAAGCCAGTCCAAGGCTGTGGACGGCATCCACGAGCTGGAAAAGAACGTGGACTCCCTCCTCATCATCAACAACGAGAAACTGTATCAGTTCTTCGGAGACACCCTCATCCAGGAAGCCTTCCCCAAGGCCGATGAGGTCCTGGCCACTGCTGTCCGAGGCATCATTGAGGTAATTAGCTGCCCCGGCTACATCAACGTGGACTTCCAGGATGTGTGCAAAATGATGCGCAACTCCGGCATGGCCCTGATGGGCAGCGGCGAAGGCAGCGGCAACGACCGCCTGGAACTGGCCGTGAAGGGCGCTTTTGAAAGCCCGCTCCTGAACGACTTTGACCTGAAGACCGCCAAGAACGTGCTCATCAACATTACCACCGGAAACAACGAGCGCGGTGCCAAGATGAGCGACCTGGAGCGCATAGACGACATGATTTCCGAATACACCGGAGACGCCAACCACTTCAAGAAGGGCATCATCTGGGACAACGATCCCGAGTTTGGAGACAAGGTGCGCATCACCGCCATTGTCACCGGCTTCGAGATGGACCTGGGCGGCCTGGGCCTGAACAAAGACCTGGGCAACCTGGTCATCATTGACGAGAACTTCCAGTGGGAGCAGCCCGTGCACGAAGGAGAGGTATCCATCCCCGCCGGGGCCGATACCATCAAGATTGGTTACAACAACTCCGACAACGCCAAGCACTTCAACTTCGCTTCCGACAAGAAGCCGGTTCTTTGCGTAGACCCCGGCCAGAAGAAGGCCGATTTGGAGAACATTCCGGCCATCCGCCGCGCGCATAGCTAGCTGCAGCGTGGAGGTAAGCCTCTCAGCTATAAGCCATTAACAGATTAGCCCCTGGTAAAAAGAACCAGGGGCTAATCGTTTATATCGCTAAGAATCAGAGACTTACCTCCACGGCTTATTTCCGGCCCAGGCGCTCCGCCACGTAGCTCATGCGGCGGGCAAACTCCTTTCGGCCTATGAAGCCCAGGATGGCGGCAATGCCCAGGCCGCTGGCGGCACCCGTGAGGGCCAGCCGCAGGCTGTTCATCACCTTACCCATGGGGTATTCGTTCTTCTTGATGTACTCTTCCAGCACGGTCTCCAGGGCCTCGGCCGTCATGACGCCGCGGTACATGTCCAGGTCGTCAAAGCCGAACTCGGCGCCGGTAATGTACTGGCACACCTCGAAGCAGTTCTCGTAGTGGTCCGGATTCCAGAACTTGTCCACGTCCTTCGCCAGGAAGGGAGCCGTTGCGGCATCGTCATACACCTTGGCGCGGGGATCTACGGGCCGATTGGGATCTACCGGCTTGGAGGGCAGGCCAGCGCCGGCCTTCACGCCGAAGGCCTCGAACTGCTCGGGGCTCACGAAGAGGTAGGCGGCGATATCCCACATATCGGCCACAAAGGTGGCGCGCTCCTTCACCAGTTCCACCACGGCCTCCACGTACTCACGCGTGAAGATGTGGTTGGCAAAATCGGCCCCAAGGCCTTCAAAGGCGGCACCGGCGGTGAGGGCGTTGCAAGGGCAGTCTACCACCTTGATGCCGTGGCTCTCCAGGACGGGGATGAACAGGTCCGTGAGCTGGGCGGTGGTTTTCATGCGAAGATATTCCTTATTGTACCACTTGGCTTTTTCTACGTTGAAGCGGGCGCCGGACTTGATGACGCGGTCCAGCGAGAACACGGGAATGAGTTCCTCAATGGTGTAGAGCTCGCGTTCTCCACCGGGGTTCCAGCCCAGGAAGGCCAGCAGGTTTACGAAGGCCTCGGGGAAGTAACCGTCTTCGCGGTAGCCGCGGGAAGGTTCTCCGGTTTCGGGGTTAACCCATTTGAGCGGGAACACCGGGAAGCCCAGGCGGTCTCCGTCACGCTTGGAAAGCTTACCCTTTCCGTCCGGCTTCAGCAGTAGGGACAGGTGGGCAAAGCGGGGCATGGTATCTGTCCAGCCGAAGGCTTCATACAGGAGGTAATGCAGGGGAAGGGACGGGAGCCACTCCTCTCCGCGGATTACCTCGGTAACTTCCATCAGATGGTCGTCTACAATGTTGGCCAGGTGGTAGGTGGGCAGTTCATCGGCCCTCTTCCACAGCACTTTGTCGTCCAAGGTGTCCGTGTTCACTTCCACGTGACCGCGAATGAGGTCTTCCATCTTTACCACACGGTTCTCCGGCATCTTGAAACGCACGGTCCAGTCTGTGGTTTCCTCCAGGAGGCGCTTTACCTCGGCCGCCGGGAGCGTAAGGGAGTTGCGAAGGCTGCCACGGCTGGCGGCATTGTACATGAATGTCTGACTGGCGGCCTCGGCGGCAGCGCGGCGCTCGTTCAGCTCATCGGCACTGTCAAACGCGTAATAGGCCCAGCCGGCATCTACCAGCTGCTCTGCATACTTGCGGTACAGCGGCTTGCGCTGGCTCTGGCGGTAAGGGGCATGGGGGTGCTTCGGGGAAGCTACTTCCACCACCTTTCCGTCTTCTACTCCCTCATCGGGAATAATACCGCACCAGTTCAGGGCTTCCAGGATATACTGCTCTGCACCGGGAACAAAACGATGGGAATCGGTATCCTCGATACGGATAATGAAATCTCCACCTTTCTGCTTGGCATACAGATAATTATACAACGCCGTACGCACACCGCCCATGTGCAGTGGGCCGGTGGGTGACGGGGCAAATCTTACGCGTGTTCTTCTTTCCATACGTTCACAAATTGGAATGCAAAGTTAGATGATTCCCTTGAAAAGCGCAAGGGCGTCTTCCATAGACAGGGCGTCCTCTATGCGGTAGTCGCCGCTGCGGGAGCGGATGAGGCCGCCAAGGTGCGCCCCGGAGCCCAGCGCCTCGCCCAAATCCCTGGCAAAAGCCCGGATATACGTACCCTTGGAACAGGCAATGCGAATCACCGCCTCCGGTAACCCCATCCCCGCCGTCTCCGCCACATGAATTCTGGAAGAGGGTGATGCGGAAAGAGTCCGGGGGGACTCCGTTCCGCTTCGCTCCGGAACAAACTCAAGAAGTTCCAGCTCGGAGATGTTGATCTTATTGCGTTGGAGGGTGTCAAGTGCTGCGGCGTCCAGTTCTGCGATGCGGCCGCTGCGGTAGAGTTTGCGGGCCAATTCGTAGGCACGCACTCCGTCTACGCTTTTGGCGCTGAACAGCGGTGCCACCTGCTCCTGCTCTCCCAGGAAAGCGGGCAGGGCGGCCCGGACGGCCTCTTCGGTAATATGCTCGTAAGGGAAGGTGCGGTCTACCTCCTTCTCCAAATCGTAGGAAGGAGTGGTGGCACCGAAGCGGATGCGGGCAATGTACTCTTTGTCGTGGTCCTGTAACTCCTGCGCGCGCTTGCAGGCAGGGCCGATGCAGACCAGCAACACGCCGGTGGCCAGAGGATCCAGTGTTCCGGCGTGGCCCACCTTCAGGTTCTTCTTGGCGAAGTGCTTGATGGCCGCATACTTGAGTTTGCGGATGACATCGGCCGATGTCCACCTGTACGGCTTATCCACCGCGAGGACGATGCCCTCCGGGTAATCTGCCATGTCGTGAGAGAGAGGGAGATTCCCGGTCAAGCCGGGAATGACGGGACCTTCGGTCATTTACAAGGGATTTTGTCTATTCTCTTCTGGTGACGGCCGCCTTCGAAGTCTGTATCCAGCCAGGCGCGTACAATGGCAGAGGCCATGCGGTAGCTGATGAAACGGGCCGGGAGCACCAGTACGTTGGCGTTGTTGTGCTGGGCCACCAGTTTGCCGATGGCAACGCCCCAGGCCAGTCCGGCGCGGATGCCCTGGTGCTTGTTCAGCGTCATGGCCATGCCGTTACCCGTGCCACAGAGGGCGATGCCCAGGTCTACCTGGTGGGTTTCCACGGCGGTGGCCAGGCGGTGGGCAAAGTCCGGATAGTCTACGCTGTCCGGGGTGTCCGTACCAAAATTAACTACCTCGATGCCCTGTTTTTGGAGCATCTTCACCAGTTTGAACTTGTACTCCACGCCAGCGTGGTCGTTGCAAATGCCGATTTTCATACTTTGTTGTCAATTATCTGTACAAAGGTACATAAAATTGGCGGTTTGCCGAAATTCAATTAACTTTGCGTGATTGCACTTTGTAACCATGAAAATTAAAGTCTTTATCGGCCTTGCCGCCGCCCTTACCCTTGCCGCCTGCACCCAGGCTGTAAAGGAACCTACTCCCGTGTATGTATGGCATCAGATCAGTGCCACGCCCAATTTGGACAGCCTCCAGCATGTGTTCCACGTTTGGAGAAGCAAGGGAGTTACCGGCGTGTGCATCCAAACTGCTTCCACAGACCAGATAGAGGAAGTGGCCGCCCGTGCCCATAAAGAGGGCCTGGAGTACCACGCATGGATTCCCTCCATGCTGCGCAAGGGCATGCCGCACGAGTGGTATGCCGTGAACCGCCTGGGACAAAGTGCAGACGAATATCCCGTATATGCAGACACCTACCGCTTCCTGGACCCGGCCAACCCCGAGGTAAAGGAATATCTCACGGAGCAGTACATGACCGTAGCCAAGATTCCCAACGTAGACTACGTACGTCTGGATTTCATGCGCTATCCGGACGCCGTGCTGGCCAGCGGACTGGCAGAATACTACGGCCTGTCGGACGTGGAAGGAGAATATGCCCCGGCCGATTATTGCTACTGCCCCACCTGCATCGAAACCTTCAAGCAGCAGACGGACATTGACATCACCAAGGTGGAAGACCCTTCCAAGGACCCTCGCTGGGCCCAGTTCCGCTGCGACCAGATAACCCTTTTCGTGGACAAGATTGCCCGCGCCGTGCATGAGCTGGGCAAGAAAGTGAGCGTGGACGTGTTCCCCGGCCCCAATTCCTATGCAGAGCACATGGTGCGTCAGCAGTGGAACCAGTGGACGGTGGATATGTTCTTCCCCATGAACTATAATGAATTCTACGGAGAAGGCCTGGACTGGCTGAACACCGTGGTAGCAGAAGAAGTGGAAGGCGCCGGCAACATTCCCGTGATGAGCACCCTCCGTACCACGCTGCATAAAAACCAGGAAGGCCAGAAGGTGGAAGCCCGTAACTTTGGCCTCTCGCCCGAGGAAATGAAAACAGCCATTCGCAACTCCCTGAGCAGCGGCGCCAAAGGCATCTGCCTTTACAGGGCCACCCGCATGAGCGAAGAACACTGGGACGCGCTGGAGGAGGTCTTAAAAGAATTTGGTAGTTCCAAATAAAATCAGTACATTTGCGGGCTTAAAAATTTTAATAACTAAAAACTCATTGCATCATGGCAGAATATTTACAGCCTGAGAAAAAGCAAGAGATTTTCGCGAAGTACGGGAAGTCCAATAAGGACACCGGCTCTCCTGAGAGTCAGGTTGCTTTATTTTCCTACCGTATCGCTCACCTCACTGAGCATGTGAAGAAGAACAAGAAAGACGTGGTAACGCGTCGCAGCCTTCTCCGCCTGGTTAGTAAGCGTCGTCAGCTTCTGAACTACCTTCAGAACGTAGACATCGAGAGATACAGGGCTATCGTGAAGGAGCTGGGTCTCCGCCGATAAGCAAAAGGATAGGGAAAAACGGGGGTACGGATGCAAGGCATCCTGCCCCTTTTTTAGTAAAAAAGGAACGTAGTGACCCAGGGTGTCTGGGGGATTAAGCCCCCGGTCGTTAAAAAGATTTCGGACGATGAAATCGTCCCAATGGGGGACAGACGAAATAGACGTAATAAAAGAAGAAATGAACATTATCAAGAAGACCATTGAATTACCCGACGGTCGGGTAATCGAGATCGAGACCGGAAAACTGGCCAAACAGGCTGCCGGTTCTGCCGTTGTGAAAATGGGTGGCACCATGCTGCTGGCCACCGTCACCTGCGCCACGGAGGTGAAAGAGGGTACCGACTTCATGCCCCTCACCGTGGATTACCGAGAGAAATACTATGCCGCCGGCCGTTTCCCCGGAGGCTTCCTCAAGCGCGAGAGCCGTCCCTCCGACTACGAGGTGCTCATCGCCCGCCTGGTGGACCGTCCCATCCGTCCCCTCTGGCCCTCCGACTTCCACCTGGAAGTTTTCGTAAACGTTATGCTCATATCGGCCGAGAAAGACATCCAGCCGGATGCTCTCGCCGGTCTGGCCGCATCGGCCGCCCTCGCCACTTCCGACCTCCCCTTCGGCGGCCCTGTGTCTGAGGTGCGCGTAGCCCGTATCGACGGTCAGTTCGTGATTAACCCCGGTTTCGAGGACAACAAGAGGGCCGATCTGGACCTGATGGTGGCCGCTACCGAGGAGAACATCATGATGGTGGAAGGCGAAATGAACGAGGTTTCCGAGCACGACATGCTGGAGGCCATCAAGTTCGCCCACGAAGAAATCAAGAAGCACTGCCGCGTACAGAAGGAGCTCATGAAGGAGCTGGGTACCGACGTGAACAAGCGCGACTATCCTCACGATGAGGAGGATGAGGCCCTGAAGACCGCCGTCCACGAGGCTTGCTATAACAAGTGCTACGAGCTGGCTAAGAGCGCCAAGCCCAAGCACGAGCGCGAAGACGGCTTCAACGCCATCCGCGACGAATTCAAGGCCCAGTTCTCCGAAGAAGACCTGGAGCTGAAAGGTGCCATGATTGACCGCTACTACCATGACGTGGAGAAAGAGGCCATGCGCAACCTGGTGCTGGACGAGGGCAAGCGCCTGGACGGCCGTGCCACCAACGAGGTGCGTCCCATTTGGTGCGAGGTAGATTATCTGCCCTGCGCACACGGCAGCGCCATCTTCACCCGCGGTGAAACCCAGTCCCTGGCCACCGTTACCCTGGGCACCAAGATGGACATGAAGGAGATGGACGAGGTTCTCATCCAGGACGACCAGCAGTTTGTCCTGCACTACAACTTCCCTCCTTTCGCCACCGGCGAAGCCAAGCCCCAGCGCAGCACCGGCCGTCGTGAAATCGGCCATGGTAACCTGGCTATGCGCGCCCTCAAGCCCGTGATTCCCACGGCTCCCGAATTCCCCTACGCCGTACGCGTAGTTTCCGATATCCTGGAATCCAACGGTTCCTCTTCCATGGCTTCCGTCTGCGGCGGCTGCCTGGCTCTGATGGATGCCGGTGTTAAGATCAAGAAGCCCGTTGCCGGTGTGGCCATGGGTCTGATTACCGACGCCGAGCGCCCCAACGACCGCTACGCCATCCTCACCGATATCCTCGGTGACGAAGACCACCTGGGAGACATGGACTTCAAGGTAACCGGTACCAAGGACGGTATCACCGCCACCCAGATGGATATTAAGGTGGACGGCCTGTCCTACGAAGTGCTGGAGAAGGCCCTGGAGCAGGCCCGTCAGGGACGTCTGCACATCATGGGCGAAATGCTCAAGACCATCCCCGAGCCTCGTGAAGACTACAAGCCCTTCGTTCCCCGCATGGTTCAGATTGAAGTGGCTGCCGAATTCATCGGTGCCATCATTGGTAAGGGTGGTGAAACCATCCAGGGCATGCAGAAGGAATTCGGCACCACCATCACCATCGACGAGGTGGACAACGGTGACGGCACCACCAAGGGTGTTGTAGATATCTTCGGTACCGACAAGGCTGCCATGGACGCTACCCTGGAGAAGATCAAGGGTATCTGCGCCGTGCCCGAGGCCGGTCAGGTATACCACGGCAAGGTGGTGAGCATCCTGGAATTCGGCGCCTTCATCGAGATCCTGCCCGGTAAGGAAGGCCTCCTCCATGTGAGCGAGATTGCCTGGGGCAAGACCGACAAGGTGGAAGACGTGCTGAAGGTGGGAGACGAGGTAGATGTGAAGCTCCTCGAGATCGATCCCAAGACCGGCAAGATGCGCCTGTCCATGCGCGCCCTCACCGAGAAGCCCGAAGGCTATGTGGAGCCCAAGCGCGAAGGCCGCGGCCCTCGTCGTGAGGGTGGTGACCGTGGTCCCCGCCGCGAGGGAGACCGTCGCGAAGGCCGTGGCCCGCGCCGTGACGGAGATCGTGGCCCGCGCCGCGAAGGTGACCGCCACGATGGCCCCCGCAAGCCCCGCTTCGAGAATAACGAAGAGCCCAAAAACAACGAGCCCGACGTTTTCTAACGAATTATAAAAATTTTTAGCCAGCTCTGATAAAGGGCTGGCTTTTTTTGTTATATTTGAGGTATGAAAAGACTGACCACTTCTCTCGTAGCTATCTTTTGCTGCCTCAGCGCCATTTGCCAGGAGTATGGCGTAGTGAATATTTCCGTATGCAATATGCGCCGCACGGCAGATTTTGACGCCGAAATGGTTTCCCAGGCCCTTCTGGGCACGCCGGTGCATGTGCTGCAAATAAGCGACAACAGCAATGCCTGGCCGCAGGTGCAAACGCCGGACAACTACACCGGCTGGGTGCACTACGCCGGCATCAAGCGCATGAGCTATGAGGAGTACCACGCCTGGAACGTGGCCCCGAAGGTCATAGTCACAGAGCTTACCGGCCTGGTGTACAAGGACGCATCGGCCAAAAGTGCCGTGGTGTCAGACGTTGTGGCCGGAGACCGCCTGAAGTTCCTGGGCAGGAAAGGCAGTTGGCTCAAGGTGGGTTTCCCCGACGGCCGCACGGGCTACGTGAGCAAGAAGATTGCAAAGACGGAGGCCGATTGGCGCAAGACCCTGGATCAGAGCCCCGAAGCCATCCTTAAAACCGCTCAGGGCATGCTGGGTTTCCCCTACCTCTGGGCCGGCATGTCTCCTAAGGGCATGGACTGCAGCGGCTTCGTGCGCACTACCCTTTACATGCACGACATCATTACCCCGCGTGACTGCAGCCAGATTTACCTGACCGGCGAACGCATCACAGACCGCAGCCAGCTGGTACCCGGAGACCTCGTGTTCTTTGGCCGCGTCCGGGAAGACGGCACTCCCCGCCCCTCTCATGTGGGCTTTTACATTGGCAATGGGCGCTTCCTCCATTCCATGGGCCTGGTGCAAATTGGCAGCTTCAACCCCGAAGACCCCCTGTACGACGCCTACAATACGGGCCGATACCTCTTCGGAGACCGCATACTTCCTTACATTAATAAGATGGAAGGACTTAACACGACACTAACCAATCCCTACTATGCAGAATAGACGCGACTTTCTGAAAACAGCAGGCCTGGCAGCCGTAGGCGCCGGCCTCATGGGTTGCACCAGCGGCCCCCAAAAGTTCAACATTGTCAAAGGCGACGGAAAACTTCACATGAAGTTTTTCCCCTACGAGCTGAAACTGGCACACGTATTCACCGTGGCCTCCTACAGCCGTACCACCACGCCGGACGTGCAGGTAGAGATTGAGTGGGAAGGAGTTGTGGGTTACGGAGAGGCTTCCATGCCCCCGTACCTGGGCCAGAGCGTAGAAACGGTTACTACCTTCCTCAATAAGGTAGACCTTTCCCAGTTCACAGACCCCTTCCAGATGGAAGACATCCTCACCTACGTGGACAGCCTCTCCCCGGGAGACGCCGCCGCCAAGTGCGCCATAGATATAGCCCTGCACGACCTCGTGGGCAAGCTCATGGGCCAGCCCTGGTACCGCATCTGGGGCCTGGATGCCGCCAAGGCTCCTTCCACCACCTTCACCATCGGCATAGATACTCCTGAAGTGGTGAAGGAGAAAACCCTGGAGGCTGTGGGCAAGTTCAATATCCTTAAGGTAAAGGTAGGTCTTGACACGGATGTGGAGATGATTGAAACCATCCGCACCGTAACGGATGTGCCGCTGGCTGTGGACGCCAACCAAGGCTGGAAAGACCGCAGCAAGGCCCTGGACGAGATTTTCTGGCTCAAGGAGCACGGCATTGTAATGGTAGAGCAGCCCATGCCCAAGGAAATGCTGGACGACATTGCCTGGCTCACGGAGCGCAGCCCGCTGCCCATCTTTGCCGATGAAAGCATCCAGCGCATGAAGGACATCCCTTCGCTGGTGGGCGCCTACAACGGCATCAACATCAAGCTGATGAAGTGCACCGGCATGCGCGAGGGCTGGAGAATGGCCACCATGGCCCGTGCCCTGGGCATGAAGGTGATGGTGGGCTGCATGACGGAAACCTCCTGCGCTGTGAGCGCCGCCGCCCAGTTCTCCCCCTACGTAGATTTTGCCGATTTGGACGGCAACCTGCTCATAGCCAACGACCGCTTTGACGGCGTAAAGGTGGTGAATGGCAAGCTCACGCTGCCGGACCGCCCGGGTATCGGCGTTATTCCGCTTTAATCTGTTGCATACTTGACAAGACTTAAACTATTCCTCTCCTTCTTCCTGCTTCTATTTGCCCTGGGTAACGCATGGGCAGACAGCCAGCGGGTGCGCAGTCTCAAGTTGTATGTAGACCTCCAGAAAGACGGCACCGCCACCGTGTACGAGCGCTGGGACGCAAACACCGGCGATGACATTACCGAGTGGTACCTGGTGCGAGAGAATCTGGGAGACATAGTGATAGACAGCCTGGAAGTGACCGTGGACGAAGTTCCCTCCCATTTCGAGGGAGAATGGGACGTGCACCGCACCCTGGAGCAGAAGGCCGGAAAGTGCGGAATAGTTCATAAGTCCAACGGAGTGGAACTGTGCTGGGGCATAGGCTCGCACGGAGACCATGTGTTTGAGGCCCTGTACAATATGCGCGGGGCCGTTAAGTCGCTGAACGACTATGACATGATGTTCCTGCAGCTGGTTTCCCCCGGGCTCTCCAGTCCGCCGGAAGATGTAAGAATCTTCATCGCATCCGACTATGTGCAGCTGGACACCACCGTGGCCCGCGTGTGGGGCTTCGGCTACGACGGCATCTGCATTTTCGAAAACGGCAAGGTAGTGGTAGAAAATGACTACGCCTTCGGTACGGACGACTCCGTGATTGTTCTCCTGCGCCTGGACAAAGGTTATCTGGAGCCCACCAGCGTGGAGGAAAAGGACTTCCAGGAAGTGCTGGACGGGGCCATGGAAGGGGCCGATTTCGGCAATTGGGAGCCTGAGGAAGAGGTGGACGATATTTACGGCATCGCAGCGCTGGGCATTTTCGCTGCCATCGGCTTTGCTTGGTGGCGCATCAAAAAATGGTGGACGACGCGAAAGAAAAAACCTGCCTATAAGATTAAAAAGCTTCTGGGCATCAAGGAAAACGAGATTGCCTGGTACCGGGACATCCCCTTCCGGGGCAATCTGCCCACGGCCAAATACGTGATGGGGCTGTTCGATGAGACCAACCTGTGGGACGCTGTGCCCCTGACATCGGCCCTTATTCTCAGGATGGTGTACAACGGGTACCTGGAGGTGAGCCGCGAACTGGAGAAGAAGGATACTGAGATTCGTTTTACGGATAAGGACCTGGGAGGGCTGGACAACCTTTCCCGCCGGCTGTACGACATGCTGAAAAGTGCCGCCGGAGAGAACCAGGTGCTGGAAAAGAACGAGTTTGACAGCTGGGCCCGCACCAACCACTCCACGGCATACGAATGGTCCACCAGTGCCCGCAATGAGGGACAGAACCAGCTTCAGGCCCAAGGCTGGAGCGGAAGCGACACCCAGACTCTCTCCCCTGCCGGGCAGGAAGAAGCCAAGCATCTGCTGGGCCTTAAGAAGTTCCTGCAGGAGTTCACCCTTACCAAAGACAGAGAGGCCTTCGAGGCCGGCCTGTGGAAGGAATACCTGGTGTATGGCGCCGTTCTGGGCGTGGCCGAAAGGGTGGCCAGGCAGCTCAAGGAGATTGCGCCGCAGTATAGCATGGTAGACACCGTGCTGCGCATGTCCACGGATTTCTCCAAGGTTGTAAGGAGCGCCACCGCGCTGCATGTTTCCAAGAGCTACTCCTACGGCAGCGGCTCTTCTTCCTACAGCGGCCGGAGCCACAGCTACAGCAGCTCCCACTCCCGCAGCGGCCACGGCGGCCGTTCTTCCCACAGTGGCGGCCATGGCCACAGCAGCGGAGGCCGCGGAGGAGGAGGAAGATAGTTTGTTTCTGCGCTTTTTCCATTATATTTGCGTTTATAAAGACACGACTCTAATGAAGAAAGCACTAAAAATAGCCGGCATCACGCTGGCCTCCCTCGTCGGAATTGTAATCGTTGCCGAGCTCATTTTCGTGAACACGGTTGCATCACCGCAGCGACTGACCAGGCTATTGAAGCAAATCGCTCCACAATACATCAACTGCAACCTGGAACTGGAAAAGGCCAGTATGTCTTTGTTCAAGACCTTTCCCAATTTTGGCGTGGACATTGAGCACGTGGCACTTATTAACCCGATGGAGGGGTCGCCTTCCGACACCTTGGCCAGCATAGACCAGCTCACGGTGGCAGTGGATATCAAAAAACTGCTGAAGGAAAAGGAGATTGAGCTTAAGGAATGTTCCCTTGAGAATGCCCTCGTCAATATATTCATAGATCCGGAAGGGAAAAGCAACCTTAATGTCTTCAAGGCTCAGGAAAAGGCCGATTCTTCCGCCGGCAATTTTGACTATCTTGTTAACATTGAGCAGATTAAGCTTAAAAACACTCGTCTGAAATTTACCGACAGACCCAGCCATTTCTCTATTCAATTTGAGGGGATAGACATGGACCTCAACGGTGCCTTCCAGAACAACGACATCCAGGCAGAGCTTAAGTTGAAGGTAGGATATTTCAGTTTGCTAAATTATGCCACCTCTTTCGCAATGGGAAACATAAGCCTGGGTTTTGTGGGCAGCATAAAGCAATTTGACAAGATTGAAGGACAGTTAACCGGATATAAGCCAGACCTTCAGCTGGTACCTTCCAAGATTGATCCGGTGAGCGTCACATTTCCTTTTGAATTTAGCCTGAAGACCTTGTCCGGACACTACGAGAAGGCCGTAGCCAAGATGAATGATTTTCGTTTCTACGTTAACGGCAATGCCAAGGTCAAGAACGGGAATATTATCTTTGGATTTGTCGTAAAGTCCAACGAAATGGCCCTCAAGAGCCTGTTGGCATACCTGCCGGAAGACAAGGGGAAAAAGCTGGGGCTCAATAAAAAGAAAGACAAAGTGAAACTGACGGTGGATAATGCGGGAGTAACCATCAACCCTACCCGGGTTCCCATCCTCCAACTCGGATTCCGGGCCGATGATGTAGCCCTTACAGTAGTGGGACATCACACCCCGCATATCAAGCTCGGTTTTGACGCTCAGCTCACCCAAGACCTTCGCAAGGTATCGAAGGAGGGTATGAAGGTGAATAAGATGGAGGTCAAGCTGAACAACAGTTCCTTGGACTTAAAACGCATCCTGGATCGCCACGGAGAGGATTAGGACAGCATTCAAAAGACCAAGAAATTACGCGAAAAGCGCTAAACCTACCAGATATAGGTGCGCTCGTCCTCGTCAAGGTAGAGGACGTTGTTACGGTTAACTCCGTAGAGTTCGTACCAGAGGTCCGTATTCATCACTACACCGTTCACCCTAAGTCGGGCAACGGAGTGGACATCGCTCTTCATCAAATCCGAGAGCTTTTCGTCGCTATATTTTACACACCAGAAATCGGCATAGGATTCATAGAACTTCCGTAACTGCGCATTGTAATTATCCCCGGTATAACCCTCCTGCACAAGTTTCTTTTTGTACACATCCAGTACTGTAAGAAAGCCACCAAGGTCTGCAATATTCTCTCCAAGGGTACGGGTGCCGTCGCTAAAGACGGTGGGCTGACGCTCAGGGTCGTATTCCATGTGACCGTAGCAGTTTATAAGGTTATTCTGCTTCCGTTCGAAGGCCAACTTGTCGGCAACCGTCCACCAGTTCTTCTTGCCCCCAATCTCGTCGTAAAGTGCTCCATTCTGGTCGAATCCGTGGGTGATCTCATGACCGATCAGAACAAACTCGGCATAGGTATGGGCCTCCGTAATACCCTCTCTTGCGACCGGGCTCATCATCATGGCAGGATAGATCATGATGCTGTTGGAGGCAGGATCATACATGGCATTTACCAGCGTAAGGTCTGTGGGCACTATACCTTCGTGGTCGGTAAGGACATAGAGCAAAATATGCTGCGTGAAAGAGTCCCTGCTCCCCTTCAGGCAGCCCTGCAGCTTGTTTTTTGCCGCAGACAGCCTGTGGTAGATTTCAACAAAAGTATCGCAGTCTTCAATCTTGGGGATACCGTCCATGCACCACTCGTCGGGGTAGCCAACAAACAGCTGCATTGCATCAATCTTCTTGATGGCGTTGCTCTTTGTAGTTTCACTCATCCAATCCAAGGTCATGAGGCGCTCCCTGAACGCCTCCACTACTTCCTTGGTCATTACAAGGTACTTTTCCTTTATGGAAGCCGGGAAATACTTCTGCACAAGGTGGTAGGATATGGGATATGCAAACTTCATGCGTGCATTTAGCTTGGCGAATTCTTCGGTAAGCGGGGTAGGTTTCCAGCTATTGCTTTCCTCCAACGCCTCACTGCTCACATATGGATACAGATGACGTTTCACACCCATAACTAGGGATTGATACAAATCTTCCAGGCTCCAGGTACTGAATGACTCAAAGGTAGAGACGACAGAAGGTGCAACGTATATGTTTTCCATGTCGAGACCCATTCCCTTAACAATTTGGGAAATAACTCCGTCTTCACCGGATTTAGTCTGAGTGACGGGAACCAAATCTTCCAGTGCCTCCGTGGCCGATGGCTTTATAGGCTTATCGGTAGCGGGGAATACGGAACAAACGTTTTTTCCATCCTGCCATACCAGTAACATTTCCACTATAGTTGGCACTCCTTCCATGAGCAGTTTTCCAGCATAGCGGAACGCCTCTTCATGGTTTTGAGGCACCGGTATAGCATCCACCAGTTTCTGCACATAGGCCATGGAGGCTTCCGGGGTGTCCCACATGTGATCCATGCACTCGAAGAAACGACGAACTTCCGGCACGTCTTTTTTCATTTCCTCCACCCTTTGGACCATGGCCCTTTCGGCATCGTAAACTCCTCCCACAGTTCCCGTTGCCGGTGTAGGAGTATTCTTGTACCATGTACCGTTGCAGTAAGAGAAGAAATCGTCACCGGGCGACACGGACAGGTCCTTGTTATCGTCCATCGGGAACGGAAGCGGATCTGTTTTCCCTCCCGTGTCATCTTTACGGCAAGATATCACCGTAAACGTAAGGCACATGGCCATAAATACAAAAACCTTCTTCATCGTCTCTTAGTTGATTACCTCCGCAAATATAGAAATAAAATCTCAGTTTTGCACAGCCGCGAGGCCCTGAAAAGGAGGAACGAAGCGACGAACGGCGCCTTCTGGCGGGGGTTCGAATCCCTCACTCACCTGATGGATTTCGCCTACGGAGACATCCCGCCGCTTCTGCGGCGGAGCCCCTCTCCCGAGGAGAGGGGTTTGGGGAGAGGGTAACGTGGGCGTATGTTCGAATCACGAACGATACGCGAAAAGCGCCTGCGAAGCAGACGCTTTGATGCGGTGAGTGAGGGATTCGAACCCCCGTTGCGCTCGCACGCAAACCTGTTTTCGAGGCAGGCTCCTTCAACCACTCGGACAACTCACCGTTTGGGGGATGCAAAGTTACGAAATTATTCCGAATGTACAAGTTTGTCATATTTTCCGTACCTTAGCGCCTAAGAACTCCCCAAAGGTATACTGAGATGAAAAAACGGAAAAGTTGGATTATCGTTCTTGCCGTCGTGCTTGGCTGCTTGGCTGGCATAGGGGTTCTCGTAGAACTGGGCGGCATTAAGATTACTAAGCCCATGCTCCGGCTCTTTATGGCCAGCAGCAATAAGTTAAACGAGACTGTAACCTATGCCGATTCCTGCGATAGCCGGATAGGTATTCCTTATGTGCAGAATGGAACCCCGGCACAGGTTCTGGATGTGTATTACGCCAAAGAAAAGCGGAAAGATGCTGTCGTCATAGACATACACGGAGGATTTTACGTGGCAGGTATGCGCCAGAATTACCGTCCCATAGCCTCTGTATTCTTAAAAGAGGGCTACGACGTGGTTCTTATAGAATATAGGCTCAACGATGGAACTACGGATGTTTCCGACGAGCTCCAGGACTGCGCCGCAGCGATGGATTACCTTACCCTGCAGGCAGAGGAACTGGGCCTGAACAAAGAGCGGATGTTCCTTACCGGAGACTCCGCAGGCGGACATTTGGCCCTCTACATGGCAGAAGGGGCCGAGGACAGGACGCTTCCCATCCACACAGACTACTTTACCACCAAGGGCGTCCTCCTCAACTGTCCCTCCTACGACTTTGCCAGCTTTGCAAACCCGCGTCTGTTCACCAAAAGCGCCATGGAATGGTTCATCGGCCCGCGATATGAAGACCAGGAATGGACCGCGTCCATTTCCCCCCGAACCTTCTTCCGCAGTTACAGCGGGCCCCTTTTCGTGTCTACCAGCAGATATGATTTCATCCGCTTCCAGTCCCTCCTGTTAAAGGCCGACTGCGATTCCCTGGGCCGCCCCGTGGAGTTTATTGACATAGCATCGACCAGTATGAAAGTGGGACATATCCACAATGTACTGAACCCGGGCCTCAATGAATCCAAGGAGGTTAACTCCAGAATGATCCAATTCCTGAATAATTGCCTGCCATGAAAAAAGACGGCTCCCGTAAGAGTCTTTGTGAAAAATACGGACTAGTTTACGCCTACTAGATATAAACCTGCGGCTGGGTAGATTCCTCCACGCTGTTCACATCCAACTGGGCCGCCACGGGCCAAAGGTTCTTGAACTGTTTGGCCTGAATGAAGATGGGGGCGTAGCGCACCGTTCCATTGGCATCCTTGTACTCATAAACGCCTCCCCGCACAAACTTATCCTTGATTTTCTGGCCATCCTTGTAGCGAACGAAGTCGTATACGATGCAGATGGTGCCGCCGCCATCGGCCTCAAAAAAAGCTGCCAGCGGTTGGGAGGGAATTTGCCCCGCCGTAACGCCGGAAATGGTCACCTTTTCCCCGGGAGTAAGATTGCTCAGAGCCACCGCCGTTAGGGCCAGGGTGGTAAAACAGGCCGTGCAAACGCACAGGACAGCAATAAGCGATACGGTTCGAAGGAGGGTTTTCATATACTTGGTGTCTAGTTTTTAATAAAGGTAAGGCGCTCCCAGATGCAGCGCGGGATAAGACGCCATAGGGCGGTGATAAGACGGAAACGCCCGTCAAAAATGATAATGCGCCTCTTGCGGCGAAGACCTTTTAGGATATATTCTGCCGCTTTTTCTGCCGATATAAGGCGGGGATATTTCCGGTCCATATTCAGGATCTCGGTCTCTACGAAGCCCGGGCGAATGTCGGAAAAAAGAATGGGCCACTTCTGCATATGTGCCAGTTGGGAAAGGGCCGACAGGTAAGTAATCTGCATTTTCTTGGAAGCAGAATAGGAGGCCGATACACCCAGCCCTGCCGTTCCTGCCACAGAGGTAACCACGCCTATGAGCGCTTTGTGCTTGGCATCATAAGCGCCGGAAGCCAGCACATAACGGATGAAATGGGAAACCATCCTGGCCATGCCCACGCAATTGGTTTCCATGGTCCAGGTTTCTATTACCTCGTTCATGTCCGGGTTCTGGCGCCCCACGCCGGAAACGTGCAGGAAAAGGTCTGGAGTGCCGGTTTTGGCCAGCAACGCATCCAGGGCCTCCGTGGCCTCCGGCTTGGTGATATCCATAACCTGCGGAAAAATAGTTCCCTCGGGAAATTGGGCCGATAATTCTTGCAACAGCGCCTCCCGCCTTCCGGCGGCGCCCACCACCCATCCATCCCGGGCCAGCCTTTCGGCCAACGCCCTTCCGATGCCCGAGGTGGCTCCTATGATGATGGCGGTTTTCATTCCGTTCAAGCGTTATCTGCTGGCAAATATACTTCTTTTATTCAAAAATGTTATGTCGGTACGGAATAATGATTATCTTTGGGATAAATAATGACCTCGGTGAATATCATATTCCATTATAAGGCCGAAATTCGCTTTGCCGTCATACTCACCGTCATTGTGGCGCTGAGCATTTGGGCGTCCCACTTTATTCCGGAAGAATACTTCGACAGCGCCATCACGCCCATTCTTATGTCGGCCTCCACGGCTGTGGCCCTTTGTTGTGCCTGGATTTCTTTCCGGCATACGGAGGGATACCGCATGCGGCGAATCTGGGGCTGGACGCTTCTTCTGTGGGGCATTCTGGATGGACTATATGTTATTTCCTGGCTGTTCATGGGCAAGCCCGTAATGAATATGGGCGCCTATGAGCTTACAACCATAGAGCTTGCGCTGGGCAATCTGCTGGGCTGGTCGCTGCTTATGTTTCCCACAGAGGCGCTCCGCCCGGGTTGGCTCAATGTCCGGCGTGCCCTGTATCAACTCCTCCCCATGTTCGCACTGGTTGCGCTGGACTATTTCCTTCCTGTCAACCTGCGGCTCCTGGTTGCCTTGTATCCGGTCTTCCTGCTTGCGCTTTTGTTCACGCACGTGCGCGAGTACCGGCTCTGGTGTGAAGATAATTTCTCCTCTCTGGAGGACATTGACGAGAAGAGTATCCTCCGTTACATGAGCTTAGGGTTGCTGGTGGGTTTGGTTTACTTCTATATGTGCGTTTCCCATGACCATGCTCGCGGATTCACCCAGCAGTGGCTGGCCATCTTTGCCCTGGCATACGGGACAGACCTGGTTCTGTTCCGCCGTGACCCTTGGGAGCAGGTGATGCAGTCCATCAAGAGTGAAACTACCAAGGAAGATGTTCAGTCCCAGCCCAATGAGGAGTACCGCCGGGCATTGGAAGAATGGATGGAAAAAGAGAAGCCTTATCGGAATCCGAATTTCAAGCTGGTAGACCTTCAGGGCGTACTGCCCATGAACCGTACCTACCTTTCGCAGTTTATCCACTCGGAATACGACTGCAGTTTTTATCTTTTCGTAAACCGCTACCGAGTAGAGGAAGCCAAGCGTCTGATGAAAGAGGATCCAGATATAAAGATGGCCGATGTTTCATTATCCTGCGGCTTCTCTTCGCCCTCGGTATTCAGCCGTACCTTCACGGCCATCGCGGGTCTGTCCCCCAGTGAGTGGCAAAAAATTTGATTATTATAACTCTATATGAGATTCCGATCATTACCCATAGTTGCTGTTCTGTTCATTGCCGCGGCAATGCTGGCTCAATTTGGCATCTTATCCTCCATTGAGAAGAATCACATGAAGGAAGTGGTAGAATACAAGATGCAGTTGGCGCAGAAGGACTTCTATCATGAGTTGGTAGGGTTCCATTTCGCCGCCGACGAAATGCGGAGGTATGTCCTTGAGCACCGTGATAATGAGCAGGAGATATTGAAAGAAACCCGTAAGATGCTGGAGCGGTATCCGGACATTGACAATATGTTCGTCAAGCTTGCCCCGGGCGTCTATCACGGCCAGGTAAATAATTATTTTCCACGTTCGTATCGTTACGACGGTCAAACTATCACCACAGCACAAGGGGCGGAGGGGCTGGATTACTACGCGCGTGATTGGTACACCGGTGCGCTCCGGTGCGATGGCGATGGCTACTGGTCGGAGCCGTATATTGGTGCCAGCACTCAGACACAGATTGCTTCCCATTCCATTAAAATTGAGGACGGACAGGGACAGTTGACAGGTGTTGTTGGTGTTGACTTTACGATTAAGTGGATGGAAGCCATTCTAAAGGAAATCAAGCCTTTTGACGAAGCCGTCTGTCTCATTTATGGAACTAACGGTTCGCTTATCGCTTCCTCCGACAGCGGGAATCCGGAGGATGGAATACAGTATAAGGATGACAAGAAGCACTGGCGTGTCTATTCGCAGACGATGTCCCCGATGCAGATGCAGTTAATGATTGCCGTGCCCAATCACATCATCTGGCAAAGCATTAAAGGAAGAAGCCTCTTCACGCTCTTCATCCTGATTCTCGGAATCGCGATCCTGATTTATCTGTTCCGTAGGATTGAGAAAAACGGGAAAGCATTTCTGCAGGTTCAGAATGAGCAAAAACTCGTACAGAAAGAGATGCAGATGGCTACTAATATCCAGACCGGCATCCTGGTGCACGATTTTATAGATGATGACCAGCTCGCACTCCACGCCATGCTGGTGCCGATGCAGAGTGTGGGAGGAGACCTGTATGATTTCTACAGGGACGGCGATGTTGTCACCTTCATTATCGGTGACGTCAGCGGGAAAGGCATGCCCGCCGCCATGTTCATGTCCGCTGCCGTGACGCTTTTCCGCTCTGCGGTGAAGCATCACCAGTCCCCCAAAGCTATTATGGAGGAGATAAATGCGACACTCTCGCAAAACAACAGTTCGATGATGTTCGTTACTGCATGGATTGGCCAGCTCCATCCGTCCACGGGACAGCTGACGTACTGCAACGCCGGTCACTTGCCGCCTATCCTGGTCAAGGACGGCCAGTGCCGTTGGCTGGAACTGAAGGAAACGAATACGCTGCTAGGAATAGATGGAGATTATCACTTCTCCGAGCAATCCATCACGATTGACCATGGCGAGCAGATTATCATCTTCACCGATGGCGTTTCCGAAGCAGAAAATGCCCAAAAAGAGCTGCTGGGCTTTGATCATCTTATGGAACAGTTGCAAAAGTGTCAACATCCTATAGATGACCTTACGGTGTATAATGCCGTTCGCCAATTCGCCTCCGGGGCCGAACAGGCCGACGATATCGCCATCATGAACGTCACGAGGAAATGAGAAGTCAGTCACCCAAAGAATGAGTGAAAATTTGATTCTGCGTCAATTTTTGCCCCTTTTTTCTTGATTCTGCGTAAATTTTAAACCCCGGCTAATGCCGGGGTTAATTTTTTTATTAAATTGCACTTTTAACTATAACCAATTTACTTTCGCTACTGATTTAAGCTTTTGAAGGCTTTTTACAAACAATTGTTGGAGTTTTACTCGAATACGAAATAAAGCCCCCACCTTTGTGCAAAGCTGACGAACGATTTTAAGTCATGAAAACGAGAATCGGAATATGGCTTCTCGCCCTGGCGGTTTTCCTTCCGGCTTGTCATCAAAAAGACAATCCTGAAGAAAGCGGCAAGGACCTTACCGTCATCTTTGCCACCACCACCGGTCTGGCCGGCGACGGATACAATGAGCCCATTCTCAAAGCATTGATGGAGAGTGTGTCGGCGCAGCCCGGCATGACGATCCACATGCTCAAGCCCGACAACATCTCCGAGGCCCGCAGCCAGTTTGACGAGTGGCTCTCCGGCGCCGACGAGCGCAAGGCCCTGGTCCTCTGCGGCCCGGAATTCGAGCCTCTGGTGGAAGAAGTTGCCCTTGAAAAAGGCCGTATCCTGCTGCTGGACAGCGACAAGACATACGGCGAGGGCATCTGCTCGGTACAGCTCAAGCGTTACGGCGGCGCCTGGCTGGCCGGGGCCATCATGAAAGATTTCGAGCCTGTGCTCCTCAAAGGCCTGGACGGCGACCGTATCATCGACGAGATCTCCCAGGGCATCGAGGACGGTTACCAAGAGAACGGAGGAGCGTATCTCCAGAAATGCGTCCTTTCCACGGGCTATGAGGGCCTGGATATGGCGGACGAGCTTTACAGCATCCTGTGGGAGCAGGAAGGAGTGGAATTAGACATGTACTACCGCACAATCATCGCCCCGGTGTGCGGGACCTCCCGCCTGGGCGCATTCGATTTCTCCTGGAGGTATTATGCTACTATTGGCGTCGGGGATGATTGCAGTCCTTATACCGACATCCTGCCTTTCTCCCTGATCCTGGATCTGGGAGGCATCGTGAAAGAATATGTGTCCGGGTGGGCGCAGAACAGCCCCTGGCCGGCGCATGCAGACTATGGCATGTCCACCGGGCATGTGTACATCAGCTTCAACGGGCGTTTCTTCCATCATCCCATGAGCCAGGGCGTGGATTGGCCGTTATCGCTGGATGCCTGGACCGCGCTGGAAAAACAATATAAGGATAAAGCTTTGGAAAAGGAGGCCGGCTATGCGTATTGACAGAGTTCTCCGGCTGCTTGCAGTCTCCCTGATTCTGCTTTCCTGCGGCCAGGAAATTCCCGTGCCGCAGGACGAGGTCAACACCTACAAGGTGGCCGTGGTGATGCCCCGGTCCCAGTGGGACAGCGAAAAACTCCTGGTGCAAGGGGCGCTTGCCACCATCGACCAGGCCCAGGAGGGCCTCCGGCAGCGCGTGAAGCTGGAGCTGGAATGGATTGACGAGGATGGCGCCAATATTGAGGACGAAGTCTATCGCATCACCCACGACGACTCCTATGCCGCCGTCGTCGGGCCGAAATACAGCCGACATGCGCGGATGCTGGCCCGTGAGAGCCTGAGCTCCCGCATCCCGGTCATCATGCCCAGCGTCACCTCGGCCGAGATCCAGCGCATCTACGGTGGCAGCAACAAGGCCGCCCCCAATATCTTCTGCATGAGCGAGAGCGACCTGGCCCAGACCCAGGCCATGCTGAACGTCCTTCGGAAGCAGCCTCTTCCAGGGCACATCATCATGCTGTCGCGAGGCAGGGACGCGGACGACTATGTCTATTCCTTTGCCTCCTATGCGAAATACTTTGCCACCGAGCTGAGGTATGAGTCCTACAAAGAATACATATTCACCGACAAGGAAAGCCTGCGCTCCCTCATCAGACAGATCAAGGACAGTATGTCCTCGTATTTCCTCATTCTTCCCATCATTATTTATGTTCCTTCGTCTTTGGAGGATATGCTGATGCTGAACGAGGTGATTGACGAAGAGGGCATCTCCTTGGGCATGGAGGCGGTGGATGATGGCATCATTAACGTCAATGATTACTTCCCCGAAGTTTACTGTACCGACATTGGCTGCAACCCGCTGCTGGAAGGGAAACTGACCCACGAATTCCAGGGCATCGCCCTTTGCGGTGACCCTGAAAGCGGATTCCCCGCCGCCCGCAAAGCCATTACAGGCCGCGAGATTCAGAACGGCTACGCGCAGCTTTACGACAGCTTCACCCTGCTGGCGCTCTCGCTCGCTCACAAGGAGACGGCTCAGCTGGAGACGGTCCGCGAGGCCATCGTGGCCGTGATGGACGCCTGCGACGGCGACGCCGACGAATTGTCCTGGACGCCCGACGGCCTCCGCCATGGCTTCCAGTCCATCCGTAACGGTCACATTCCCAGTATGTCAGGCGCGTCCGGCAGCTGGATTTTTGACCGGGAGACGCATATCAGCCAGCTGGGCACCTGGTACGGCCATTGGCGCTATTACGACGGGCAGTACCACCTGGCGGGTTACCTGACCCGCAGCGACCACGCGCGGAAGAGCAGCATGGACCAGATGTGGGATTTCGTGGCGGACGAGCTGATGAAGTTCGACAAGAACATCAAGGGCGTCTCCTACGAGCCGCTCACCGACCGCTGCGCCGTGGTGATGGCCACCTCCACCGGCTGGATCAACTACCGCCACCAGGCGGATGCGCTGGAATTCTACCGGATGCTCAAGAACGCCGGCTATGACGACGACCACATCGTCCTGATTGTTGAGGATGATATCGCAAACAATCCCGAGAACCCGCATCCTGGCGTAGTGCATGTAACCCCCGACGGAGAGAATCTGCACACCGGCATCCAGGTGGACTACAAGATCAGCGAGCTCACTCCGGCGGACTTCGGGAATATCCTGAAGGGCAACGTCACCGAACGCACGCCTCAGGTGGTCAAGGGCAGCAAGGGCACCAACGTCCTGCTGTTCTGGAGCGGCCACGGCTACTACAACAACAAGATTAACTGGGGAGAGGAAGCATACATCAGTTCGGCAGAAATACACAGCATTCTGCAGAACGCGCAGGACAACTTCCGCAAACTCCTCTTCGTGATGGAGACTTGCTACAGCGGCTCCGTCGGCGAGGACATGCCGGGCATCCCCGGCGTGCTGCTGCTCACCGCCGCCGCCCCCGGCGAGACCTCGCACGCGGACGTGCTGGAAGGCAACATCTACCTCTCCAACGCCTTCACGCGCGTGTTCCGCGAGGAAGTGGAGGCGAACCCCCACATCAACCTCTATGAACTGTATTCGAAGGTGGCGCGGCACACCACCGCCAGCCACGCCATGATTTACAATTACGAATGGTACGGCAGCGTGTACTACAATACCATGAGTGAATATTTTCAACCGATCAATAACTAAAACGAAAGCAATATGAAAAGGAAACTGATCACCGCGCTGGCGCTCATCCTGGCAGTAGCCTGTGGAAAGACTCCTGACCCCGATCCCATTCCCGACAACAAGGACGACGGATTGTATGACCTTTCGCAAGTGACTGTCATGGACTCCGGCACCATCTCTCTTGAGCAGTTCTATCAGGGACTGCTGCAAGAGTCTTCATCCTCCAACGATGATTACGACCCCGCCCTGTACGACTATTATTCCAGCCTGCTGAAACAAGCGCAAGGCACCCAGACCAAGGCAGAGAGCGGCAGCATGAGCTATGCCTGGACCATTCTCCGTTACACTACAAAGGATGTTTCCGGCAAAAACATAGAGTGCTCCGAAGCGCTGGTGTGGCCTATCAGCTCGAACGGTTCACAGCAAGCAAGAAACGTACTGATTGGCTGTCATGTCACCATCACCGGAGACGAGCAGCGCCCCAGCAATTTTACCAACGGGGGCGTTTCCAATGACGTAAATTTGCTGGCCACCTTTGCCAGCCCGCTCTCCCAGAGCGCGTTGGTGATCCTGCCCGACTACGAAGGGTACGGTGCCACCCGCAACCACCATCATCCCTATTGCAACCGCGAAGTAACATCCCTACAGGTAGTGGATGGTGCCAAGGCGGGCATTGCCTGGTATGAGAAAGAAAAGAATAAACTGGCCGATGGCTGGAAGTCGGTGGCTGTTGGCTATTCTCAGGGTGGCGCAGCAGCGGCCGGAGTGTATCGCTATTGCCGCGAACATAGCGAGAGCGGCCTTCGCCTGGCCGGTGCCATCTGCGCAGACGGGCCGTACGACCTTATGGCAACGCTGACTGAATACGCCCATAGCGGACAGTTGTATATGCCCATTGCCGCTGCCCTTATCCTGAAGGGTGCAATAGATACCAACCCCCGCCTCAAGGAGTTGGGCTGCACTTATGCAGACTTCTGCTCACCGGAGTTCATAAGAACGGGAATCTTCGACTGGCTTAAGGACAAGGAGGTAGCCGGGAACAAAATGAACAAACAACTGCTCAGCGCCCTTGGCTTGGATCCGCAGGGATACGCTCCCATTGAGATGTGCTTCAAGCCTTCCCTGCTGGCCTATTTCAAGGACGGCAGCGTGGACGGAGATATATCGGCCGATAAACTCCAGGCCCTCCGGCAGTGCCTGGAGGAGAATTCCCTCTCCTACGGCGGATGGATGCCCCCGCAGGCCTCCGGCCTCACCTTCTTCCATTCAACCACAGACGATGTGGTGCCCCCGATTAACCTCTACACCATGGATGACCAGTGGGCCAGCCAGAGCGACCATTATAGCACCTACCTTTACACCTCCTCCGCCCTGGGCTCCCATACCACTACCGGCAACATGTTCTTTATCCAGTTCTGTTCCGGTTACATTGACGACATCCTGAACGGCAAATGGTCTTCCCAGCATAAGAAATTATAATGATCACAAAGAATATGAAAAAGAACTTTTTTGGCAAAGCATTGATTCTTGCCGCAACAGCGCTGATGGCGCTTGCATGTACAAAGGATAACACCCAGAAGAAAGTAGCGGTACTGCTTCCGGACGCCAACACAATAGACCGTTGGGCCACCGACAAGGCCAATCTGGAGACGGTAATGGGTAAGTACGGCTTCCAAACCACTTTCTACATTGCCCCGGAAACAGCCGCCGGAGCAGAGAAGCAGGTGGAACAGCTTCGGGAAGCCCTCCGCGCCGGAGCCAAGTACATTGTGCTAACGGCCATTGACTATCAGAAGATTAACGAGTCCGGGCTGCTTGAGCAGTATCCCGACGTAAAGGTAGTTTGCCACGACCGTTTTGTTCTTGACAACTCCCGCATAGCTTATATTTCTTCCACCGACACCAAGGAAATCGGCCGTATGCAGGCCATGTTCCTGCTCAATCATTTCCATTCCTCCGGTGCGGCTACCATGACCATCGAATTCCTGGAGGGCCCCGAGACCGACATCAACGCCAAGGATTACTTCGAGGGCGCCATGGAGCTTCTCAAGAAATACATCGACAACAATCAACTGGTAGTCAAGAGTGGCAAGAAAACATATGCTCAGGTAAAGGCCGACAGCTGGGACACTGCCGACGGCCGCAAAGCCATGCAGGACCGCCTTACCAGTTATGGACTTGGTGAACGCCCGGATATGATTCTTGCCGCCATCGACAACCTGGCTCAGGGAGCCATTGAGGCGCTGGAAGAAGCAGGAATAACGGACATGCCGGTGATCACCGGTCAGGACAACACCGCCATGGCACAGAGTAATATCAAGCACGGCAAACAGGCCATGACCATAGACAAGAACCTGCAGGATATGGCCTACAACACAGGCCTGATTGTTAACAACCTAGTCTCCCATTCCCCCATCCAAACCAGCCAGAGCATCTCCGGAATCCCGGTACTCTACTCCAAGATTACCCTGATGACCGTAGACAGCTATTAAAAATCAACAGTGTACGCACATGAACAAAGAAAAGATAAACAAATTGGATTATGAGTCCCCACAGCTAATTGTGATGGAAATCCAACCGGGCCATTCGTTGCTGCAGGCCAGCAAAGACGATTATATCGACGGCGGGGACGATACCTGGGGAATAACTGTATAGGGAGGGAATGAAGATGAGAAAGAATAATCTGTTTGTGCTACTTGCCGCCGCCATGTCGGCCGGCACTGTCTTCTACTCTTGCAACCGATTTGAAGAACAACTGCAGCCGCAAGAGCCACAGGAGCAGGGAACATCTGCGTACACCCTGAAGGTGAAAGCCGAAAAAGGAACGGCCACCAAAGCCTTGACCGATGAAGGGGTTACCTTGAAAGCCTCCTGGGCAGCGGGAGATGATGTAGAAGTGTACAATGTGGGTGGGGATCACCTTGGAACGCTGGTTCCTGCAGTGAGCAGTACCTCTTCGACAACCTTGTCGGGCAACTTGACAACAGCCCCTGCGATGGATGAAGTCCTAACGCTCAAATTCCGTTCGAACAACTATGCCACCCAGCAGGGAACTTTGGAGTATATAGCAGCCAACTGCGACTACGCTACGGCAGAGGTCACCGTGACGGCGGTTAGTGGTAATAGCATTGAAACCACTCCGGCCCATTTCGTGAGCCAGCAGGCCATTGTGAAATTTACGCTCAGGAATTCCGGCGATACGGGCGATTTGAACGTAACTCAGTTGCTGGTTAATGATGGCACCAACACCTATACCATAACCCCGGTCTCTGCAACCCCCAGTGTGCTCTATGTGGCCATTGAGGGTTTCTCTGAGCAAACCGTCACCATGACGGCCAACACCGGGAGCGCATATTATGACAGGACCAAGGCCGATGTCACGTTCGAGAATGGAAAATTCTATCGGATAAAAGCCCTGATGACGCAACGAACGTTGAAAAGTATCTCCATCAGTGGACTTGAACCGGTTCCCATGTATTACTATGGCGGGGCTCTTCAGATTAATGCACGCTAAAACGTGAAACTTTGAGTGAACGAAAGATGAAAAAGATAAAATTCATTCTTGCTGCATTGCTCTTTTTGGTGGGAGCACAGTTGGGACAGGCCTATACCATCAACGACCGCGGTATCAAAGGCAGCGGCACGCTTGAAGACCCCTATCTTATCAATTCGGCTGAGGACTGGAAAATTATGTCCATTTTTCAGTCCGGCAATGTGGCTGGAGCCAGCGATATAAACCTTACGGGCAAATATGTCAAGCTTACGGCCGATATCAGCGTTGGGGAATATATGTTGGGTGCAGATAACCCGTTCCGGGGCATTTTTGACGGAAACGGCCACACGGTCACGTACCGGTTCAAAATCCCTACAGACCATGTGCCGGTATTATATGATTATAGGGCCCCCTTCCGTTTTCTGGGGGATGGCGCCGTCATCAAGAATCTGCACGTCACGGGCCTTATAGAGTCCTATCAAAAATACAACGCCGGCTTGGTGAGTGAGGTGAAAGAGGATGCCACGGTGACCATCAGCAACTGTTGGGTGAGTATGACACTTGACGAATATGGCCCCAGGGACGCTGACGCCACCAACGGCGGAATTGTCGCCCACACGTGCAAGGGGTCCGTTACAACCATTACGGACTGCCTCTTTGATGGCGTATTTAAGACGGGCGGTGGTAATTACAGTGACTATTGCGGCGGCCTGGTGGGTTATAAAAACGGGAAACTGGTCCTGATCAATTGCCTTTTCAGACCTTCCAGCATAGACATCACAACCACCAGCCATTGCAAGACATTGGCCCGCTATAACGACACCAAGAACCTGGTTTTCGAAAACTGCTACTATACCCAGACCTTTGGCGAGGCCCAAGGTAGGGACGCCAGCGGTATGGCCGAAAACGAGTTGTTGGGAAGACTGGGCAGCAACTGGCAGATGTCCGCCGGGGGCAAGGTGGTCCCGGCTACAATTGTAGTGAACCCGTTCTATGGAAGCGGTGACTCGGAGTCGGATCCCTATCTCATCTCGTCGCCCGGCAACTGGAACTATCTGGCCGAAAAGGTGAGGACGGGAAGCACTTACAGCGGTAAATTCTTCAAACTGGTCACGGACATTACGGTCAATACCATGGTGGGCGTGAGCAACAGCAAGTACTTTGGCGGCACCTTTGACGGTGGCGGGAACACGCTTGTCTTCAACTATACTTCCGTGCAGGAGTATTGCGCTCCGTTCCGGTACATCCACGGTGCCACCATCAAGAACCTGCAAACTGCCGGCATCATCAATGCCTCGGCCAAGTATGCCGCAGGTATTGCCGGCTATGCCCAGAATATAAACCATATTACTTCCTGCAGGAGCAGTGTTGTCATCATGAGCAGCATCGATGGCGACGGAAGTCACGGTGGCCTGGTGGGTGAAGTGGTGAAGGGAAACACGGACGTTTATTTTGAAGATTGCCTTTTCGACGGTATCTTCTCAGGAGCGAAGACCGAGAAGTGGGGCGGCTTCGTGGGCTGGAACGAGAATGGGCCGGACAGCCATTTCTATCATTGCCTGTTCAATCCTTCCTCCGTGGGTGTTGACACGGACGGCTGCTATACGTATGCCCGGAGAAGTGATTCTGATGACATTCACTTCTACGAGAACAAAAAGAGTTACTATACGTACCTGCTGAATAATGCGCAGGGCTGGGATGGTGGGGGGAAGACTGCCGCAGAGCTGGTTGCTCTCCTCGGCGCCAACTGGGAAGTGGTTGCCGATCGCGCGGTGCCCAAGTTTACCAAATCACAAGACATCAAGAATTTCCCGGGCAATGGTACGCCGGAAGACCCGTATCTCATCGCAGAACCGGCCCATTGGCTTAAGCTTGAATCTGAGTTGGCGAAAGGATTCACTTATGACGGATATTACTTCAAGCTGGTGGCGGATTTGACCATCAGCCGAATGGCGGGTCTTGATACGAAGCCTTTCTCCGGAGTATTTGATGGAGACGGGCATATCCTCACCCTGAACCTTACCGGGACCAGCGAGATCAAATATGTCGCTCTCTTCGGCTGTCTGGACGGTGCTACCATCAAGAACCTTCACTTGGCTGGAAACGTGACGTCCGATCAGTATCCTGCGGCAGTGGCAGCCTATGTCAGCAGCAATGGTACTCACAGGTCCAGTACCATTGTAAACTGCGAAAACTCGGCCGCCATCCATTCCACCTCTTCCGGTAATGTTTACGCCGGGTCCTATGTGGGGCGTGTTGTAGCTATGAACTATGATGCGGATCTCATCATTGACGCTTGTTCTTTTCTGGGAAGCATTGATCTGAGTGCGGGGAAAAGCGGAGGTGGTTTTATTGGAAAGGTTGAATCAAGTGGCTCCGTCCGTGTGAAATACTGCCTGTTTACCCCGTCTTCCCTTTCCATCAAAGAAATTGATGACAGCGATGGAAAGTTTTATATGTTTGGACCTAATCTGAGTGCCAGCAGCAGTTGCTATAATTCGCTGGCGCTCGATTATCGGTCTCCGACCGGCAATAAGCCGTTGGTCACTTCTCAGCAGGGTCAATTAATTCGTACGGTCAGCGGTGGAGATTATATTACCGTGGCCATAGATGGAACGCCAACGGAACACAACGTCAGCGGAATTACCACCTATAAGAACGGAAATGATGATCGTCCAGGCTTCGTTTATGGTAATGAGATCTGTGGTGGAGAAAACTTCTATTTGTATCTTCTCCTGAGCTATGGGGGCGATAAGGAAACCTTCTACGAGTACGTTGCCAATCACGGCACCCTTTCGGGCTCTGAGAAGACCTGTATCAATGATCACTATGAACATCGTATGGCTGATGCTAATACAGTGATCAGCGCCTCCGGTGTTGTGGTCCTCCGGGATGATGTGAACAACAGTGAGGTCATAACGCAGATGGCCGGGCAGTCCAAAAACGTGACGGTTGGCCGTACGTTTGTCCACGGTGCGTGGAACAGCATCTGTTTGCCGTTCAACGTTTCTGCCGCTACTGTCAGTAAGGTATTTGGGGACGCTACTCAGCTGAGACGATTGAGCAGTTCTGAATTTACGGATGGGGCACTTTCCCTTTCTTTTGAAAGTATTGAGGTGTCGCTGGCAGGTACTATCATCATAGAGGCCGGAAAACCTTACATTATCAAGCCTTCCAAAGCTGCAGACGTAGTGAATCCTGTCTTCGGGGGTGTAACCATCGTGAACAGTTCCACGCCCACTGTAACAGACGTGGCAACCTTCACTCCGGTTATCAATGTGAAGACCCTCCCTGCGCGCGATATGACCATCCTCTTCATTACAGGTGACGGGCAGTTGTCCTTCCCGCTCAATAACGAGAGCATCAAGGGCTTCCGCGCGTACATCCTGCTCACCGGCGCCGCCGCCCAATAGCGATTCAATTGTTTTTACCAGTTTTTACAAACATTTGTGGCGTTTTGACAGAAGGATAGATAGGAGTATATATCTTTGCCTCAGAAAGAAACCACAAGCATAAAGAGATATGAAAAAGAAAAGCATCATCGTCCTGGCTAGCATAGTTGCCGTCTGTGCCATCGGCCTTCTTGCTTCCTATCTGTTCAGCTGGCCCGTCAGCAACGACAATGCCAGCGGCAATATAGGCAAGTCTTCCCGCTTCTCGCGCAAAACCGCTACCGAGCGCATAGATAATATGGAGGAGCTCCTCAGGGCCGATGAAGACTACAAGAACAGCATCGTTCTGGCCTATTCGGTTATGCAGGCCCGCGCCATTCAGTTTGGCAATCTAGTGGATATGTCCAACCAGGTAGCCGGAGACATCCCTGAATTTGAAGGCGTGCTCAAGGACATGAACGACATGGCTCCCATCTTTACCAATGTAGCCAACGCCCTGGTAGAAGCCGGTAATAACCTTAATACTGTTCTGGCAGGCAATTCCTGCCCCGATGTAACCCAGAGCACCATCAACGCTTCCCTGTCTTACACCACTCTCCAGAAACAGAATCACCTGGCCAACCGCTTCATCGACACCACGGACAGGTACGTCAAGAAGGCCGATGCCACCGAGCAGCTCATGCTGGTGCGTGACCTGTGGCTGGAATACCAGCAGATGACCGCCGCCCTGGAAGGAGACAAAAAAGCCGCCAAAGAGCTGGATAAGAAGGGCGTGCTCCTGACTGCCGAACAGGCATTAAAAGCCAGCGAATCCTTTAATGTAGTAAATCTGGCAGGCATCGTTACCAGCAATGATATGCTCGGCGGACTTGTGCCCATGGCGATTTTCGATCCGCTCCGTAACGTTGAAATCAGCCCTGATATCTTGAACAGTCAAACCACTGACTTGCTTGGATTCTCGGTTTCCAATCCCGCAAATATTTACTTCGGCCGGCTTTTTTACTTCAACGAAGGTGTTGATAATCTCGTTAAGAACAGTTTGAACCAGCCGGAACTTTTTGTTAATGGGCGACCCAGAATCCTTGATGAGAGAGTCAAAATCCTTAATGCCGGGCCCAAGATCATTAATATGACGCAAATCAACGATGTCATCTGCCAAACCGCCAATGGCAACGTAGAACGCCTGGAGCTCAAACACAGATAATTCTTCGGGGATTTATTTTAGTAGCTGGGCAAAATCATCTATAACAGAATCGGCTCCGGCGGCCAGGAGTTCTGCGCGATTGGAATTGCCGTAGCTTACGCCGCAGGTGCGGGCCCCGGCGCCGGCACCCATTCTAATGTCTACAGGCATATCCCCTACTACCAGGGCTTCATCGGCCTGATAGCCCAATTCGCGAAGAGTTTTTAGCACGGGCTCCGGGTCCGGCTTGGCCTTGCTCACATTGTCTCCTCCCAGCACATAGGAGAAGTACTGCGCCACGCCCATTTCCTGCAGGAATTCGTTCAGGGACTGGTTGGAGCGGGAAGAAGCTACGGTGAGTACATAGCCTTTTTCATGCAGCACCGCCAGTGTTTCCTTTACATGCGGGAACAGCACGGGTAAATACTTATCCTTAAGGGAATAGAACACTTCCCGGCATTTGACGGCCCAGGCGGGAATTTCTTCCTCCTGCACTCCCGGGAACAGCGTGCGGATGCAGCCCGCCATGGGAAGGCCAATCACAGCCGTAATCTGTTCCGGAGTAGGCACGGGATATTGCATCTGCCGGGCCAGTTCCTGGTTGGTTTCTACAATGAGGCGGTTGGTGTCGGCCAGGGTGCCGTCAAAGTCAAAGATATAGAGCTTAATCATAGATTTTCAAACCTTTACCACGTGGTCTGTGAAGCTGGCCGTGGCCTCCCGGTGGGAGATAATGAGGATGGTTTTGCTGCCGTGATAACGGGAGTGGATGTTCTTCAGCATGCGCTCTTCAGTGTTGGCATCCAGGGCCGATGTGCTCTCGTCCATGAGTAGCACGGTGCCGGGGTGCAGCAGGGCGCGGGCCACGGCAATTCGCTGAGCCTGGCCTTCGGAAAGGCCGCTGCCCACTTCCCCGCAAGGGGTGTCCAGTCCTTTGGGCAGCTTGAAGACAAAATCGGCCACAGCGGTTTCCAGGGCTTCCCGCATCTGCTCTTCGGTAGCCGATGGCGCCGCCAGCTGCAGGTTGCTGCGGATGGTGCCGCTAAGGAGGCTGTTCCCCTGCGGAACATAGAGGAAATTGCCGCGCAGCGCCACCCCGCTGGGCTGTCCGTCCAGGGTTACTGTGCCCTCGGAGGGCTGAAGAAGTCCCATAACCAGCCTTAGGAGCGTACTCTTACCAATGCCCGTAGGGCCGGCAATGAGGGTGGTGGCGCCCGCCGGGAAAGTGCAGGAGAAATCCTTCAGAATGATTCTTTCACT
Source organism: Bacteroidales bacterium UBA3623 (assembly GCA_002373715.1). Lineage (GTDB taxonomy): Bacteria > Bacteroidota > Bacteroidia > Bacteroidales > UBA932 > Cryptobacteroides. The sequence goes on from DFLI01000051.1 coordinate 64,437, forward strand.
GCCCGGGTAGCTATAGGTTACGTGAGAGACTTCAATTTGAGGGGCCTTATCCAGCAGCACCGGCGGCACGCTGGGTTCCTCTTCCAGTTCCTGCAGTTCCTGCAGACGCTCTATGGAGGTGAGGGCGGTAATAACGGCAGGCACCTGGCGGCCAAATTCGGCTATGGGCCGCTGCACCTGACCCACCAGCTGCAGGAAGGCTGTCATCATACCATAAGTAACCGTTCCGTGCAGGATGCCGAATACACCCCAGAGGAAAGCGGCGGCGTGGCCGGCCTGGAAACCCAGGAACATGCATCCGCGCGCCACGGCGTTAAAATTGAGACGTTTGCGGGTATTGTCTTCTACGTCTTTCTGCAGCCAGCCAAACTTCTCCAGCACGCGTTCTACATTGGTGAGCGTGAGCACCAGCACGCGGTGCTGCAGGCTCTCCTGCATAACCTGCTGGAGTTCGCTCTCGCGGGCGCGAATGGCAGCCATAATCTTGCGAAGCTGCTTGAAAAAGAGTTTGGAGCCAAACACGGCCGAGAACATGAGGATGAGCAGCACCCACAACAGATTCGGCGCCAGCATAAGCAGATAAGTGGAGGCGGCCACCAGCTGTAGCAGGGTTACCACCAGCCCGGGAATACGGGCCGATAGCAGCTCTGCCACCACGCGGATGTCTTCCTCCAGACGGTTCACCGTGTCTCCGGAGAGGAAACGGTCACGGCCGTCCCAGCGGCTTCTTAAAACATGGCCGAAGAGCTGGGCGCGAAGGATGTTCTGGGTTTTTACCTGGCAGTAGCTCTCCCACCAGCCGGAAACCAGGAAGGCGGCCACTTGCAGCACCAGCACCCCCACGAAAATCCAGATAGCGGGCCAGAGCGGGAAGCTGCTTTGCCCCGTGGCAATGTCCACCAGCTGTTTACTGGCCCATACGAAAGCCAGGGAAGCGGCAATGCGGACCAGGCCCACGGCCAGGCTCACTACCATCCTCCATCGGACGGGAGCGCTCATGCCCCAGAGGGCTTTCATGCTTTCCCTGAAGCTAATCATTCCGCTACGCCTTGTTCTTTCCAGCTGTCGGCCAACTTTTGAGAATCGGCCAATGCTACATCGGCCGATACGTCATATTTTTCCTGCAGGAGGGCGGCCAGGTCTTCCACCATGAAGTCTTTCCCCTTCACCTGTTCCCACAGCCAGGCAGCACTGGCATTGAGGGATAGCAGTTTGTTAAAGTTCACCTGGGCCAGGCCTTCGCCCACCACCACGTTTTCTCCGCAAATGGTGCGGAGGATGAATCCATCTTTAATTCTCATTGTATTCTTCTGTATATACCCAGCAGGATGCGCCTGAGGGGCAGCAGGTGCTTCCACACCTTTCCCTTGGAGGGTTTAAACGTTTTATCTCCTCTTACTATGGCCACCACCGTACCTATCACGTCTGCCTTTCCGCAGGTTTCCAGCTGGTCCAGGTTGCCGTCTCCCATGAGGGTGAGGCGGTTGCGGTTTTCCAGCATAACGCGGTGCATTACATATCGGTCTTCTAAGCGGGCCAGCACTATGTCTCCCTCTTCCACGTCCGGCAGCCAGCGCAGCACCACGCTGTCTCTGCCTTCCTTGATAAAGGGCAGCATGCTGTTTCCTTTGGGGGCCAGGGTTACGTCCCGGCCTTCTGCTAACAGGGAGGCTGCTTCTTCCAGCAGCACTTCGTTGGGGAGGGTTAGCTTAGTCATGGACGGTTTGGTAGCATAAGTGGGCGGCCTCCGCGTTGGGGAGGCAGTCCAGGGAATAGCAAGGGACGGTGGCCACCAAAGCTTCCAGCGTGCGGTGCCAGCCGTCGGATAATTGTTTAAAAGGCCGGAAGGCCGATGCGGAAGCCATGAGCGAAGCATAGGCTTCCAGCTTGTTCAGCCGCCGGATGGCGTTATGAGGGGCCTGCTGCAGGCGCACCACGGCCCCAACAGGGACGTCTTTGGCCTTGTAACAAGGGGTTTTCCCGCTCCAGGGACTGCCGTACACGCGGATGCTGCCATCTGGCAGAAGGCGCAGGATGGGGTTGTCGTCGTTCAAGAGTTCCGTTTCCGGGATGTTTTCCAGCCAAAGGCGGCTGTGGGTGCTTTTGCCCGTTCCGCTGCGGCCCAGGAAAAGGTATCCCTTCCCTGCCTGCATAACCACGGAGGAATGCATTTCCAACGCACCCTGATGGGCGGTGGAAAAGGCAAACAGCAGCATAAGGGCATTGTTAAGTCCGAATTGAGGGTCTGTTCCGGTGAGGAAAAGCTGTGCCTCAGAAAAGTCTTTCTGCGCCTTGAGCCATGCGGCTACGGGCGCTTCGGGCAGCGGACGCATGCGGAAGACATAGCCTTCCGCCAGATCCCAGATGGCAATCTCCGGAAAACCGGGGCCATCCTGCGTACAGAAGAGCGGCGCTCCCGCCGGCTCTTCCCACTTCCCTACCTGCTCTATGCTAAAGAGAGGCCCCCGATCAAGCCGGGGGTGACGGTCGCCGTCCTGCATCTCAAATGGCCGAAGATTCTCCATGCCTTCCAGCAGGGCTTCATCGGCCCTTATCCGGAATGCGAATCCCGCCACTTGATAGCACTTTAGCATTTTTTTTAAACTTTTATACAAAGATAACACATTTTCTTTTGTATATTTGTCAAGATTCACAGCACGTTATGAAGAAAATCGTTTCGTCCCTGCTTCTTCTGGCCCTGCTTCTTCCCCAGGCAAGGCTTCACGCGCAACAATTGCACAAGATCACCTTTACTCCCCAATGGACGGCCCAGTCCCAATTTGCCGGCTATTACATAGCCCTGGGCATGATGGACGGCATGGTATTCCAGGGAGAAAGCATCGACAACATTCGCGAGTGGCAGTTCCTGGCCTACACCGACGGCCTCAACGAAGCTGAGAACCCGGAGTACGAGCTCTTCGGCAACGACCGCCTCATTGAGATTATGGACACCCTGGGCAGCGAAAATTCTGCCACCGTAATCCGGGTGCTGCAGGAAGAAGTGGAGAAGCACCGTAACGGCGCCACTCCCAGCGACGACCTCACTCTCCTTTGCCTCAGACTAACCAAAAATAAGAAATAACTATGAAACTGGACGGAAGACGGGAAAGTACCCACGTAGAAGACCGCAGAGGCATGAGCGGCAAGACCGCCGGCCTGGGCATAGGCGGCATTGCCATTGTTGCCATCCTTACCCTCCTGATGGGAGGAGACCTGGGAGACGTAATTAACGTGGTGTCCCAGTCGGGCGGCGTGGGCCAAACCGTAACCAATTACGAACCCACTCCCGAGAACGAGGCCCTGGCCAAGTTCTCCCGCCAGATTCTGGCCTCTACCGAAGATGTCTGGACCCAGTATTTCGCAGAAAACGGCCTGGGTAACTACAAGGCCCCTACCCTGGTGCTCTATACCGGCAGCACCAGCACTTCCTGCGGCCAGGGACAGGCTGCCATGGGCCCCTTCTACTGTAGTGCCGATGAAAACCTGTACATAGACCTCTCCTTCTTCTCCAGCATGCGGCAGCAGCTGGGGGCCGACGGAGACTTTGCCTACGCCTACGTGATTGCCCACGAGGTGGGTCATCACGTGCAGCACCTGCTGGGCACGCTGGACCAGGCCCACAGCCAGATGGCCCGCATGTCCAAGGCCGATGCCAACAAGGTGAGCGTACGGATTGAACTGCAGGCAGATTTCTATGCCGGTGTATGGGGCCACTACGAGAGCGCCCTCTTTGGCTCCCTGGAAGAGGGAGACCTGGAGGAAGCCATCAACTGCGCCTCGGTAATTGGAGACGATTACTTGCAGAAAAAGGCCCAGGGCTATGCCGTAGAAGAGTCTTTCACCCACGGCACCGCCGCCCAGCGCATGCGCTGGCTCAAGAAGGGACTATCTACGGGAGATGTAAGGCAGGGAGACACTTTCAGCGTACCTGAAAGCCAGCTCTAACCTTTACGGTACTCGGAAGGCGTCATGCCCGTGTGGGCTTTGAAGAACTTGTAGAAGACCGACTGGTTGGGGAAATGCAGTGCGTACACTATTTCCTTAATGGTTTTGTCGGAGTATTTGAGCATGTTCTTGGCCTCCAGAATTACGAATGAATCTATCCAGGCGGGCGCACTGCGTCCGCTTGCCTGTTTTACCAGCTTGGACAAATACTTGGGAGTGAGGCAGAGTTTATCGGCATAAAAGGCCATGCCGCGCTCTGTGTTGTGGTACTCCGTAACCAGAGCAATGAAACGCTCGAACAGCTGGTTCACCCGGGCCGATGAGGGCGTCTGCGCCTTGCGAGCCTCGTTGAGCGCGCGCGTGCACACGTCCATAGCCATATAGGTAAAGGAGGTAACCAGCGAGCCCAGCATCTCCTTTTTGTTTTCTTTGTCACTCAGCACCACCTCGCGGGCCAGGGTGAAGTAGCCCTCGGCCAGGGCTACATCGGCCTCATTCAAAGTGATGCAGGGGTTTTTCAGGAGGCTCAGGCTTTCCTGGAATACTTTGTTAAAGTCGAAGCGGATGCCGCTCATGAATTCCCTGGAGGCCAGCACAAAGTACAGTTGGGCGTCTCCGATATGATCCTCTTCATAGGAGGTAAGCTTGATGATATTACCCGGCACGTTCACCAGCAGGGACTGGGGCTTTACCTCGTAGCTGTTCAGGTTCAGGTCTATGGTGAAGTGACCGCTGCGGAGGAAAAAGATAATATAGCCGTCAAAGCGCACGGGGTATTTGAGCATGGACAGGACGGCCTGGCTCTTTTCTACCCGCTTACCACTCACCTCTCCCAGGATAAAGTCTGTTCCCAGGGAATATTCGTCAATGACCGGAGCCAGCGAGAGGATGCGCCGGATATCTATGGTCTGTAAAGCTTCATTCTCCATAAGGATGCGAATTTTTGACAAAGGTAGGCATTTTTTCTTAAAATTCGCAATTTTTCTCAATTTTCGACCTTTTGAATAATTTCAAGGCCAGAAGGCTCTCGTATCAGTCCAAAATTGGCAGTATTTTTGCAATCCCAAACGGTGCATCCCGCCAAAAGGGAATATATGACAATATGACAAAAAACGACCATATGAAAAAAATCATCCTTCTCAGTATCCTGGCTATGGGCACTTTGACGGCCGCAGCCCAGGAGAACGTTTCTTACAACGGGCAAGCCCTTACCCTGGACGACTGCCGCCAGATGGCCATCCAGCAGAGCAAGGAGCTCCAGCAGGCCCGTACCCAGATTGAAATGGCCTCTTACGACCGCAAGATTGCCCTGGCCAATTATTTCCCGTCTGTAAGCGCTACCGGCGCCTACCTATATAATAACAGGGATATCGCCCTCATTTCCGATGAGCAGAGCGCCATCCTTCAAAACGCAGGTACCCTGGTGCAGGGTCAGATGGATGCCTACATGGCCGGCGTATCCCAGCAGATGGGAACCGCCATGCAGCAGAAAATGACCCAGCTGATGACGGCCATCCAGACCAACCCGGCCCTGGCCGCCGAATACATGGGCAGCCCCATGTGGCAAACCGTGCTGAAGATGCTTCAGGGCGTGGATCCGTCTTCCCTGGCAGGTCTGGTCCCGAACATCGCCGACCCGGTGAACGCCATTGGGGCCGACATTGACAAGTCCCTGCACCCGGACCTGCACAATATCTGGGTAGGGGCCGTTACCGTGCAGCAGCCGCTGTTCGTGGGCGGAAAGATTATCTACTCCAACCAGATGGCCGCCCTGGCAGAAGACCTGGCCCAGTCCAAGTACGATATGAAGTATGCCGACGTTGTGGTGGATGTGGACCAGGCATACTGGCAAATTATCTCCATTGCCAATAAGAAGAAGCTGGCCGAGAGCTACGTGGACCTCCTGCACCAGATGGAGCAGGAAGTAGATGCCGCCATTGCCGCCGGCGTAGCCACCGACAGCGACGCCCTGCAGGTGAAGGTAAAGGCCAACGAGGCCGAGATGATGCTTACCAAGGCCTCCAACGGCCTCACCCTCTCCAAGATGCTGCTTTGCAAGCGCATCGGCCTTCCCCTGGAAAGTGAAATAACCCTGGCCGATGAGAACCTGGAAGTGATTCCCGAGCCCGTGAGCCCCGTGGAAAAAAGCATGGAAGACATTTACGCCTCCCGTCCTGAAACCCGCAGCCTCACCCTGGCCTCCCAGATTTATGACAAGAAAGCCAAAGTGGTAAGGGCCGATATGATGCCCAAGGTAGCCCTCACGGCCAACTACCTGGTATCCAACCCCAATGCCTTCAACGGCATCCAGAACACCTGGAACGGAGGCATGTTCACCGCCGGCGTGATGGTGAACGTTCCCATCTTCCACGGCCTGGAGAATGTGAACCGCTACAAGAAGGCCAAGGCCGAGGCCACGCTGTACCAAAGCCAGCTGGCCGATGCCAAAGAGCTGATTGGCCTGCAGGTAACCCAGCAGCGCAAGCTCTTCGGAGAAGCCCGGGAGAAGCTATCCATGACCGAATCCAACCTGGAAAGCGCCGAGGAGAACCTGCGCAAAGCTACTGTTGGTTTTGAAGCCGGCGTGGTCTCCACCAACACCGTACTGGGCGCCCAGACCGCCTGGCTCAGCGCCCACAGCGAATACATAGACGCCGGCATAGAACTCCAGATGGCCGCCGCCAACCTGAACAAAGCCGAAGGTCTTAACTAAGAATTAATTAAAGAATACATATTATGGCAAAGAAGAATTACAACCTCCTCATTGGAGTGACGGCCCTCGTGGGCATTATCCTCAGTGTTTCCATCATTGGCTATGTGGTTTCCCGTCCTAAGGATATCGTGATCCAGGGCGAGGCCGAGGCCACCGAATACCGCGTTTCCGGTAAGGTGCCGGGCCGTATTGAAGCGTTCCGCGCCGGCGAGGGCGAGCAGGTTCACAAAGGTGACACGCTGGTGCTGATTGACTCCCCGGAAATCCGTTCCAAGATTGCCGAGGCCAACGCCGCCAAGGCCGCTGCCGTGGCCCAGCGCAACAAGGCCTACAACGGCGCCCAGCAGGAGCAGATTACCGGTGCCTACGAGATGTGGCAGAAAGCCCTGGTGGGCGAAGATGTCATGCGCAAGAGCTACGAGCGCATGCAGAAGCTACACGAGCAGAAAGTGGTGTCCGACCAGAAATTCGATGAGGTGGAGGCCCAGTACAATGCTGCCGTAGCCACTGCCAAGGCTGCCAAGAGCCAGTACGACCTGGCCGTGAAGGGCGCCCGTCAGGAAGACAAGGATGCTGCCGTGGCTCTGGTGGAGCGTGCCAACGCTGCCGTAGAGCTGGTGAACTCCTACCTGGACGAGATTACCCTCACCGCTCCCGCCGACGGTATTATATCGGCCCGTTATCCCAAGGTGGGCGAACTGGTGGGCCAGGGCTCCCCTATTATGACCATCCAGGATTTGGACGACATGTGGTTCACCTTCAACATCCGTGAAGACCGCCTGCACAAGATGCAGCAGGGAGACAAGGTTACCCTTACCATCCCGGCCCTGGACAACGCCCAGGTTACCGCTACCGTATACTATATGGCCGTTCGTGAGTCTTACGCCACCTGGCGTGCCACCAAGGAAATGGGCGAATTTGACACCCGCACCTTCGAGGTGCGTGCCCGGCCCGACACCCGCGTGGAAGGTCTCCGTCCCGGTATGAGTGTGATTCTTATTTCCAAGGAAAAATGAGTTGGCTTAATCAGTGGTACCAGGTTGTCCGCCGCGAAGTGCGCATTATGTACAGCCGCCCCATCTATTTGCTGGGGTCGGTAGGTGTGATGGCGGCATCGGCCCTGTTCTTCCTTACTTTCATGGGAGAAGGGCTGCCCCAAAAACTGCGCATTGGCGTAGTGGACCTGGACCAGACTTCTACCTCCCGGAACTTCCGGGAGCAGCTGGACGCCACCCAGCTGGGCAGCGTAGTGGACTTTGAGTCTGTGAGCGACGCCAGCCGGGAACTGGAAACCGGCCGCATCTATGGATATGTGGTGGTTCCCCGCCATTTTGACGAGGATGTGCAAAGCTTCCGCAGCCCCAAGATGGAGGTGTATGTAAACACGCTGTATCCGGTGATTGGTGGTGCCCTGGCCTACAAGGATATCCTGTACATGGTGAACCTGACCAACGGTGCCGTGCAGCGGGAAGTGCTTCGGGCCAAAGGCATGAACGACCACGAGATTATGGCCTCCATCCAGCCCGTGAACATAGATGCCCACACCGTGGGAAATGCCCCCACCAACTACAGCTATTACCTGGTGAACATGATTCTGATGGGCGTGCTGGCCATGTGCATCACCCTCATCACCGCCTACGCCGTGGGCTCCGAGCTCAAGTACGGCACCTCCAAGCACCTGCTGGAGGCTTCCGGAGACTCCATCTTCACCGCCATCCTGGGCAAACTGGCCCCCTACACCCTCCTGTTCGAGGTACTGGGCGTGGTGTTGCAACTGCTGCTGTACGGCCCGCTGCACTACCCCATGAACGGCTGCATGGGCTGGCTCATTCTGGCCACGCTGGTGTTTGTGATGGCCTACGAAGCCGTGGGCGTGTTCATTGTGGCCATGGTACCCACCCTGCGTCTGGGCGTTTGCATCAGCGCTCTGTACAGCGTGCTGGGCTTCTCCTTCGCCGGTTTCACCCTGCCGGTGAGTTCGCTGCCCGCAGCCCTCCAGGGCATGAGTGCCATCTTCCCGCTGCGCTTCTACTATCAACTGTATGTGCGCGAAGTGCTGTACGGCACCGGTTTCGCCGGCTGGTGGTGCTACCTGGTGTATATGCTGCTCTTCCTGCTTATCCCCTTCCTGGGAGCCAGGAGGCTCCACAATGCCTACCGCTACCAGAATTATCCCCGTAACTAACTATGTCCTATATTAGCAAATGGTTCCACGATATGTGGAACATCTTTACCCAGGAACTCAGGCTCATCGGCCGGGACAATGGCGTTATGCTCATCTTCTGTTTCGCCGGCCTGGTGTACCCGCTGCTGTACAACTGGATTTACCACGACGGTGTGGTGGACGAAATGCCCGTAGCCGTGGTGGACAACTCCCGGGGCAGCTACAGCCGCCGCTATGTGCAGAAGTTTGACGCTACCCGCGAGTGTGCCGTGGCCTACGACTGCGTGTCCATGGCCGAGGCCGAGGAGCTGATGAAAGAGCAGAAGGTGCACGGCATCCTGTACATCCCCTCCGACTTTGACAGCCGTCTGGCATTAGGAGAACAGGCATTCCTGTCCACCTATGCCGACATGTCCACCTTCCTCTATTACAAGAACATGACCCTTGCCTCCAACCTGGTCATGCTGGACGAGGTGCACCAGATTCAAGCCGAGCACTACGCCGCCAAGGGTTTCACCGGGCAGGACGCCGTGCAGCTCATAGAGCCGGTGCAGTACGACGACGCCCGTCTGTACAACCCCAACATCTCCTTCACCATGTTTTTCATTTACATGGCGCTCATGATGATTCTGCAACAGGTGATGTTCTATGGCTCCAGCACCCTGGCAGGCACCCTTCGTGAAGAAGGCCGTAGCTTTGCCAACCTGGTGGAAGGCGGACACGGAATGGGCCGCATTGTGCTGGGCCGGGGCGCTGCCTATTTCCTGGTATTCCTCTTCCTGGGAGCCTACGGTGCCGTGCTGGTGCCGCACCTCTTCCACCTGCCCATACATGCCGCCTGGTGGGACATGATGTTGTTCCTGGCTTTCTTCGTGGCCGATATCATCGTGTTCAGCTTCACCTGGTCTTCGGGTATCTACAAGAGGGAAACGGTGCTGGTGCTGCTACTCTTCGTAACCCCTATTGCCGTGTTCCTCACGGGCTTCACCTGGCCCACGGAGAACTTCCCGGTGTTCTGGAGAATGGTTTCCTACGTGTTCCCCACCACCTTCGGCTGCCGCGCCTACATGACGCTAACCCAAACCGGCAGTCTCAGCGCCATCGCTCCCCAGCTCCAGGCCATGACCATCCAGACGGTAGTCTACTACGTGCTAGCTTCTGCCGCGGTGTTTGTGGAGAATAAGATTGGGGTGAGGGAGGCGTGAGGGATTTCGCTTCGCGACATCCCTTGGATGGAGAAGCTTAAATGAAATAGCATCAGGCCATAGGCCAGAGTGCATTTTCATTGGATAGTCCTTAAGAGCAAGCTCTAAGGACTATCCAACAAAAAAGCACCGCAGCAAAAGCTGCGATGCTATTTCATTTGCGGAGGCGGAGGGATTCGAACCCCCGGAACCTTTCAGTTCAACAGTTTTCAAGACTGCCGCCATCGACCACTCGGCCACACCTCCGGATGCGGGTGCAAAGTTACGAAAAAATTGTTTGTATTTCTCCTGATTATTCGTACTTTTGTAATGGTATGCGTAGATTCCTCATTATCATATCGTTACTATTTGTTACCCTGGCATCCTGGGGCCAGACAGACTCCGTGCGGCTGGGGTATGTGGTCAGGGGAATAGTGAGAGATGCGCAAACCGGCCGTGCGCTGGAGTCGGTGCACGTATCCGTACCTGGGCGCAATTATGCCAGTGTCACCAATGCAGACGGAGAGTTTATCCTCAAGAGCGACCGCCGCATAGATGCCGTGCTTTGCACCTTTGTGGGTTATAAATCCCAGTGGGTGGCTGCGTCGGAATATATTAAGGTAAAACTGGTTAGAGAATCCATTGAACTTCAGGAAGCTTCCATCATCTCCGGAGACCCTATGGCCATTGTACTGGCCGCTGCCTCTCGGCTCAAAGAGACGTATTGTCCGGAGCCCGAACTGCTGGAATGCTTCTACCGGGAAACGGTGCAGAAAAGAAACCGCTATACCTATGTGGCAGAGGCCGTGGCCCGGCTATACCGGGAAAAGAACGACGGCCGCTTCTTCTACAACGATGTATCGGCCGTGGAAAAGAGCCGCCTGCTGGTAAGCCAGCGCAAGAAAGATACCCTTAGTGTGAAAACGCAGGGCGGTCCCCAGATGGCCCTCAATTGCGATTTCTTGAAGATCCCGGCCCTTCTGTTGGCAGAAGATGAACTGGCCCTCTACCGCTTTGATATGGAACTCCCGGCCTATATTGGAGACCGCCTGCAGTTTGTTATCAAGCTAACGCCGAACAGGGATGCAGAATATCCTCTGTACTTCGCCAAGCTTTACATAGATAGGGAAAGGCTCACTTTCACCCGCATTGAAGCTTCTCTGGATATGAGGGACCGCGCCAAGGCCATTCACGCCATCCTGGTTTCCAAGCCCCTGAGCCTTCGCTTCTTCCCCGAGGAAGCCACCGTGGTGCTCAACTATCGGCCCGTTGGAGAAGATGGAGAGCGCGTGCGCCTGGAGTATTTCCGCTCTACCATCCGCTTTGCCTGCGACTGGAAAAAGCGCCTGTTCAAAACGCGCTACACCGCTGTCAACGAACTGGTGGTTACAGATGTACGCCCGGAAGCCATTCCTATCCCCCGCAAGGAGCGCTTCCGCAGCTCAGATTATCTGAACGACAAAGCCCAAGAGTTCCAGGATCCGGATTTCTGGGCCGATTATAACATCATCGAACCTTCCGAGAGCCTGGAGCACGCCATCGGCCGATTAAGGAAATAAAAATAGGTGCTAAAATATTTTGCACGGAAGATTTTTTTTCCTACCTTTGCAGTCCCCAATCATAGGGGCGTAGCTCAGCTGGTTTAGAGCGCTTCAGTCACATTGAAGAGGTCATCGGTTCGAATCCGATCGTCCCTACTAAAAACAAGACCTGGCCATTTGGCCGGGTCTTTTTTGTATAGGGTGATCGGGTTGTCGAACCGGCAGGTTCGACCCGACGCAGCAGGTGAGCGCAATCAAGGTTGCGGGATTACAGCTCCTGCAGGAATTCTTCTGCCTGGGCCAGTGTGTCCAGTTTGCCTACATCCACCAGTTTGAGGTCCCTTGCCATTACTCCGTAGATGGGGTAGTTCTTGCATTCCTGGATGTAGAAATCCATGATGGGGAAACGGCCACTGAAACCGGCCTTCTCAAAGGCCTCGAAGATGGCCGGAGACACATTGTGAATGCCGGAGAAAGCCAACTTGTGGTAATGGTCCGGATTCAGATTCGGATACGGGGAACGGACTTCTCCGGTGGCCACATTGGTCCAGCCCACCAGGCGCATTTCTCCGTCGAAGAGCAGGTAGCGGGAGGTTTCCCGCTGGCTCACCAGCAGCGTGGAAAGGGCCTCGGGGCGCGTTTGGGAGCGCAGCCAGGCAATATCCAGATTGGACAGGATATCTACGTTATGGATGAGGAACGGTTCCCCGGTGGGCAGGATCAAATCCTTGGCGTGGGCTATGCCACCGCCGGTTTCCAGAAGCTCATCGGTCTCGTCAGAAATGGAGATGGGCAGACCGAAATCGTGGGTGGCCAGGTATTCGCGGATTTGCCCGGCGAAATGATGCACATTTATCACCAGTTCCGTATAGCCGGCGGCTTTGAGCTTGGTAATAACGTGATACAGGAGCGGTTCTCCGCCTACGGGCACCAGCGCCTTGGGCAGGGTGTCGGTGATGGGCTTCAGGCGGGTTCCCAGACCCGCCGCAAAGATCATCGCCTTCATGGCTAGAGCATTTTTTCGATGTTGAGTTCCCGGTGGGTAACCGTGACCTTGACGTCAAACTTGTCCATAAGGTGACGGGCCAGGTGCTCGGCGCTGTAAACGGAGCGGTGCTGGCCGCCGGTGCAGCCGAAGCACACCTGCAGGTTGGTGAACTTGCGCTCGATAAAGCGCTTGACGTGAGCGTCCACCAGGTTGTACACGCTGTCCAGGAATACCTTGATTTCCCCGTCGTCTTCCAGGAACTTGATCACTTCCGGATCCATTCCGTTGAACTGGCGGTAGTACTCGTACTTGCCGGGATTGTTGACGCTGCGGCAGTCAAAGACGTAGCCGCCGCCGTTGCCGGTGGTATCGGCCGGAACACCTTTCTTATAGGCAAAACTGTAGATGTGCACGGACAGACGGTGGTCCTGGGCAATTTCGTTGAGCTCCGGCAGGGAGGCCATCTTGCTCAGGAGGTCGTTCATGTACGGATAGGCCGAGAAGGGCGTCTGCAGCAGTTTGCGAAGATTGCTGAGGGCGTAAGGAACGCTGGCCAGGAAGTGGGGTTTCTTTTCGAAGTAGCCGCGGAAACCGTAGGCTCCCAGCACCTGCATGGTGCGGAACAGCACAAACAGGCGCAGACGGCTGCGGAAGTGGGCCTCGTCCACTTTCTTGTACTGCTGAAGGGCTTCCAGATAAGTGCCGATAAGCTCCTGCTTCATATCTTCCGGGAAACGGGAGCGGGCCTGCCAGATGAAGGAGGCCACGTCGTAGTAGATGGGACCGCGGCGGCCGCCCTGGAAATCGATGAACCACGGGGCGCCGTCCTTCACCATCACATTGCGGGCCTGGAAGTCCCTGTACATGAAAGTGTTGTCTTCTTCCTGAAGCAAGTCGGCCTTGAACTTCTCGAAATCGTCCTGCAGCAGGACTTCGTTGAATTCCAGACCGGTGGCCTTGAGGAAGCAGTATTTGAAGTAGTTAAGGTCGAAGTCCACCATGCGGGCGTCGAACGCCTCCTGGGGGTAGCAGTTCTTCCATTCCAGGCCTTCGGCCCCCACAAACTGGATTTTGGGAAGTTCGGCGATGGCGCTCTTCAGAAGGGCGGTTTCTTCGGGGCTGTAAAAGCCACTCTCACGGCCCTGGGCTACCATCCCGAAGAGAACCTGGTCTCCCAGGTCTTCCTGGATGTAGGCGCTGCCGTCTTCGCTTACGGCTAGCACCGTAGGAACCCGCAGGCCCTTCTCCTTGAAGTGCTTGGCCAGATAGATGAAACTGTGGTTCTCCTGCAGATTGGTGCCCACGGCGCCAATGAGCGAGAGTCCGTCACTCTTTAAGCGAAAGTACCGACGGTTGCTGCCCGAAGCGGGAAGCTCCAGGATTTCCGTCAGTTTCTGTCCGGTATAGGATTCAAATAAGGGTCTGAGTATCTGTTCCGACATAGTGGAAAGTTTATACGTTATTCAAGAAGTAGTTCACAATGGTATCCTTACTCTCTTGGGTAATGAGGAACTGGTTGTGGTTGGTAGGATGATGGATAATCTCACAGTCGGGATAACGGTTCTTCCAACGTTGCTCGTTGGTGGCAAACTCCGCTTTCTCCCGCGCCTTCACATCGGCCGGTTTCACATAGCCGGCACTAACGGCGCTTTCCTCTGCGTAGTGGGTGGAAACGATGGATGTGACCGGTCCATTGTAGGTTTCCTCGGGCATGGTGGCCATCAACTTGATGTCCAGGTCCGCCCTTCGGTTGTTTCTCTCATCATTCAGGTGGGGGAAGAAGTAGGCAGGACGGAGGAGTTCCTGGAGGGCGATGTCGCGGTCCAGTTCTCCATCCAGGACCACCACGTGGGGCTTTTCGGCCTTGTCATTATAAAGACGTGCGGCCAGGGCCAGAGCCTGCTCACCTCCGGCGCAGAAACCGGTGATGCACACAACGTGGCGCTTTTTGACAATGTCCTGTACATACTGTTCATAAACATCTACCAGGCCCTTGACATCTGTCAGTTGGTCCTGCATGACGGTATGATAGGATTCAATGGCGAAGATGGCGAACTTATGGCAAATCTCCTGGGCCCATTCGCCAAAGAGAAAATCAAAGCTTGTATATCCGCTGATAACGATGATGACCGGTTTTTCCGTTTCCACCTCTCCTTTTCCATACCAGAATGCATTCGGGTGCTTCTCGGCCGACATGATTCCCCGAATGGTCCTCCGCGTATAGAAATCGTTGGCGGTCAGATGAAAGCCGGATATTCCCATCAGGACGATGAGTTGCATGATATGGAGAGACGTGATGCCTACATCGTTCATGAGATCCGCATTGACATTGATGCCGGGCAGGCCGATAAGCCCGGCGGCAGCCTGAATGAGCAGTTCCTCAGAGGGCGTTACGGGCGTATCATTGGTAATGACCGGATCCAGGGCTTCGTTCACCAGGGTAGACTTGTCAATCTTTCCGTTCATGGTGAGCTTGAACTCCTTGACGCGGTTCCAGAACGTAGGAACCATGTAGGCAGGGAGCAGCCTGGCCACGGCTTCCTTGACAGGGGCAAGATCCTCAAATCCCTCCTCCGTCATCACATAAGCTACGATATATTTCTCAGTACCAACTTGTTCTAGGTGCACGAACGCACGCACCACCCCTTCCTGCCTTTCGATGCAGGCGCAGATCTCGCCCAATTCAATGCGGAAGCTGCGCAACTTGATCTGGGAATCTTTCCGGCCGATATAATTGAAACTGCCGTCCTCGTTCAGGACAACCAGGTCTCCGCTTCGATAAAGCCTTGACACATCTATTCCGTCATGTTCTTTCTCGTACGGATTGTCTATAAACACTTCAGCATTCAAGTCCGGACGGTTCCAGTAACCGTTGGTGACCTGGTTTCCGCCAATGAGCAGCTCTCCCTGCTCCCCGGGGGCAACCAGCTTTCCTTCCTCATCGGCCACATAGCACACCACACCGGGGGAAGGCGCGCCGATATTCTGCCAGTCGTCCACTCCCTGGATTTCATGGGTAGTGACCACCACGCAGGTTTCGGTGGGGCCGTATCCGTTCACAAAACGGTAAGGTCGCTTTCCGGCTATCTTTCGGGTGAGGCTATGCGGAATGGCCTCGCCACCGGCAGACAGGGTATCCATGGCCGGGAAATCGTAATCCGGGAAGATGGCCAGAAGAGACGGGGGCATGAAGGTAAAAGTAATGCCCTTGTCTTTCAGAAGCTTATGAAGAAGCCATGCATTGTGTCGCTCTTCGTTTTGGGCGATGACCAGGGTGCCGCCATAGCAAAGCGAGGAATAAATCTCTAGGACGGAAGCGTCAAAGCTGATGCTGGCAAACTGGAGAATGACAGAGTTTTCGCTGATATTGAAATTGTGCGGCAGGCAAACTGTCTGCGAATAACTGTAAAGCGCCTTGTAGGGAACCGACACTCCCTTGGGCTCTCCTGTAGTGCCGGACGTATAAATCATATAGACCTCCGAGAACCCTCGCTTCAGAAGCGGCAGCGGGTCCATGATGGGGCTGGAGAGCAACTCCCGGATATTGTCGGCAGTAATGAGGAAGCTCACTCCGGCATCCCGGCAGATATAATCCCTGCGGTCAACGGGCGTTTCCGCGTCAATGGGGATATATGAACAACCCAGTTTGATGGACGCCAACATGCAAGGCAGATAATGCTGGTCCCGGCCAAGGTATATGCCGATCCGTACCGGAACATCGCCGGCGGCAGGAGTCCCTATCTTCCCGACCAGGCCCGACGCTATATGGCAAGCCATTTCATCCATCCGGGCATAGGTAACCTTCTCATCGCCCAGGATGTATGCCACCTTGTCCTTATGAGCGGCAACAACCGATTGTAGCCTTTCCGAGAGCTTTTCGAAATAAACGTCCATATACTACTACTGACTAATCTAGAACTTGACGGCCACATGACCCAGCAGCCAAAGGCCTGCCTGACGCAAGGGGGCTACACTGGAACCGCCCTGCATGTAGGCCGTATTGGCTACGTTATATACATTGATGCCCAGTTCCACCATCTTAATCCGATAACTGGCGCCCAAATCCACCAGAGCCCGGGCGGGAATGTCAATCTCCATCTCCGGTGCGCCCGGCAGGGTGTACAGCGATTTCTGTTTGGATACAAAAATGGTATGGGCGCTCACCTTGAGGCCGGAAATGATTTCATAGGAAGCCGCCAGGTTGGCCTGGAAATCCGGAATATTGTAAAGCCCATGGCCGATGGTGAGGTAGTTCTGGGAAGAAAGCACTCTCTGCCAGGTAATGTTCGCGTCTACCGTGAAGCGGGAGATGGTATAGCTGGCCGCCGTCTCCACGCCGGCGTTGGTAAGCTGACCGGCATTGACGTTACCCGTTTCGCTCTGGATGATGAAATTATCGGCCTTGTTCACAAAACCGCTCAGCTCCATCTTCAGGCCGGGCACCAGTTTGCCGTCACTGTAGAAGGACAGCTGCCAGGAATTCAGGTACTCGGGCGCCAGGTCTGCGTCTCCGGAGTTGATGTCAAAGGTGTTGTTGCGGTAGAAATAAGGCGAATCAACGAAAGCTTTGGAATAGCTGAGCTTAGCACTCCACTTGGGCCGGGAATAGATGAGGGCGATACGGGGCGAGAGCACGTGCATCTTCTTGAGGTTGGACCTCATCTTGAAGTCGTAGCGCAGGCCGGCGTTCAGCACAAGCCCTATGTTCCAGGTATGCTTGAGCTGGAAATAAGCATCGGCACTGGTTTCCTTGCCCGTATACAGTACCTTTTCGTCGTTGAACGCCTTCAGGATTACCTTGTAATCCCTGCCTTCCAGATAGTTGGCGTCGGTGAGCTGGAAACGGTTGGCGTGACCGCCTATCATCATAACGCCGGAATGATTGTCCCCAATGGTATAATTGTAGATGCCCTGAGCCGATACGCCGTAGGTATACTCTTTCCAATTGGCGCTCTGGAACACGCCGTTATAGAGTTTGAGGATAATATCTTCCGCTCCGTTGGGATGTACGTCATTGGCTCCCACTTCCGGAATTTCATCGCCTCCCACCTGATAACGCTGCTGGTCCTGCGAGTCAAAAATGGCAATAACCTGCCAGGCAAAATGGCCCTTGCTGTCCGAATAGCCCAGTTCTGCATGCTGGGAAGTGATGGCATAGCCCGGGGCATTACCATTATACAGGCGATACTGCGAGTAACTGTAGGGTGTAAAGAAGTAGCTCAGACTCATGGGTGCCACGGTCTTGGAGAAACGGCGGTTGTACAGAAGATGCATCTTTTCCCACTTCAGCGACATTCCCAGGTCGTAGGACGGGGCCTTGTTGTAGCCCCCTATGATCATGTCTCCTTCTATGGGCATAACGGCATAGGGCTGTGCCTCCGGGGTGGCATCATAATGAACCTTCTGGCCGGTGGCATTATAGATGCTGGCCCAGGCCAGGATATCCAGCGAAAGATAGCGTTTGCCAAAAAGGAGGTCTCCTCTCACCTGGCCATAGTTGCCTGCGCCCGCCTTCAGCTTGAAGCCGTCCACGTCTGAGCCTTCTTTGGTAATGATATTCACCACGCCCGTAAGAGCCACGCCGCCATACAGGGACGAAGCCGGGCCTCGCAGCACCTCTATCTGCTTCACTTTCTCCAGACTGATGGAATAGTCCGGGCTGGCCGTATTGGTGGAATAACTGTTTAGGCGATGGCCGTCCAGCATGATGAGAATCTTCTCCTGTCCCGAGGAATAAATGCCTCGCATAGCCACGTTCATCTCCTCGTTGCAGGCAATGTCCGTCATACCGGGAACGTAGGCTATGAGGGCGTCCTTGAGGGTACGGGCACCTACGCGTTCTATCATCTCTTCCGTAATAAGGGAGACCGGCACGGGAGCCTCTTCGATGGATTCCGCCTGCTGGGAAGCTGTGGTAATGGTAGCCGATTTGCCGGCCTTGATTCTGTTCACCATTTCGGTGAAACGCGGGGAGTCATTATAGGCCCTGTAATAAGGATCAACGGCCAACAGCCGGGTCACCCACGCCTCCGCCACTTCGGGCTTGTCCATATTCAGGTTGCTCAGGGCCAGAAGCCTGAACATGTTAATCTGAGTTTCTCCCTTGAAATTGTTGACAGAGTTGCTCAGCAGGGAGTCTGCCTGCTGGAACAAGCCGTACTCGTATGCCTCCTGGGCCAGCTCGTACAGATGGATATCTTCCTGTGCCCTGGCTGTGTATGAGAAGCAAAGGACGATGAGGGCGAATATGTATCTTTTGATTCTCATTTTACAATTGTGACAGGGATGAGGAAGGTAAAGGTAGTGCCCACCATGGGCTCGGATTCCAAAAGCAGCTTGCCGCTATGGTTCTTGGTAATGATATCGTGGGTGATGCTCAGTCCCAGGCCCGTACCCTGTCCGGCCGGTTTGGTGGTAAAGAAAACTTCAAAGATCTTTTCCCTGATCTCCGGAGTCATTCCCATACCGTTGTCCGTAATGCTCACCTGCAGCTCACCTGCCTTGCCATCCTTGGAGTCCAGGGACACCTTCACGTCAATAGTGGGCTGGTAGTCCGGTCCTTCCTGGGCTGCCCTCTCCTTCACGGTGTAGCAGGCATTGTTCATCACATTGAGCACAGCCCGGCTAAGATCCTGCGGAATAACCATGACCTTGGGCATATTCTCCTGTATGTCTTCCTTGATGGTCAGGTTGAAGCTCTTGTCGTTGGCGCGCATGGCATGGTAGCTGAGCCACACGTATTCGTGTACCAGCTGTCCCACATCGGTGGGAAGCATCTCCCCCGCCTTGCCGCGGCTGAACAGCAGGATGCCCCGGATAATGCTGATGGCACGTTCTCCGTGCTCCTGAATCTTGGCAAGGTTTTCCTTGAGGTCGGCCGATATGTCCTCCAGATCGGCAGCGTCGTCTTCTCCCAGTTTGTCGGCGCAGTCGTCCAGTACATCCTTCAAATCATCCAGCAATTTGACCGACATCTTGCTGAAATTAATGACAAAATTCAGAGGATTCTGTATTTCATGGGCGATGCCGGCGCTCAGAAGCCCCAGGGAGGCCATCTTTTCCTGCTTGTGCAGCTGCTCCTGCAACTCTTCTACCTGTTTTTTCAGGTTTTCAGTTTCTTCTACCATAATTACAGTATCTTAAGCCAGTGACATTACAAATTCGGTATACTCATCCTTGACGGAGTCTACGGTGATATGGCCGCCGCAGTCGTGCAGGATCTGCTGACTGAGGTAAAGGCCCACGCCAGGTGCTTCGCCCGTGGGTTTGGTGGTAAAGAAGGGATCAAAGACCTTGTCCAGAATACTGCTCTCAATGCCTATACCATTGTCGTAGATCTTGATCTGGACAGGACCGGCGGCCTCCTGCAAAACAGTGACGCGGAGGACGGGCTTGTATTCCACTCCCTTATCGGCCTTCTTCTTGATGGCGTATATGCTGTTGCCCAGCATGGACATGACAGCCTTGCCCATCTGATCTGCCACCACGTTCCGCATGACGGGCTTGTCCGGTTTGATGAACTCAACCTGGATTCCGAGGGCAGTGATGTCATCGGCATAATACGTCTTGAACTTATCTATGCACTGTTGGCACAAAAGGGTCAAATCCGTGGATTCGAACTTGGTGGAACGCTCCTTGAGCATCTCCTCCATGGCCTTCAGGGTACGCGTGGTGGAGATTCCGTGCTGCTCAATCTTCTCCAGATTGGTCTTCATCATATCCATCACATCCATGGAATCCTCGAAGTTGTCCGGATCCATTGCATCTTTCTCATCCTCAACGTTCTGTCGCAATTCCCCGGACAGGCCCAAGGTAAGATGGGCAAAATTGTTGATGTAGTTCATGGGGTTCAGGATACGGTCTATGAGGCCCTTGGTAAGCTTACCGATAGCGGCCGCACGCTCCTGCCTGAGCAGTTTGTCCTGGGCCTTGCGCAGCTCCTTGGTACGCTCGTCCACAATGGCCTCCAGGCGTTGCTGTTCCTCTGCCATGCGACGCATGCGGTACCGGAAAAGCAAATAAACAAGGAAGACGATGATAATCAGGTACAACAGGAGGGAATACCAGCGTACGAACACAGGATAGGGCTTCTTGAAATCTAAGGGGCCGATTTCGCTCAACTGCCCGAAGGCATCCTTCGATCGCACAGACACCTGGTAAGAACCATAACCGAGGTTGGCAAACAGGTACTCCTGCTCGTCGTCCCATTTGGACCAGGCGTTGTCTGCATGCATGCGGTAACTGTAAAGCGTCTGGCCGATAGGGTCCGTCTTGTCGTTGGAGAAGCTGAGGGTAAGGTCTCCGTTCTCCATGCTGAAATGGCGTACGTACAGCTGAGGCAGGTCCCGCTGGGTGGCAAGGCTTTGCTCCATATTGAACCGGACCAACTGCACATTGTCTCCAATCCATACCAGGCCATCCTCTACCAGCATGGCCTGGACATTGAAGTCAGAGAAGGGCTCAAACCACGCTTTCAGCTTTTCCGGCATGTTCTCATAATAAATGCCCAAGCCGTTGTCGTAGCTGCGCCAGATGTTGCAGGCCTTGTCTTCGTATTCAAAGAGTCGGGACAAAGGGCTTTCCTCCTTCTTCTCAAATGTATTCTCACCAGGATCCATATAGAAGGCATCGCCCGAAAGCGTCATGGCCCACACTCCGCCCGCGCGGTCTTTCTTGAAACGGGTGATGTTGGGAATTTGGCCTATCGGCCTTATTCCTTCACCGGGCCGGAAGCGGCATACGCGCTCCAGTTCCCCTACCAGATAGGAGCCATCGTCCATGGCCAGTATGGAAAGGGCAAACTGGTTGGTCTGCTGCCGTGCCGTGCCGTTGCTATATTGATACACACCGTCCGATGTGGCCACGTAAAGAGTTCCGCCGGAGCCCTGGGCCATCTGCCAGCAGGGGTGGGTCACATTGCTCACCTGGGTGAAGCGCTGTCCTTCCTGACGATACAGGCCCTGGAAGGTTCCCACCATGATGGTGGATCCTAGCTGGGTTATGCAGGAGATCTGGCCTCGGAGGCCTTCCTTCTCTGTAAAGTGCGTGTAAATCTCCGAGACCGAGATGCTGAAAACGCCATTGTCCGTGGCTCCCCAGACCGTGCCTTTGCCGTCGTAAGCGAGTTTGGTAATGCTGTTGGAGCACAGTCCGTTGTCCACATTGATGCGCCAGATTTCCCGGCCCTCGCGGTCCACCGCAACGACGCCTTCCGTAGCCGTAGCCAGGAGGGTGCGGTTGTCTTCCAGCTTCAGGCGCTGATAGACCTCAATGTCATTCCAGCGGTCCACTGCGGTTTCGCTGATGCGCTCGCCGCCAGCCAGTGCGCTGGCATTCTCCCCCGCGCGCCGGACATATGCCACCTGGATAGAATCCCCGTCAACGGACAGAACCTGCCCAGTCATAGTGATACCTTCGAAGACCACATTCCCGTCCTGATCCCGGCTCACGCTCACAACGCGGGAGATATCCGGCGTATGAACGATCCTCCACTCCACGTTGTCGTACACGAGAAGTCCTTCGAAATTGGCAAAGAAGGTATGCCCCTCACCGTCACAGAGGACGTCAAAGTTACGGTTGTGGGCATTGTACTGGCTGGCCGAGTAGTTTCTGAAGAACGGAACGCCCATGTGGGCTCCGTCCTGAGCGGCAGCCTGCACCGTGCAAAACGCCACGGCGACTATCCAACTGATATGATACAGAAACTTTCTCATTTGAACGTCATATAGGGGATGGATACGCCCACATAGCGGGTCCATTCCTGTTGGGTGAGATTACGCTTAAGTTTATTGTGCAGCTGCTGAGCCATGTCATCGGCCGATGCATTCAGCAGCATCACATTTCCGGAGGACGTGCCAATCCATACCGATTTTCCATCCTCGTCCCCGCACACGGCCAGCGTCCATCCGTCAAAGGTATAATCCACGGGCACCAGCCACTCGGTAGGGACTTCCTGGCTGCCGGACACACGCTTTTCCACCTTTTCCTTCTGCAGCTCTTCGCGGAAGGACAAACCGCTCTCGAACAGCAGATTATCCATGTTCCAGATATACGCTGTCTTGTCATAGCCACCCGTCACAACAACGGGGCCTAGCATGGTGATATCCATGCACTTGGCCTTATGGGCCGCCATGGTTTCCATCACGCGGTCGTATTGGTTTACGGGATATACCGTTCCGTCTTCCACGCCCAGCAGCAGGCACTTGCTGGCCTTGTCGTAGTAGGCGGCCGTAACCACGCCTTTGAGCAAAGGGGCCTTTTCCACGATCCTGCCCGCCACATCCATCTCGGCGTAACCTCCGTCCGTAAAGAAAAGACAGGTGACGCCTTCCCTCTCTACAATGGCCGACAGCGTCCCAGGCAGTTCCTCGCTGCCGGTTATCTTTCCGTCCGAATACCAGCTTAAACTCTTTCGCCCTGCTACTAGCAGGCCGTCTCCAATGGGGACCAGTTTGAAATAGTTGTCTTCCGGCAGCTGAACTTCTACATGGTTTCCTTCAAAATCCAGGACGCAAAGGGGGCCTTTGAGGGAAAGGGCATAGATACTGTTATCCTTGATAAGTACATCCCTGAAATCGAACAAGGAATTGAAAAGTAAGGCATTGGAAGAAATCCTCTTTCCTCCCTGGCTCGCGTTCACGGTGAGCCGTTCCACTTCTCCGAAATTGGAAACGGCCACACATTGTCCGGGGCGGCCGGGAACCTTGGCAAGGGCGTTCACGGCACCGCCTTCCTTCATCTTGTAGCGAAGGATACCGTCGGTGGCCTGGGTCAACGACTTGAAAGTCTCGGAATAATACTGGTTACCCCGGTTGTTTTTCAGGAAATACCAGCTGGCATATGCCAGAAGATCTGCCACCTCCGGTTCACCGGCTTCCCTTCTCACCTGGGAGCTCACGGCCAGGCTCCTGGCCTGGGTGCGGCGGTTCAGCGTATCGGCCACATTCTTGGCGTGGGTGGCTTCGTCCCTCTGTTCAACGGCAATTTCCTGCTGCCGTTCGGCATTGGCGCGCTCCCGCTCCGCCACCTGGGCGGCCGATTGGGCCTTGAGCTCTGCCTCATGGGCGGCGCGGCTTTCCATCTCGGCCCTATAGGCATTCTGGGTGGCCAGGATGGACTGTTCCTCGGCCCTGTCCCGTTGCTGGTCTGAAATAGCTTTCTGCTGATAGGCGATATCCTCCATCTGCTGGCTCACCCGCTTCACAATGGCGGCATCCTTCTCGGCGGCCTCCATCTGCTCCATCTCCTCCTTCAGCGAGGCCAGTTCCGTCCTGGACCGGTTGTAACCCATACGATAAGCGAGCGCCGCCACACCGGCTACGACTGCCAGTGCTATCAGGCTCATCCATATGTATGTACGGTTTTTCACTTTCTGCGGATTACTAATTGGGTAATATCATCGCTCTGGGCAGCACCGGCTACGAATTCCTTCACTTTGGCGTTGACCGTGTCCACTATCTGTTTGCTTTCGGCCCCCTTCAGTTCTGCCAGGGCAGCCTCCAGCCTTGCTTCTCCGAATTGTTCGTGATCTTTGTTCTCGGCCTCCGTAACGCCGTCCGTATACATGACAAGGGCGTCTCCGGGGTTCAGCCGAAGCGATTCATTCTTGAATGTCATGCCTTCTATTGCACCCAGGACCAGGTTGCATTCGGATTTCAACATTTCCACCGTACCGTCAGCATGGAGAATGTAAGGCGGGTTGTGTCCGGCGTTTGTGAAATCAATCTCTCCGGTCTTCAGGTCATATATTCCGTAGAAAACGGTGACAAACATGGATTCCACGCTTTCTCCGCACAGCATGTCGTTCACCATCTGGATGCACACGTTGGATGCCACGTCACGCAGACCCGTGGCTTTAAGGAGCGTACGGCTCACCGCCATGAAGATGGCCGCCGGCACACCCTTGCCGCTGACATCCGCTATGGTAAAACCTATGCGGTGGTCGTCAATGGGGAAGAACTCATAGAAATCACCTCCCACATCCTTGGCCGCCACCATGCTGGCATAGATGTCCACCAAATCGGCGTCTTCCATCTTGAGCTTGAACGAGCGGGGCAGGATGGCGTGCTGGATTTCACGGGCCACGGAGAGGTCTCCCTGGATATCCACCAGCTGGGCATGTTCCTTCTGGGCGCTCTTGACATATTCAATCTGCTCCACCGCCTTGTCAATGGTTACCTGGAGGTCGTCCAGGTCTATCGGCTTGGTGGCAAAATCGAAAGCGCCGTTGTTCATGGCATGACGAATATTCTCCATGTCTCCGTAGGCGCTTACCATGATGCACTTGAGGGAGGGATTGCGCATCTCGTTCACCTTGGTCAGAAGCGTGAGACCGTCCATTTCGGGCATGTTGATGTCCGAAAGGATGATGGCGATGTCCGGATGCTTCAACAGGACCTTAAGGGCTTCCAGTCCGTTGTGGGCAAAGAAGAACTCGTACTCGCCCTTTCTTATCTTTCTGCGGAAAAATTGCGTCAACAACAATTCGAGATCGGTTTCGTCATCAACGCTGAGAATTTTTACTGCCATGGTATATTATAAAAACTGTTTATCAAGTAGAAGACGAAAGGCTGCCCCGGAAGTGCGGGTGTTATTCCTTTGCAAAAAACTTCCAGTGGAAGAGAATGAGATAGATAGCGCCGCAAGTGACGCAACTGTCGGCAAAATTGAATACCGGTTCAAAGAAAATGTGACCGCCCAGGCCCGGCACCCAGTCTGGCCAGGTCCAGAGGGGGAAGTAGAACATATCTACCACCTTTCCCTGCATGAACGGCGCATAGGAGCCTAGCGTTGCCACTGTGTCGTAAGTGGATTCGCTGAAGATGAGGCCGTAGAAGAGGCAGTCTATAATGTTTCCGAAAGCGCCGGCCGTAATGAGAGTAAGGCCTACCAGTACCCCGGTGGGAATGCTTTCCTTCTTAATGAGGGTGGCAATCCACCAGCAGAGGGCGCCAAAGAGGATGAGGCGGAAGACCGTGAGGATATACTTGCCCACAACCCCGCCGAAGGCCATACCAAAGGCCATACCCTTGTTCTCTACGAACAGGATCTGGAACCAGTTTCCTATGACGAAAATATGCTCTCCCAAGGTCATGTTGGTTTTGACCAGGACCTTGATGACCTGATCAATCACAACCAGCAGGATACCAAGGAGCAGCAGCCAGGAGCCTTTGGAAAGACGCCTCGCCATTACTTCTTGCCGCTCTTTTCCAGGATGGCCTTACCTTCCACCGTGGTGGTAGCGTGGGGAACCAGACGCAGGCGCTCCTTGGGAATGAGCTTGCCCGTAACACGGCAGATGCCGTAGGTCTTGTTCTCGATGCGCACCAGAGCGGCTTCCAGGTTCTGGATGAACTTGTACTGACGCTGAGCCAAAGTTCCGGCCTCTTCCTTGGAAAGCTGGAAGGCACCGTCGTCCTCTACCGTCTTGAAGGTAGGGGCGGTGTCCAGAATGTCGTTTCCGCCGGCGTGGGTAACCACCTCGCGAAGGGTGGAATACTCTGCACGGGCCTTCTCCAACATCTCGTTGATAATGCCGCGGAACTCCTCGAGCTCCTCGTCAGAATAGCGGGTTTTGTTGTTCTCTTCCATATAGTTAGCGTTTTATAGTTAGCTTGATTGTACCTTCGGTCCATTCTACCTCTGCCGCATTTGCCGGAGCATTTTCAAAGGGCTCCAGGCCGATGGACAGGGAGAGGGTTTGTGCCTTCACATATTCGGCATACTCCTGCAGGGCATCTGCCAGGCCGGCGTCTGCCGAATACACCACGGTGTGGATGCGGTCTGTTACCTCGAAGCCGGAGCTCTTGCGCAGATTCTGGATGCGGTTCACCAGTTCGCGGGCCAGGCCTTCGCGGCGAAGTTCAGGAGTAACCTCCACGTCCAGGGCCACGGTAAGGGAGCCTTCAGAGGCCACCTGCCAGCCTTCCACATCTTCGGAAGAAATGGCATAGTCTCCGGGGTTCAGTACCACTTCCCCGGCAGGAAGGTTTAAGGTATAGGATTCGCCTGCCGTTTCGGCCTTCTGGATGGCGGCAATGGTGGCCTGGTCCAGCTGCCCGAAGGCAGCGGCAATTTCTTTCATGCGGGCACCGTACGTCTTGCCCAGGACTTTGAAGTTAGGCTTGATACGCAGCGTCATGATGCCGCTGGTATCTTCCACAAACTCCATTTCTTTTACGTTCACCTCCGACAGCACGATTCCCTTTACGGCCTCCAGTGCAGCACGCACTTTCTCCGAAATGACGGGAATCATTACCTTCTGCAGCGGCTGGCGAACGGGAATATTCACCTTCTTGCGAATTCCCAGGATGAGGGAGGTGGCCAGCTGAGCCAGGGCCATACGCTCTTCCAGGGCAGCGTCAATTACCTTCTCATCGGCCTGAGGCATAAGCGTAAAGTGAACGCTTTCTGCTTCGGGGACCAAGTCGCAGTAGAGGCGGTCCATGTAGAAGGGAGCGATGGGAGCGCCCAGGATGGCGATGTCCTTGAGCACCAAGTACAGGGTGCTGTAGGCGGCCTTCTTATCTTCCGTCATTTCTCCGGCCCAGAAACGGGCGCGGTTCAGACGCACGTACCAGTTGGAGACATCGTCGCATACAAAGTTTTCCAGAATGCGGCCTGCCGATTTGACGTCGTAGTCTTCGTAGGCGGCGCGCACATCCCGGATAACGGTATTGAGCTTGGAGATAATCCACTTGTCCAGCTCCGTGACGGGAGCATGCTCTTCCGGCTGCCAGCCATCTATATTGGCGTAGCGGGCAAAGAAGGCGTAGGTATTGTAGAGAGTGCCGAAGAACTTGCGGCGAACGTCGGCCACTCCGCTTTCGTCAAACTTGAGGTTGTCCCAAGGTTCTGCGTTAGTGAGCATGTACCAGCGAAGGGCATCTGCGCCGTAGGTATCCAGGGCCCAGAACGGGTCTACTGCATTGCCCAGACGCTTACTCATCTTGTTGCCGTTCTTGTCCAGCACCAGACCGTTGGAAATGACACGCTTGAAGGCGGGGGTTCCGGAAATCATGGTGTGGATGGCATGCAGGGTATAGAACCAGCCGCGGGTTTGGTCCACGCCCTCGGCAATGAAGTCTGCCGTGGCACCAAAGGCAGGCGTGCCCAAATTGCGGAGACCTTCCTGGGCATAAGGCATGGCACCGGAATCGAACCACACGTCAATGAGGTCCGTTTCCCTGATCATCTTCTTGCCGGAAGGGCTCACCAGGAAGATTCCGTCTACATACGGGCGGTGGAGGTCTATCTTATTGTAGTTCTCCAGGCTCATATCGGCCGGGTTGAAGCCCTTGTCCTTGAGCGGGTTGGAGGGCATGATGCCGGCGGCAACGGCCTTCTCTATCTGGTCATACAGCTCTTTTACGGAGCCGATGCAAATTTCTTCCTTGCCGTCTTCGGTGCGCCAGATGGGCAGCGGAGTGCCCCAGTAGCGGGAACGGCTCAGGTTCCAGTCCTGGATGTTTTCCAGCCACTGGCCAAAGCGGCCGGTGCCGGTGGAGGCGGGTTTCCAGGTGATTTGCTTGTTCAGGGCCACCATCTGGTCTTTCACGGCCGATGCCTTGATGAACCAGCTGTCCAGCGGGTAGTACAGGACCGGGAGGTCTGTGCGCCAGCTGTGAGGGTAGCTGTGGACGTGTTTCTGCACCTTGAAGGCGCGGCCATCGGCCTTCATCATGACGCAGAGGTCTATATCCAGGGTGCCTTCTTCCTCTACATGCTCGAAGTACTGCTTGTAGCCGGCTTTTACGTAGCGGCCGGAGTACTCCTTGTAGGAAGGGTCTACGGTGGCGGCATAGGCGGGATCCATGTCTTCCAGGCGCATGAAGCGGCCCTGGCGGTCTACCTGGGCCTGGGGGTTGCCGTCCTTGTCCAGGGGCATAATGGCGCCAATGCCGGCAGCTGCGGCCACGCGCTTATCGTCTGCGCCGAAGGTGGGGGCAATGTGAACGATACCCGTACCGTCAGAAGTAGTTACATAGTCTCCGGGGATTACGCGGAAAGCGTCTCCGTTGGGCTTGAACCAGGGAATGAGCTGGTGGTAACGGATGCCTACGAGCTCCGAACCCTTCCAGCTGCCGCCCAACTGCTTCCAGGGGACCACTTTGTCTCCGGGCTGGTAAGATTCCAGGGACTGGTTCTCTCCCTTGGGATTGAACCAGGTGCTTACCAAATCCTTGGCCAGCACATAGATGGCCGGCTGTCCGGAATAGGGATTGAAGGAAAGAACCCGTACGTACTCAATATCCGGGCCCACGCACAGCGCCGTGTTGGACGGAAGTGTCCAGGGCGTGGTGGTCCAGGCCAGGAAGTATACCGGGAAGGCATAGGTGCCGTAGAGCGGCTGGGAAGTGCCGTCCTTGATTACCTCGAACTGTACCGTGGCGGTGGTGTCACTGACGTCCTTGTAGCAGCCGGGCTGGTTGAGTTCGTGGGAACTCAGGCCCGTGCCGTCTGTGGGCGAATAGGGCTGAATGGTGTAGCCCTTGTACAGCAGTCCCTTGTTGTAGATTTGCTTAAGCAGATACCAAAGGGTTTCTATGTAGCGGTTGTCGTAGGTGATGTAAGGGTCCAGCATGTCTACCCAATAACCCACGCGCTCTGTCATATTCACCCATTCGGCGGTATATTTCATCACCTCCTTACGGCAGGTGGCATTATACTCTTCCACACTCACCTTGGTGCCGATATCGGCCTTGGTGATGCCCAGTTTCTTCTCTACTCCCAGTTCCACGGGAAGGCCGTGGGTATCCCAGCCGGCGCGGCGGTTTACCTTGTAGCCGGTTTGGGTTTTGTAGCGGCAGATGGCGTCTTTGATGGAACGGGCCATCACATGGTGGATGCCCGGCATGCCATTGGCGCTGGGGGGACCTTCGAAGAAAATGAACGCAGGGGCCCCTTCACGCAGTTCCAGCGAACGTTCGAAAGCATGCTTGCGCTTCCACTGCTCAAGCACGGCATTTCCACATTCGGTCAAATCCAACCCCTTGTA
Organism: Bacteroidales bacterium UBA3623; assembly: GCA_002373715.1. GTDB lineage: Bacteria > Bacteroidota > Bacteroidia > Bacteroidales > UBA932 > Cryptobacteroides. The sequence goes on from DFLI01000051.1 coordinate 93,968, forward strand.
TTCTTTGAATGTCATTTTTTTATTATTTTTGTGCTCTTAATAGTCCACAAAGTTAAAAATAAATACTGACTTCAGCAAGCCATGAACACGCTGGATATCATTATCCTCATCCTCTTCATTCCCGGCATCCTCCGAGGCATCTCCAAGGGCTTTGTAGAGCAGGCTATCTCCTTGATAGGCATTATTTTAAGCGTGTACCTGGCTTTTCGCTTCTCCGGCGCCGCCAGCGCCTGGCTCCAGAATTACATCACCGTTTCCCAAACCGTGCTCAATGTAATGGGCTTCGCCCTGGTGCTGGTGGGGGTGCTGCTGGTGGTCCTGTTCGTTGCCAAACTGGTAACCGCGGCGGTGGAAAAAGCCTCCCTGGGCTGGATTAACAAGGTACTTGGGCTGGTGTTCAGCATTGCCGTATCGGCCCTTCTGATAGCCATCATCATTATCCTTTTCGACACCATCAACCTCAAGTTCGGGCTAGTAAAAAGCCCCATATTGCAGGATTCCTTGCTCTATGGAGCTCTCAAAGATTTTGGCTACCTGTCCTTCCCCTACCTGAAGCAGTTGCTGGCTATTGCCTCTTAACCCTGCCCAACGTCCCACCGAGTTTGGTATGACTATGGAGCGAAGCGACCCAGGGGGCTTGGGGGATTAGTCCCCCAATACGTGAAAACGTCCTATAGCCACAATTTCTTTTTTGAAATTGTGGCTATAAAGTCCTTCAAGTAGAAAGGTTCAAAGTAGGCCAGATTTTCGAATTTATCTTCATCGAAGGCCTTCTGGGCCAGCTTGGCCATATGCCGGGCCAGCGGAAAAGCCTCCTGGAAACGGGCATTCGGATGCGTAATCACATCCTTGCACTTGAGGGCGCCGTCTCCCACAAAGAGCACCTCTCCCTTAGCCAACTCATCGGCAAAAGATTCCGGGCCGATAATCTTAGACTCCACCTCGGTGAGCCGCTGGCCTTCCCCACTGTAGACAGCCGTGTACACCTCCATGCGGCGGGCGTCGATCATGGGGACAAGATGCCCGGTCGACGCCGGGCATGACGCCTCTTCCGTCATTCCCGGCTTGACCGGGAATCTCTCTTCCAGCGCTCCGGCCACAAGAATGTCCAGCGTGCCGATGGCGATGAGGGGTATGCCGGCGCCGAAGGCCAGGCCCTTGGCGGTGGATACTCCCACGCGCAGGCCGGTGTAGGAACCCGGTCCCGAGCTTACGCAGACGGCATCGCAGTCTTTCACGCTAAGGCCTGCCTGGTCCAGCACTTCCTTCACCAGCGGAGCGGTGAGGGAGGCCTGCATACGGGGCTGCGTGCATACGCGTTCATGGGCAACGGTCCCATCCTGGGCCAAAGCCACGGACAGGACCGATGTCGAAGTTTCAATGAGGAGGATGCGGGCCATTACAGCTTCTTGCGAAGGTATTCCTTGATATCGGCGGCGTTGCTCACGCGGGCCTCATTGTCTATGTTGCCGTCCACGATGAACCACACCATAGGCAGGCTGCCGATGCCGTACGAAGTTACGTAAGGAGACTGGGCGCCGCGGGTGTCGCACACGTTCACCCAAGGGAGCTGCTGGTTCTTAACGGCAGCGGCCCAGGCGCTCTTGTCGCTGTCCAGAGACACGGCATACACCTCAAAGCCCTTCTTGTGATACTGCTCGTAAATGGGCACCAGGGCGTCTATGTTGAAGAGTTTCTGTTCGGCCGTGGCCTGCCAGAAATACACCATGGTAACATCTCCCAGCTTCTCGGAAAGGGTAACCTTGTTACCGTCAATACCCGGGAGGGTAATGTCAATGTAACCCACTTCCTCCGCGTTCTGGAGCTTGTTGCTCACTTCCAGGGTGGAGATGCGGCGCTGGGCCTCTTTCTCCAGGGCCTTTACGTACCGGGATTCGGGATAGACCGTCTTGAGGGAATCTGCCACAGCCTGCATCATAATGCCGTCAGTGGGCTGGCTGAACACCGGGAAGGTGGGATTCACCTGCTGGAACAATACAGGAACCACGGTGAGGGACTTGGTGTTACTCATTACATAAGACATGCGGTCTCTGTAATAGTTCACATAGCAGCGGCTCAGCTGGGCCTGAGGGTCGTATTCCTTGGCCAGAATGCGGTTCATCTCGCTCACGAAGGCGTTGTAATCCTTCTCTACCTTCTGCAGTTTGAGGGACTCTTCCGAGCCTTCTACGGTGTAGACTCCCAGGGTGTCGGTTTCCACCTTCACCTTGTCTCCTTTCTGGAGCAGGAGGGAGGCAATCTGACGCTCTCCGTAGTACAGATACACGAATTCCGGCTGGGCCTTCTTCAGATCCAGCTTATAGGAGAAACGGCCTTTGGCATCTGTTTTTACACTGTCCAGCACCTGGAAACGGTTCACGTCCAGGAGCTTCACAATGACCTGACTGTCAGGGGTTTCGTAGAGGGTACCCTCAATTTGGGTATTTTTACCGCAGGCGGCAGCCAGAACAAGCAAGGCTGCTGCGGCTACGGGCTTAAAGCTTTTCATACTCTTCCAGAATTTTATTGGCTATACTTTTCATCTCATCGGCCTCCAGCTGCAGCTTGGCCTTGCGGAAATCCATGTCTCCTTCCGTTTGAAGGGGTACCAGATGGATGTGCGTGTGGGGCACTTCCATTCCCAGTACGGCCACGCCCACACGCTTGCAGGGCACGGCGGCCTTTAGGGCCTGGGCCACCTTGCGGGCGAAAGCCCACAACTCCGTGTAGGTTTTCTCGTCCAGGTGGAAGATATAATCGTCTTCTACGTGTTTAGGAATGACCAGCGTGTGCCCTTTGGCCAGGGGAGAAATATCCAGGAAAGCATAGAAATCCTTGCTTTCTGCGCACTTGTAGGAAGGAATCTCGCCGTTGGCGATTTTGGTGAAAATGGTAGCCATCTTAGAGGGAAATTTCCATTATTTCAAACTTCATAACACCGCTGGGAACCTTGGCTTCCACCGTCTCTCCCTTGCCATGGCCCATAAGAGCCTTGCCGATGGGCGTGGTGGCGGCCAGCAGACCCTTGGAGAAATCTGCCTCGCTCTCGGGAACAATCTGGAAGTTCATTACCATCTTGTTGGCAACGTTCTTCACCTTCACCTTGGACAGCAGCTGCACCGTGTCTGCCGAGAGCTTGCTCTCGTCAATGACGCGGGCGTTGGCCACTTTTTCCTTCAGGCGGGCAATCTTCACCTCCAGCAAACCCTGCGCATCTCGCGCAGCGTCGTACTCGGCGTTCTCGGAGAGGTCTCCCTTCTCACGGGCTTCTGCGATAGCAGCGGAAATCACCGGCCGCTGGGCCAGTGCTTCGGCGAGCTCCTGTTTGAGTTTGTCCAGGCCCGCCTGGGTCATCATTTCTATTGCCATTATGTATACTTTTAAGCTTTGTCAAAAAAACAGCCGACGACCGGTTAAGGCCGTCGAGCTATATGTCACTACAAAGGTAACAATTAATTTTGATTATTTGTTACGCTCGTCAACAATCTTTGCGTTGGGATAACGGGAGATATCGAAGGTAACGTCCTCTTCCTTAACGCCTATGCTCATGTCATAGATGGTAATGGTTACGCCGGACATGGAGGCCTGGAACCGATTCAGAGCATAGGTGCCCTTTTTCACCGAAACATTCATCTTCTTGGGCGCATCCTTGTCCTTGTTGGTCTTCTGCTTTTTGCACAGGAAATACCAGACATCGGCCGTTTCCTTCTCCAGAACCACGTCATAGCCGTCGGTAATGCCGTCCATCATGCTCAAGCCGTCGTCGGCATCAGACGAGGCGTCCGGCTTTTCGTTCTTGATGGTAATCTCGTTATTCTTGGAATTGTACGACCAGCTGGTTTTGCCGTCTTCCCAGTCAATTATTATTATCCCCTTGGCCTCCATCTCCAGGCGGGTTTTCTGCCCCAGCTCGCTCACACGGGTGGAGAAGGTACCCAGGATGGGAATCTTCATGTCCATGGTCATGGACAGGCCCTCAGTTTCGGCTCTGTCCATCCAGGCATCCAGCTTATTCAAGATTTGCTCGGGCGTTTCCTGGGCCCAGAGGGCGACGGCGCATAGCAGACCGGCCAGCAGGGTGACAATCTTTCTCATATTAAATACACTCTAATCTGTCTTTTTCCAACTGCTCCCGCAACGCTTCCAGCGAGGGGAACTTGCGTTCGTCGCGAATTCTTTTCAAAAAGCGGACCTTGAGCGGCAAACCGTAAATATCTTCGTCAAAATCCAGAATATGCGTTTCAATGGTTCTGGTCTTTCCGTCCACCGTAGGACGCACACCAATGTTGCACATGCCCTTATACGTTCCGCCAAGTACCTCAACCTCAACGGCATACACGCCATTGAAAGGCACCAGCTTCAGCGGCTCATACAACTGCATATTAGCCGTAGGAAAACCGATAGTCCGGCCCATTCGGTTACCGGCCACCACCACCCCATATAGCTCATAGCTATACCCCAGCATGGCATTGGCATCCCCTATTCTCCCCTCCTCCAGCGCCTGACGTACCTGAGTAGAAGAAATGTGCGTAGGCGTTGCGATGGCTGAAGAAAATTGGTTTTTCGGGCACCGTCCCGAAAAATAATTTTTTTCAGCCGTGGGTAACTCATCCACAACAAGAATATTGCTTTCAGGAAGCTCAGAGGCCGTCTTCCTGTCAGAGCCTATGCGGTTGTCATAGCCCATCACCACAAGGCTGGCGTCAAAGCGCTCACGGAGGAGCTGCAGGTATTCATTGGCCTTGAGGGCGGCGAATTCCCGGGTGAACGGGATTACCTCCACGCGGTCCACTCCGCAGGAGAGAAGCCGGGCCTTCTTTTCCTCTATGGAATTGAGAAGGCGGAACTCTCGGGCGTCTTGCTGCAATACGGCGCGGGGATGCGGCCAGAACGTGACCACAATGGCCTCCTCTCCCCTTTCGCGGGCAGAGGAGACCAATGTCTCCAGCACGTGACGGTGGCCCAGATGGACCCCGTCAAAAAAGCCTGTGGTTACTACAGCCACTTCACGCATTCAAAGCTCTGGCGATGGGCCAGGAGCGGATTCTTGGCAAAGACGCGGGCGCCCACCTGGTAGGCACCGGTCTTCTCTGGCAACATGCTCACCTCATAAGTGGCCTCACCGTCCTTACAGGAGACAAACTTGAACGGCTGAACCTCCACAATATGCAGTTTGCCGTGTTTGTCCGTCTGGGCGAATACCACCTCTGCGCCCACATCTTCGGGCTTCAGGCCACCCAGCTGCAATTTCATGGAAGCCGTATACGGCTTGGACTGAGTGATGTCGTAGGATGTTTCCGGGTCGGAACGCCAGGTCTGCTGCACGTTCTCCCACTCGCGGCGCACATGCGTTTTCCAGGCAGCCAGCTCGCGGGCCTTGGCGAAATCCTTGGCCATCATGTTCCTGGCATCCTTGGACTGGGGCTCGTAGTACTGGTTGATGTAGTCTGTGAGCATCCGGTTGGTGGTGAAGTTGCAGGCCACCTGGGCGATGGTATTTTTGATGTAGCCAATCCACTCGGAGCTTCTTCCGGTGGTACGGTCTACATTATAATAGGCGGGAGCGATGTCGTTCTCCAGGATCTGGTAGATGGTGGCGGCATCCAGCTCGTTCTGGAAGTTGTCGTCTTCGTAGGCCTGCTCGATGGGAAGGGCCCAGCCGGCGCCTTCCTTGTAGCCTTCCACCCACCAGCCGTCCAGCACGGAGAAGTGCATGGTTCCGTTCATCGCGGCCTTTTCACCGGAGGTGCCGGAAGCTTCCTGGGGACGGGTAGGGTTGTTCATCCACACATCCACGCCCTGCACCATGCGCTTGGCGAGCGTGATGTCGTATCCGGGCACGAACACGATCTTGCCGATGAAACGGGGATCCTTGGAGATGTCCACAATCTGCTTGATCAGGTCCTGACCTGCCTTGTCGGCCGGGTGGGCCTTACCGGCAAAGAGGAACTGCACGGGCTGGTTGGGATTGTTCACAATCTTGTCCAGACGGTCCAGGTCCCGGAACAGGAGCGTAGCGCGCTTGTACGTAGCAAAACGGCGGGCAAAGCCGATGGTGAGGACATCGTCCCTGAGGTTATCCAGGATGGTGACAATCTGGGACGGGCTGTAGTGATTGCTGATGGTCTTGTCCTGCAGACGTTCCCTGAGGAAATCTATCAGCTTGGCCTTCAGCTGCTTCTTAACGGACCAGACCTCCTTGTCCGGCACGTTGTAGATGCCCTCGAAGCAGGATTTGTCGTAGTGGTGGGTGGCAAACTCCGAGCCGAAGACCTTCGCATGCACGGGCTTCCACTCGGGGGCGCACCAGGTGGGATAGTGGACACCGTTGGTGACGTAGCTCACGAAGAGCTCCTCCGGCAGGTATCCCGGGTACATATGGGAGAAGATCTCCTGCGAAACCTTGCCGTGCAGCATGGAAACGCCGTTCACATTCTGCGAGATATTGGCGGCGAGGTTGCTCATGGAGAACTTCTCGTCCGGATTCAGCGGATTGTCCTTGCCCAGGGACATCAGGGTTTCCCAGTCTATCTTCAGGCGCTGGGGATAATGGCCGATGTACTGGCGCAGGAGGCCTTCCTCAAAGGCGTCGTGACCGGCGGGAACCGGCGTATGGGTGGTGAACAGGGAGCTGGCCCGCACCACTTCCAGGGCCTCGGAGAAGTCCAGGTTGTCTTTTTCAATGTATTCTTTCAGGCGCTCCAGGCCGATGAAGGCGGCGTGGCCTTCGTTGCAGTGATACACCTGGGGATTCAGACCCAGCTTGCGGAGGGCGCGGATACCGCCCACACCCAGCAGGAGTTCCTGCTTGAGGCGGTTCTCCCAGCTGCCGCCGTAGAGGTGATAGGTAACCTCACGGTCTTCGGGAAGGTTGGCCTCGTAGTCTGCATCCATCAGAATCAGATCCGTACGGCCCACTTCCACCTTCCACAGGCGGGCGGTGATGTTACGGCCCGGGAAAGCCACGGAGGTGGTGACCCAGTTGCCATCCTTGTCCAGCACGGGCACGGCAGGAATCTTGGTGAAATCCTGGGCGTCGTAATTGGCTACCTGATAACCCTGGGCGCTGAGCACCTGATTGAAGTAACCGTAGCGGTACAGAAGACCCACGGCCACCAGGTTGGTGTTCATGTCGGAGGTTTCCTTGAGGTAGTCTCCGGCCAGGATGCCCAGGCCGCCGCTGTAGATCTTGAGGGAGGTGTCCAGACCGTATTCCATGCAGAAATACGCGATGGAAGGATCCTTCCTCTGGGCCTTGGCAGCCATATAAGTATCGAACTCGTCCAGGACGTTCTTCATGCGTCCCAGGAATTCGGAGTCTTCGGAAAGCTGCTGGAAACGCTTGATACTCACGGTATCCAGCACCACCAGCGGGTTGTGGCCGCTCTTGTGCCACACTTCAGGGTCAATGGATCTGAACAAGTCCTTCGC
>DFLI01000132.1:0-19103 GCA_002373715.1 Bacteroidales bacterium UBA3623
CCGGTCATCTGGACGTTGAGGCCGTGTAGCATGGCTCCCATGGTGCTGTGAGTGCCACCCCAGTCGGATACGGTGAAGCCCTTGAAGCCCCACTCTCCGCGCAGAATCTCGTTGAGGAGGTGCTCATTCTCGGAGCAGTAGTCTCCGTTTACCTTGTTATAGGCAGGCATCACGCTCATGGCACCGCCTTCAATGATGGCACGCTCGAAGGGCTTGAGGTAAATCTCACGCAGGGTGCGCTCGCTCAGGATGGCGTTCACGCTACCGCGGTTGGTTTCCTGGTTGTTAACGGCGAAGTGCTTGATACATACGGCAGTACCTTCATCCTGTACGCCCTTGGTGTAGTAGAGGGCCAGGGCAGCGGAGAGGATAGGGTCCTCGGAGAGGTACTCGTAGGTGCGGCCGCCCACGGGCAGACGCTGGATGTTAACGGCGGGGCCCAGGATGACGTCCTTGCCACGGAGGCGGGCTTCCTTACCCATGCCGGTGCCGTACTTGTAGGCGAGTTCTTCACTCCAGGTGGCGGCGAGGGCGCTGCCGGTAGGGAAGTAGGTGGCGCTGTCCAGCGTCCAGCCGGCGCTCATGAAGCCGTTGGGCTGGCCTTCTTCGCGGATACCGAAGGGACCGTCGGCATAGTTCATGTCTGCAATGCCCAGGCGCTCTACGCCGGCGGAAGACATGTTGGTTTTGCTGTGGAGCATGTTCACCTTCTCCTCCAGCGTCATCTGGGCGATGATCTCGTTAATCTTCTTGTCATTGACGGTGAGCTTGTCCTGTGGGGACTGCTGGCCGCCGCAGGCCTGTGCTATGAGCGCGGCCGATGCGATAATCAGAATTGTTTTTTTCATATGGTTTTAGTGGTTTATTTGAACAGGGTGGGAGCTAAGGTCTGGAGGTCTGCACGCCAGGTGGCCCAGCTATGGCCTTCCTGAGCATTCTCCTTATATTCATACTTGAGACCGTCCTTGTCCAGCTGGGCACGGGTGTTCTCGCAGTTCTTGTAGGCAATGTCGGAGGGACCGCCCTGGGTGAGCACCATCTTCTTGAAGTGGGCGTTCATGTAGGCGGCGTTCTTCTTCACGTTCAGGCGCTCAGACTCTTTGGCGGGGTCCTGACCGGGCATGAAGGAAGAGCTGAGCACCCATACATAGGTGAACATCTCGGGATGGGTGAAAGCCACTTCCATGGTTTCCATGCCACCCATGGAAAGACCGGCCACGGCGCGGCTGGCGGCGTCCGTCTTTACGTTGTAGTTGCTTTCAACGAAGGGGATGATGGAGGTGAACATATCCTGGGCGAACGGGGGAACCTCGTTGGGCACACCCGTGATGGTGCCGTTGGGCATGACCACAATCATGGGAACCATCTTACCTTCGGCCAGGAGATTGTCCAGAATCCAGCCTGCGGCACCTACGCCGGGCCAGGAAGCGTCGTTGTCTCCACCACCGTGGATGAGATAGAGGACGGGCAGCTTATCGGCCGATTTTTCATAGCCGGCAGGCGTCCAAACGTGCATGCGACGCATTTCTCCGAGGGTTTCGGACCAGTAATAACGCTGGGCCAGGGCACCGTGGGGAACATTCTTGATGTATCCCTCTCCCTTGGTGAGCACGGAAGCCTGCTCTGCGCTGAGCGGGGCCTTCGGGTCCTGCACCTTTACACCGTCTACCATGAAGCTGTAGCGGAAGCAGCCGTCGGAAAGGCCTTCGCAGATGCCCTGCCATACGCCGTTTTCCTGCTTTTCGAATTTGATGGGTTTGTTCCAGGGAAGGTCTCCGGAAACGGACACCTGAGAGGCCTTGGGAGCGTAAATCTGGAAAAGAACGTTTCCGTTGGAAAGAACGCGGACACTCTGAAGGGTGTCATTGGGAGTGGGCTGGCGCATCCAACCCTGGGCCGATGCAGCCACGCAGGAGGCCAGCAATGCGGTTACGACGAGGAGCTTTTTCATTACTATTTGTTGGTTTTTGTGTTCGGTTTTAGTGCGTCTGACGCGTTTGCACAAAGTTACGCTTTTCCCGTGGCCTTTATGTGCTCCTGCAGTTCAATTGTTTTTCCCCTTGTTCAAAGCGATTGGATATTGTTTGGAAATGCCTATCTTTGGGTAACTAAGCCGAACAACCAATAACACTATGCATATGAAACGAATCCTCCTTCTTGCCGCGCTGGCGGGTATGTCGCTGGCTGCATCGGCCCAGCAGGCCCTGGGTCCCGGAACGGGCCTTGTGTCCCCGGAGATTAATCCGGATCATTCCGTAACCTTCCGCTATGTGAACCCCAAGGCCAAGACGGTCCAGGTCACCGGAGATTTCCTGCCCACCCGTCCTATCGAGATTGACCTGGGAGACCGCAAAATGGTATATGACGCCCCCGGAGTGGCAGACCTGAAGGAAGGCCCCGGCGGAGTGTGGAGCTTTACATCGGCCCCTCTGAAGGGAGAACTCTATTCCTACTCCCTCCTGGTGGATGGCAAGAAGGTCATGGACCCTTCCAACATCTATCAGAACCGTGACGTGGCCACCTGGACCAATATTTTCACGCTTAGCGCCACGCCCGGAGATCTGGGTTGGTACTATCAGGTGAACGACGTGCCCCACGGCACCGTGGCCCATGTGTGGTACAACAGCCCCACCCTGAGCGCCAACCGCCGCTTCACCATTTACCTCCCGCCCGGCTACGAGGAAAGCGCAGACCGCTATCCGGTGCTGTACCTGCTGCATGGCTCCGGCGGTGATGAGGATGCCTGGAGCGACCTGGGCCGCACCGCCCAAATCATGGACAACCTCATTGCAGAAGGTTATGCCAAGCCCATGATTGTGGTTATGCCCAACGGCGTATGGTTCAATCAGGCTGCTCCCGGCGCCGCTGTGAACATGTTCCAGCCCACCATGACCAACAGCCGCAGCCAGAGCACCGTGGAAATTGAAAACAGCTTCCCGGATGTAATGGACTTCGTAGAAAAGCACTATCGCGTAAGCAAGGGCTTTTCCAACACCGCCGTGGCCGGTCTGTCCATGGGCGGCCGTCAGAGCGGCATGCTCTCCCTGCGCTATCCCCGCAAGTTCGGTTATGTGGGCCTGTTCTCCGGCGTTCCCACCGTGGAAGGCAACGAGGAAGCCCTGGCTGCCGTTTTCGCAGCCAAGCCCAAGCTCTATTGGATTGGCTGCGGTAAGGCCGATGGCGTAATGGTAAACTCCAAGAAGCTCAAAGACTACTGCGACGCTATGGGCTATCCCGTAGAGCTCTACGAGAGCGAGGGAGGCCACATCTGGCGCAACTGGCGTTTGTATCTGATGGTCTTCGCCCAGCAGATTTTCCAGGAGGAAAAGCCCACCCGCAGCACCTTCACTGACTTTGAGGAGGAAGAGTAGCAGCCAGCGCGGCTAGAGTACTCTTAGCACTGCGGCCTGCGTTTCTCGGCTGTTGGGCCCGGTCATAATCTCGAAATCGCCGGGCTCGCACACCCACTGAAGGTCGTGATTGTAGTAGGAAAGGTCATCGGCCGATAATACGAAATCCACTTTTGCAGAGCCTCCGGCGGGAATGAACACTTTTTGGAAACCCTTGAGCTCTTTCACCGGGCGCGTGGAGGTGCTGTAAATGTCGTGAATGTACAGTTGTACTACCTCGTAACCGTCGCGTGAACCGGTGTTGGTAACGGTCACGGAAGCTGTTACTGTGCCCGCCAGAGGCATTTCGTCGGCGCTCAGCACTGGCTCCGAGTAACTGAAAGTGGTATAGCTAAGACCATAACCAAAGGGATACAGCGGGCCGTTGAGCTCATCGGTGTAGCAGCTGGTGAATTTGCGGTAAGGTTCGTAGTCCGGGTGGGGCCGGCCTGTATTCTTATGGTTGTAGTACAGCGGCAACTGGCCCACAGAGCGTGGGAAGCTGGTGGTGAGTTTGGCCGATGGATTGGCATCTCCGAAGAGGACATCGGCCACGGCATGGCCGCCTTCGGAGCCCGGGCTCCACACGTTGAGGATGGCATCGGCCAGGGGCTCAACATTAGTGAGGGCCAGCGGGCGACCGGTCACCAGCACCACTACCAGAGGCTTGCCAGTGGCCTTCAGGGCTTTGAGCATTTCCACCTGGGTGTCGGGAACGGTGATATCGGTGCGGGAGGCGCCTTCGCCGTTCATGCCGGCAATCTCTCCTACGCATGCAACTACCACATCGGCCGTAAGGGCTTTGGCCACGGCTTCAGCCACAAGAAGGTTCTGCGGCCTGCTGTGAACGGGCGGGATGGGAGCACCAGGAGCGAACATGCGGATGAGCCCGTAACGAACGCCGTCTTCCGTGGCGGCATCCCTCAGGAGCCAGCTGCCTTCGGCATAGGATGCAGGAGTTACTTCGGAGATACCCTGCCAGAGGGTGATGCTCTCGCCGTTATGGCTGGACTGGGACCAGGTGCCGGCCATAGCGGCGGCATCTTGAGCCAGCGGGCCCACAACGGCCACTTTGGCGCCTTTGCGCAGCGGCAAGATACCGTTGTTTTTCAGCAGCACCTGGCACTCGCGTGCAACTTCACGGGCGAAAGCCAGGTTCTCGGGCGTGTAGACATCGGCCTTGAAACGCTCTTCGGAGAAATAGCGATAAGGGTCTTCAAAGAGGCCCAGCTTGTATTTGGCTTCCAGGATACGGCGGCAGGCGCGGTCTATATCGGCCTCCTTTACGCGGCCCTCTTTCACAGACTGGAGGAGCGTTCCCACAAAGCCGTCGCTGTTCATATCCATATCCAGACCGGCCTGGAGCGAGCGGGCACTCACTTCCTGCAGGTCTCCTATTCCGTGGGCTATTTCTTCGGCAATGGCTGTAGCATCACTTACAATAAAGCCGTCAAAGCCCCAACTCTTCCGAAGGAGCTCGTCCATAAGCCAGGAATTCATAGTGGCGGGAATGCCTTCGAATTCGTTAAAGGAACTCATATAGCTGCCGGCACCGGCTTTCGCAGCGGCCTTGTATGGGTTCATGTAGCCGTTCAGAGCCTCCTGGCGGCTCAGGAATACGGAATTATAGTCTCTTCCTGCTTCGGCACCGCCGTACAGCGCGTAGTGTTTTACACAGGCCATCACTTCGTCGGTGGCGTAGGTACTGTTGTCATGGCCCTGGTAGCCGTATACCATGGCCTGGGCTATGCGGCCGCCCAGGTACGGATCTTCGCCGCTGCCCTCTGCAATGCGCCCCCAGCGAGCGTCCCGGCAGATGTCCACCATGGGGCTGTACACCCAGTTAATACCGGAGGCCGATGCCTCCTTGGCCGCCATCCTGGCCGTTCTCTCAATCAGCTCCATGTTCCATGAAGTGGACAAGCCCAGCGGAATGGGAAATACGGTCTGATGCCCATGAATCACGTCCATGCCAAAGATAAGCGGAATGCCGGCACCACTATTCAGCGCAATTTCCTGGTATTGACGCAGCAAGGTGGGGTTGGGACTCCCGTAAAGGCCACCCAGCAGGCCCTTGTTCAGCAGCTGGGCGTTCTCGTCCTCTTCCATTACCCGTTCGGCCGATATAAAGCCTGGCGTAGAATGCAAGTTGAGTTGGCCAATTTTCTGCTCCAGCGTGAGCCGGGACATTACATTGTCTATATAGGTGTCCATGGGAGACTTGGCGGTGCACGCTGCCACCAGGCAGGCTGTCACCAGAATCGCTGTTTTTCTCATAGTGCAAAGATAGTGTTTTTTGCGCGTGGAAGCAACGTGCTAATACTTGCGTCCACACGCAATTATTGCTATCTTTGTGACATGAGAAATATAGCGATTATTATAGCAGCCGCAGCGCTGGTTATGGCCTGCGGCAGCCCTTCCGAACCTCTGCCGCACGGAAAAGCATCGGCCCAGATGGACCAGGCCTTTGAGGCATACCTTCAAGCCGTGGCCGACAGCGCCGAAAACCTTCACAGCGTGATGGTGCTTCAGCACGGCAAAGTGCTGGAAGAGAAGTTCTTCGTGCCGGACACCGCGCACATCCTGAACTCCGTGAGTAAAACCTTCACTTCCACGGCCGTGGGCTTTGCCATTGATGAAGGCCTTCTGCACCTGGAAGACAAACTGGTGGACCTTTTCCCCGAAAGCGTTCCGGAGCAGCCGCAGCCCTATCTTGAAGATATCACGCTCCGTCACCTCCTCACCATGAATTCCGGCCACGGGACAGACCCTACCTACGCCATTCGCAGCGGAGAGGGAGACTGGATCAAAGCCTTCATGGAGTGGCCCATTGAGTATGAACCCGGCACCTGCTACTGCTATAACAGCCTGGGCACTTATGTCTTAAGCGCCGCCGTGCAGAAGGTGACCGGTCAGAAAGTGGTAGACTACCTGGAAAGCCGCCTGTGGCAGCCGCTGGGCATTGAAAAGCCCTTCTGGCAGGAGAGTCCCTCCGGCGTAAACACCGGTGGCTGGGGCCTGTACCTGCACACAGAAAGCCTGGCCAGGATGGGCCTGTGCCTCTTAAACGGCGGCCAGTTCCGTGGCAAACAAGTAATTCCTGCCAGTTGGGTGGAGCAGATGTCCGCCAACCAGGTACCTTCCGTGAACGCCGGCATCAACGAGCGCAAAATGAAAGAATTGGTGGCGGAGCATCCTGAAATCACCTACTTCAGCCCCGAACTGAGCGACTGGGTGCAGGGCTACGGCTACCAGATGTGGCGCTGCCGACATAACGCCTTCAGGGCCGATGGCGCCAACGGCCAGTACATCATCGTCATCCCCGAAAAGGATGCCGTGGTAGTAACCACCGCCCACATCCAGAATATGCAGCAGGAGATTAACCTTATCTGGGAACACATCCTTCCGGCGCTGTAGCCGCGTGGAGATAAGCTATTGAACAGCAATAAGATAAACGATTGGCTCCCTACTGTGACGGTGGGGAGCCAATTTCGTTATGCGCTGCGTATCAGGCGTTTACCTCCACGTACCCTATTGCAGGCTGCGGAGGCGGACCTCCATGCCGGGGAGGGCGGCGGGGACGGAGGAGAGGTCTGTCTGGCCGAAGTGGTAGGGGATGAGAACCTTGGGCTGAACCATCTTGGCGGCGTTGATGAGCTGCTCGGGTGTCATGGTGTAGGGCTGGTTGCAGGGAAGGAAGGCTACGTCTATGTCCTTGACGGAAGCCATTTCGGGAATGTCTTCGGTGTCTCCGGCTATGTAGATGCGGAAACCGTCCAGGGAGAGGATGTAACCGTTGTCGCGGCCCTTGGGGTGGAACTGCAGATGCTCCTCGGTGTAGTTGTAGGCAGGAACGGCGTCTACGTGGATGCCTTCCTGCAGGTCTGCAGACTGGCCGTTGGTGAGCACCTTGGTGCTGCTGGCCAGCTTGGCGCTTTTCATCAGTTTGGCGCAGTTGGGGTTGGTGACTACCTCTCCGCCCAGAACGCCCAGGGCTTCCGGGTCGAAGTGGTCTCCGTGCTCGTGGGTAACCAGCACATAATCGGCCTCGGGGAACTCATCGGCATAGTTGGTTACCTTGGGGCCCAGTTTGGTGACAGGGTCTATCTGGATGGAGAGGCCCTTGTAGGAGATGGCCAGGCTGGCGTGCTTGATAAGGTAAATTTCTACGGGAGCGCCGGCCGGGGTGCAGAACCGCTCTACCTCGTAAGTGGTGACAGGCATGTTGGCGTTTTTCCAGGCGTTGAAACCGTCTTTGAGGTTAATGACCCGGAAACCGTTTTCACGAAGAACCGTGGCGGCTTCGGCGCTGCGGCGGCCGCGACGGCAGTAAATCATAACGGGACGGGCCGGATCCAGGGTGGCCATGGAACCTTCCAGGAAGCCCTCGGCCAGCCAGTCTATGTTGATGGCTCCGGGGATATGTCCTTCGGCGTATTCCTGAGGGGTGCGCACGTCCAGAAGCTGAACGCTGCCGTCTTCGGAAAGTTTGTTCTGGAAAGCTTCTACCGTGATGTCATTGCCTCCGTCGCATGATAGCAGACCCAGCAGGGAAAACAGCATAGCAGTAATTTTATACATGGTTATTCGATGTTAAAGTTCTCTTTGAAGGGCTTGTCCTGCTTGTAGGCGGGCCAGCCGGGTTTGCCGAATTTGCAGAAGTCTGTCCAGGCGTCCAGCATGCGGGAGCTCAGAGCATAATCGGCCTCTGTGAAAGGACGCCAGCTGCGGTCCAGAGTGCCGAAGACGTACCAGAGTTCGGCAGAGTGGAAGGCTCCGGCGGCCGATGCAGGATGGGCCTCGTCGGTGGGTAAATCCCGCAGGAATTCGTATTCGTACACGCTGCAGCCCAGGGAATCCCGCAGGGCGCAGAAGCGGTCTACGGCTGCTCCGCCCAGGCCGCCCATGTCGTCCTTATTGTAGCCGATCATAATGGGAACCTGTGCAATGGAACCGTCAAAAAAAGCCTCCTCAAAACTGCCGGTAACTACTTTTCCGTCCGGATGGGGCATGAACCAGCCCTGCACCGAACGAATTTCCTCCGTAGAGGCGGAGCGCATGGCAGCCAGAGAGGTTAGCCCGGCCTTATCCATGGCTGCCTTGCCCATGGCGTCAAACTGTGCCTGGGAGCCGTCGGGGGTGAGGCCGCGGGTAGAGAGCCCGCCGCCGCTCTGGATAATGGCGCCGGCCATCAGATCCCGCGAAAGGGGAGAGACCAGCAGCGTCTTCACGCTCATGGCCCCGGCGCTTTGCCCGAAGATGGTAATGCGAGAAGGGTCTCCGCCAAAGGCTTCAATGTTATCCTTTACCCACTGGAGAGCCGCTATCTGGTCCATGGTGCCGTAGTTGCCGCTCTGGCCCTGCTCGGCGGTAAGCTCGGGGTGAGAAAGGAAGCCCAGCGTGCCCAGGCGGTAGTTGATGGTGACCAAAATCACGCCCCGCTTAGCCCACTCGTCTCCGTCCATGGTTACCTCATAACCATAGCCGTTCATGTAGGCACCACCGTGAATCCAGAAGGCCACGGGAAGTTTGGCGTCCCGGCCCAGAGACTCCGTGGGAGCCCATACATTCAGGTACAGGCAGTCTTCGCTTTCTTCGGGAGTGCCCTGCCAGTAGAATTCGTCTCCGTAGAAGGTGCCGGGCTTGTTGCCAGGCTGGGGAGCAATGGGGCCGAAGGCATCACATACTCTCACGCCTTCCCAGGGCGTCACGGGCTGCGGTGCCTGCCAGCGGAGCTCTCCCACCGGGGCCGCGGCATAGGGAATGCCTTTAAAGACGGTAACGCCGGAGGCGGCCGATGGAACGCCCTGCACTTTGCCGCCGGCAATGTTCAGCACAGGATTCTGCTGCCCGCAGGCTGCGACCAGCAGAAGGATAGGGAGGATTAACTTTCTCATTTTGCGTATTTTTGGGTTCGGGAATCGGAGATAACGCCGCTCCAGTTAAGGCCGAAGGCAAAGTCCCAGCTGTTGCCGTCGGCATCCTTCAGGCACACCATGTCGAAGGGCTGGTCTTCGTTCTGTTCTTCCACGGTTTTCATATCGGCCGGCATTTGCATGGGAAGGAGGGCCGACGGCTCTGCCGCGCCGCTCACAATGTCCAGCACGGCCTGGTTCTGCACGCCGAAGGTGAGGATGATGGCATCGGCATAAGGTTCCATCTCGGAAAGAACCACCGGGCGGGAAACGCTCACGACTACCACCACGGGTTTGCCGCCCATCTTGGCGCGGGTGTCTATGACCAAATCCAAGTCGCTTTCGTTGGGGGTGGTCACCTTCTTGCCCTTGTAGCTGCGGTTGGTGAACAGCTCCTTGGGGTCTCCTCCGGCGATGGAGGTGGCGCGGGCATAATCGGCCTTATAGGGCCTGTACTGCAGGCTGATGGGCACATAACCGTTGCCGCCTTTCTTGCGGTCGTTCACGTCGTAGCCGCTGCCGGCCTGGGGCTGCTGCACCAGTACCAGGGCAAAGTCTGCCTCTTCGGGGGTATCGGCCCAGTCAAAATATTTCTCTACCAGGGCGCGGTCTATGGGGTAATCCCAGTGGGCTTCGGGGCCCATGCTCATGCCGAACATGCCGGGCAGCTGGGGATAGAAGCGCTTGGGAACGTATACTCTGGCCCTGTGGCGGGGCAGCACGCCGCCATGGTTTTTCACCATGACGATGCTCTTCAGCTGGGCCTCATAACCGGCCTTCATGAAGTCCGGGTTGCCCACCACGGCCGTGGCGGTGGCCGGGTCTGTGTACGGGTTCTCGAACAGACCGGTGCGGAAGGAGTTGAGCAGCAGGCGCACGGCCGATGCTTCAAAGCGGGCCCGGGCGCTTTGCTCACCGAATTCCTTCACCCACATCTGGTAGGCCTTGAGCACGGGACCTTTGTCGTTGTTGCCGCCAAACTGGTCCACTCCGGCTTTCAGCACCTCGTAGTGGCGCTCTGCCACGGAGAGGCCTTCCACGCCCCAGCACTTGCCGTCGAAGCTTTCGATGGCCTTGTTGTCGTAGGTGATGTTCCAGTCTGTGCAAACCACGCCGTCGTAGCCGTACTGGCCGCGCAGGAGGTCTGTGATAATATACTTGCTGTAGCTGTTGCCCACATTGTCTCCGGAAGGGTCTATGCCGTAGGAGATGGTGTAGTAGGGCATCACGGCACTGGCCTTGGAGGTGCCGCCCTCCAGTTGGAAGGCGCCTTCCGTGAAGGCTTTCAGATGGTCTTCAAAATGGCCTCCGGGATATACGGCGAATTTGCCGTAGTTGAAGTGGGCGTCACGGCCGCCTTCCTCGGGGCCGCCGGAGGGCCAGTGCTTGATCATGGCATTGACGCTTTGCAGGCCCCAGCCGCCATTCTCGGAGGTTTGGAAGCCGTCTACATAGGCGCGGGCCATATCCGTATCCAGGGCCGGGCTTTCTCCGAAGGTGCCGTTAAAGCGGCTCCAGCGGGGCTCGGTGGCTAAATCTATCTGGGGGCTCAAAGCGGTGGCAATGCCCAGAGCGCGGTATTCCTGAGAGGCAATGGAACCGAATTCACGGACCAGAGCAGGGTCAAAGGTGGCGGCCAGGCCCAGGGGAGTGGGCCAGAGGGAAATCTTACCGCCGGCACCCATGTTGAATTCTGCCGTGGCGGCCGTTTCGTTGCGGGGGTCTGAAGAGTTGTTGGCCGGAACGCCCTGGCCAAAGCCCTCCACATAGGCCTGCACCTCGTTGTTCCAGCGGGCGGCTACCTCCGGGCTTTCCACGGTGGTCACCAGCACGGCGCGCAGGTTGTCCTCTTTCAGGAACTTGCGCTGCTGGTCTGTCATGTCCCAGCTGCGGTGGTTGGTTTTGCCTGTGTAAGTGGCCTGCCCAAAGCCGTAGGCCGCTCCTGGAATGGCCTGGTGGCTGCTGTACAGCATGAGGCCGGCAATCTCCTCAACGGAAAGCCGGGCGGCGAGGTCCCTTGCGCGTTCATCGGCCGGGAGCCTCCAATCTTCGTACGGGTCAATGACACCGTTACGGTTAAGGTCTTTGAAGGCAAAGCCGTCATCGTAAAGAATGGCGGCCGATGTGTACCCCAGCGTGGGACCACCCTTCTGGGTGATGTACATGTATCCGTCGCCGTCGTGTGCCTGCCATTTGGGGCCACAGGAAATAAGGGCCGATAGGGCCAAAGTGCAAAGGAGTGAGGTTCGTTTCATGTGCTATCAATCTATATGCTACGAAGATAGCAATTAAGCCGAACAATCCCAAATACTTGACATTATGCGAAAAAGAATGAACACCCCGGACAGGAATTCGTCGAAGATTCTCCGGCACTCGTCGAAATCCGGCACCGGGGCCTTGCAAATGAATGTACTTTTGCTCCCGGAATAAAAACGCAACGAAATATGAAAAAGTTTATCGTCATCCTTACCGCCGCGCTCGTGAGCCTGAGCGCCCTGGCCCAGCAGAAGACCACCGTACAAGGTGTGGTGTTGGATTCCCTTACCCGCGTGGGCGAACCCGCCGCCATCCTGCAGTTCTACCGCCTCCCGGATATGGAGAAGGCCGTGGCCTTCACTACCACCGACGAGGAAGGCCGTTTCTCGCACAGCTTCACCCTGGCGGGAGACTATGTCATGGTATTTGACAATATGGGCCGAAAGGTGCAGCGCCGAACGTTCACCGTGCCGGCCGATACGGAAGTGGTGGACCTGGGAGAGATTCTGGCCCAGGACAGCGCCGAAATGCTGAAGGCCGGCCAGGTAACCGCCATGCGCCCGCTGGTGAAGATGGAAGTGGACAAGATGACCTATAATGTAGAGGACGACGTGGACTCCAAGACGTCCACCGTGTTGGATATGCTCCGCAAGGTGCCCATGGTTTCCGTGGACGGACAGGACAAAATCTCTGTGAACGGCAGCAGCAGCTTCCTGGTGTATGTGGACGGAAAGCCCAACCAGATGCTCTCCCAGAACGCCTCCACCATCTTCAAGATGATGCCCGCTAACAGTGTGAAGAACATTGAGGTTATCACCAATCCCGGCGTGAAATACGATGCCGAAGGTGTGGGCGGCGTGCTGAATATCACCACCAACAAGGAGGTGACCGGTGGCAGCTCCATGTCTGAGGGAGTATACGGAACCGTGACGGGCATGGCTTCTACCCGTGGTGGTGGCGTGGGTGCCGCCGTGAGCATGCAGAAAGGCAAGTTTGCCATGAGCCTGAACGGCAATGTGATGTACAACGCCATTAACAACACCGGCGTGGAGATGGAACGTGTGCAGGAAGGCGGTATGACCATGAAGACATCTACCACCACCAACATGAAGATGCCCATCGGCCTTCTGAACGGCAGCGCCAGCTACGAGATTGATTCCCTGAACCTGGTGAGCGCCACCGTAGGCGTGATGCACACCGGCATCCACAACACCAGCGGTCTCACCAACACCCTCATCGCTTATCCCGGTGCCTCCACCATCAGCTACAACGGAACCACCTCCGGGGTGAACACCATCAATAATATATCGGCCAGTGCCGACTACCAGCATCTTTGGGCCGACGTCCCCGGTCGGAGCTTCGTTCTGAGCTATCAGTTCAACGCCGCCCCTTCGGTGAACAACAGCCTGAATACCTTTGATACAGCCTCCATCGCCGGCTTCGACCTCACCGACCGCAAGAGCGACGGCCTCACCGGCTCCACGGACCATACCGTCCAGGCCGATTTCACCACGCCCCTGGGAAGCCTTCACACCCTTTCCACCGGTGCCAAGTTCCTGAGCCGCCACAACTCTTCCGATCAGACGGACTACCTGTGGGACGGAAGTGCCTATGTGGTGAACCCGCTGAGCAGTCTTAAATATGACTTCTACAACCGCATTGCCGCGGCCTACACTGAACTGGAGGGCAAGTACGGTGCCTTTGGCCTGAAGGCCGGCGTTCGCTACGAGCACACCTGGCAAAGCTACAGCGCCTCCAATCTGGAGCCCTTCCATGTGAACTATGGAAACCTGGTGCCCAGTGCCAGCCTGCAGTGGAGCCCCAGCATGACCCAGAACATTGGCATCAGCTACAATATGCGCATTTCCCGCCCGGGTATCTCCTACCTGAACCCGTACGTGAACACCTCCGACCCTACCGCCCTCAGCTACGGCAATCCCGACCTGGACACCGAGCGCGGCCACAACATCTCCCTGGTGTACAACTTCTACTCCTCCAAGGTGCTGGTGAACGCCACTCTGCGCCACAGCTACACGGGCAACGGCATATCGGCCTACAGCTTCTACGACGATAACAACCTGCTCAATACCACCTACGGCAATATTGTGGCCACCCGCAGCACCGGCCTGAACGGCTATGTGATGTTCATGCCCGGCAGCAAGACCCGCATCATGCTCAACGGCGGGGTGAGCTACGAAGACCTCCGTTCCGCCCAGCTGGGCCAGCAGAACAGCGGATGGACCTACAACGCCATTGTGAGCCTGCAGCAGACCCTTCCCTGGGACCTCCGTGCCAGCGCCAACTTTATCTCCATGGGCCGCAGCGTAACCCTGCAGGGTTGGAGCACCGGAATGAACCTGGGCATGCTGGGCCTCTCCAAGACCTTCCTGAACGACCGTCTGAGCCTGTCTGTGAGTGGCATCCTGCCCCTTTCCAAGGGCCTGAAGATGAGCATGGATTCATATACTCAGGGCAGTGGTTTCACCACCCATACGGTCACTTCCATCCCCATGGCTACTGTGAACTTCCAGATAAGCTGGACCTTCGGCAGGCAGGGCAACTACAGCGCCAAAAAGGCCCGCCGCAGCATTGAGAATGAGGAGCAGTTGAACAGTTCTTCCACAGCTGCCTCCATGGGAAGTATTCTACAAATGTAGCCATTTGCAGTACATTTATCCACGTTACCCCCTCCCGAAACCCCTCCCCTCGGGGGAGGGACTTTAAAAGATTTTTTTTACCTTTGTGCTAGATGCAGACGAAGAGCAGAAGAAACTTGATCATAAACACCACCCAGATGGTTGTCTGGGTGGCTGTTTTCCTGATTCCGGCTATCATTACCGGTGTCACCACCCGGTCTGTTTCGCAGGCCTGGACCGTCTTCCTCGCCAGTTCGGCCATCCTTCTTCCGTTCTTTGTCCTGTACGGGCTCAATTATTATTATCTCATTCCCCAGTTCCTGCACGGGGGCCGCGCCAAGTGGTTCTATATTGTGAATATAGTGCTTCTGCTTGCGTGGAATTCCTACAAGTTAATTCCCCGCGGGGATATGGAAATGCCCCAGGAAGTCATTGACCAGTTTGGAGAAAATTCGCTCTGGGCCCTCTACATAGGCGGTGTCTTTATCCTTCTGTTCATGCAGATTATCGTAATCCTTCTGGCTGTAGGTATCCGCAATGTGATGCGCACCAACGATACCATGATACAGGTGCAGGAAGAGCGCCGCAAAAGCGCCGAGGCAGAGCTTACCTGGCTGAAGCACCAGCTGAATCCGCATTTCCTCTTCAATACCCTTAATAATATCTCCTCCCTCACGCAGATAGACCCGGATAAGGCGCAGGAAAGCATCGGCCAGCTGAGCGACCTTCTGCGCTATGCGCTTTACGATAGCGAAACCGATAAGGTGGCCTTAGCCGCCGAGATGGAGTTTATGAGCAATTACGTGGACCTGATGGCTCTTCGTTGCAATGAGCTCACCACCGTTACCAAGGATTTCCAGGTGCCTCAGGCATCCGTGGAAGTGGCTCCGCTGCTGTTTATTTCCCTGGTGGAGAATGCCTTCAAGCACGGAGTGAACGCCCGCTATCCCTCCTTTGTGAGCGTAGGAATGTCCTATGCCGACGGCGTGATTACCTTCCGCTGCGCCAACTCCCTCTTCGAAAAGCAGGGGAGTGACCACATAGGCTCCGGCATTGGTCTGGAGAACATGAAACGCCGCCTGGAACTCCTCTACCCCGGCAAGTACACCTACGAGCAAAAGGCCGAGGGTGATACATATACTGTTACGGTTACGTTGATAGTATGTTGATAGTATGAAGACTCTCCGGTGCATAATCGTAGATGATGAGCCCCTGGCTGTTAAGATGCTGGAGGGTTTTGTGGAGCGCACTCCATTTCTGGAGCTGGCGGCCAGTTTCAATGACCCTGTGCTGGCCCTTTCGGAGATTCGCGCTAAGGCTCCCGAACTGGTGTTCCTGGATATCCAGATGCCGGATTTGGACGGTATGGAGCTCTCCCGAATGCTGCCTCCCGATACCCGCGTTATCTTTACCACTGCTTTCAAACAGTACGCCTTCGAGAGTTACGAAGTAAGCGCCCTGGACTTTCTCCTGAAGCCCATCCGTTACCAGAAATTCCTGGAGGCGGCGCAGAAAGCGCAGGAATGGTTTGCGCTGAAAGAGGCGGCATCGGCCCCGGTCCCATCGGCCGAAAAAACCTCCGTTTTCCTCAAAGTGGATGGCGTGCTTCGCAAAGTGGAGCTTTCCGATATCCAGTATGTGGAGGGTATGAAGGACTATGTGATGTTCCATCTGGCATCGGCCCGGCAGCCGCTGGTGACGCACCTTACCATGAAGGCTGCGGAGGATTTGCTCCCCCCCGAGCAGTTCATGCGCATCCACCGCTCCTACATCCTGGGCCTGGAGCATATTGCCAGCGTTTCCCCTCAGGGAGACGTGAAGGTAGGGGAGGCTCTGCTGCATGTGTCCGAGGGCTATCGGCCCGCCTTTGACGCTTACCTTCAAGGGCTTAGTAAATAGTTAAAAAAATCCTTGCATTTTGGAGGGAAAAATCCCAACTTTGCACCCCGTATTGTTTTTAAAGCATGCGGGACACTAGGTTTATTTTCGTGACGGAAGCGTAGTCTCCTCCCTGGGTAAAGGAATCATTTCTTCCAGCATCGGCCGTCTTCTCCAATCTTGCGGCTATTCGGTTACCATCCAAAAATTCGACCCTTACATCAACATCGATCCGGGCACGCTGAACCCCTACGAACACGGGGAATGCTATGTGACGGAAGACGGTGTGGAGACCGATTTGGACCTGGGTCATTACGAGCGTTACACGGGCATCCGTACTACGGTGCACAACTCCGTTACCACCGGTAAGATTTACCAGGCGGTGATTGAGAAGGAACGCCGCGGAGACTATCTGGGAAAGACCATCCAGGTGGTTCCTCACATTACCAACGAAATCAAAGACCGCATCCGGGCCAACGCGCAAAGCGGTGAGTTTGACTTTATTATCACCGAAATTGGCGGCACCATCGGAGATATTGAGAGCGCCCCGTACCTGGAGGCCATCCGTCAGCTGCGCTGGGAACTGGGCCGCAATTCCCTTTGCGTCCACCTTACTTATGTCCCTTATCTGAAAGCCGCCGGAGAGCTCAAGACCAAACCCACCCAGCACTCGGTAAAGGAGCTCCAAAGTCTGGGTATCCAGCCGGATGTTTTAATCCTCCGCACCGAGAAGCACCTGAGCCGGGAAATCCTGCAAAAGGTATCCGCTTTCTGTAACGTGGCTCCCGACTGCGTAATCCAGAGCGAAGACCTCCCCAGCATTTACGAGGTGCCGCTGAATATGCATCGGCAGGGCCTGGACCGCGCCATCCTCTCCAAGTTCGCCATGGCCGATCTGGAGGGCCACAAGCAGTCCCTCGCCCAGTGGGAAGCATTTGTCCAGAAAGAAAAGGACCTCCAGGAGAGTGTAAAGGTGGGCCTGGTGGGAAAATACGACCTCCAGGATGCCTACAAAAGCATTCGCGAAAGCCTGCACATTGCCGGCATCCACGCCGGGAGGCGGGTGGATATCAAATTTGTGAACAGCGAGAATATATCGGCCTCCAATGTGGCCGATGCCCTCGCCGGCCTGGACGCCTATGCCTGCGCCCTGCAGCCCGGCAGTCGCGTGAGGGAAATCTACGGAAAAGACAACGTGAGGGAGCGTCACCGTCACCGTTACGAGTTTAACAACGCCTACCTGGAGGCCTACGAGAAGGCCGGTATGCAGTGCGTGGGACGCAATCCCGAGAACAATCTGGTGGAAATTGTGGAGATTCCTTCCCTGAAATGGTTCATCGGAACGCAGTTCCACCCTGAATATTCTTCCACGGTATTGGAACCGCACCCGCTTTTCCTTAACTTTGTGCAATGTCTGTAGACAGAGCCATACACGAAGAATGCGGCGTATTCGGCGTCTTTGGCGTAGAAGGGGCCGCCGGACTGGTGAGAACCGGCCTTTCGTTCCTGCAACACCGGGGACAGGAAGGCTGCGGAATAGCTTATGCCGATGGGGATGGCATTGCTCTGGAGAAGGGTGCCGGCCTGGTATCGGCCGTGTTTCCGCAGGAGCCTCAGGGGCAGGGGACCAGTGCTATCGGCCATGTGCGCTACGGCACCTTTGGCGGTGACGGCGTGGAAAATGTGCAGCCCTTTGTGCGCCATGGAGTATATCTATTTTGCCCGCCCCGACAGTGATATAGAAGGCACCAACGTGCACGCTTTCAGAAAGGAAAGCGGCAAGATTCTCTTCCGCGAAAGCCCCGTGGAGGCCGATATGGTGGTGGGCGTGCCGGATTCGGGCCTGAGTGCCGCCATGGGCTACGCCGAGGCCAGCGGCATCCCCATGGAGATGGCCCTGGTGAAAAACGCCTATGTGGCGCGCACCTTCATCCAGCCCACCCAGGAGATGCGCCTGAACGGCGTTCGCCTGAAACTCTCTCCCGTAGAGTCCCTGGTAAGAGGTAAACGCCTTATAGTCATAGATGATTCCATTGTGCGCGGCACCACTTCCGGCAAGCTTATCAAGATGCTTCGGGAGGCCGGCGCAGCTGAAATTCACATGCGCATCACCAGCCCGCCCCTTAAGAACCCCTGCTATTACGGGGTGGACATCTCTTCCCGTAAGGAGCTTATATCGGCCAGCCGCAACGTGGAGGAGGTTTGTCAGTTCATTGGAGCCGATTCCCTGGCCTTTATCTCCGAGGCCGGACTCATGGAAGCAGGGCGCTGTACAGACATGTGCCTGGCCTGCTTCAGCGGCATTTACCCCACGGATTTGTATTCCCATTAAGTACATCGGGTTCAGATTTTTTGTAACTTTGGGAAAAATCTGACCACGTATGAAACGAATCCTATGCCTTGCGGCCGTTGTTTTAGGCCTTTCCTCTTGCGGTGTTGTCTCTCAGCTGGATACCGGACGCCTTCTTCAGGGCGGTGTGTATGCGGCTCAGGCTCTTACACTTACAGATACCCAAGTGGAGAATTACGTTCACCAGTACATTACTCAGCTGGATGCCCAGAGCCAGGTGCTCCCGGAAAGCAGCCCGTACACCAAGCGCCTGCGCAAAATCATCAACAGCATGGACGGCGTGAACGAAATGCCGCTCAATTTCAAGGTATATAAGGAAGACGAGGTGAATGCTTTCGCCTGTGCCGATGGCAGCGTACGCGTGTACAGCGGCATCATGGATGTAATGAACGACGAGGAACTGGTGGGCGTGCTGGGCCATGAGATGGGCCACGTGGCGCTGCACCATACCCGCAAGCAGATGCAAAAGCAAATGCTTACATCGGCCAGCCTGCAGGGCCTGGCTTCCACCTCTGAGACGGTGGCCACCCTCACGGATTCCCAGCTGGGCGCCATTGGAGAGGCTATTCTGAATGCCAAGTACTCCCGCACCATGGAAACCGAGGCCGACGACTACGGCTACAATTTCCTCTGCGAGGCCGGCAAGAATCCCTGGAGCATGGTGATGGCCTTCGAGAAG
>DFLI01000132.1:19230-36004 GCA_002373715.1 Bacteroidales bacterium UBA3623
ACCAAGGCCCGCATTGAGCATATCTCCCAGCGTTGCATTAACGACGGGTACAATCGGCCCGAAACTAAAACTACTGCCAAGAAATAATGAAAAACTTTGTTCTGATGGCCGCTGTGGCGGCTCTGGCCGTCTCTTGCGGCACTCCTAAGCAGAAAGTGTATATCACAGACGTGCAGGCGCACCGCGGCGGCATGGGCCTGTATCCGGAGGAATCCCTGGCCGCTATGCTCAATGCCGTTGACCTGGGCGTGAATACCCTGGAAATGGACCTTTGCATAACGCAGGACAAGCAGGTGGTTCTGTCGCACGACAAGTTCTTCCATCCCCGTTATTCCATCCGTCCGGACGGAACGCCCGTTGAGGTGGGGGATGAGCGCGTATATCTCTGGACCCTTCCGTACGAAGAAATCCTGAAATGGGACGTGGGAAGCAAACCCAATCCCGACTGGCCGGAAAAACAGTGCATCCCCGCCCAGAAGACGCTGGCAGCAGAGGTGATTGACGCCGTGGAGGCCTATACCAAGGAACACCACCTGGCGCCCATGAAGTACAATATCGAGATTAAGAGCGATCCGGACTGCGAAGAGGGCAGGGAAGGCATTGACTGGCCGGAATACCACGAGTTTACGGACCTATGTATGGAAATGCTGGAGGCCCGCGGCCTGGGAGACCGCCTCATTATCCAGTGCTTTGACGAGCGCGCCCTCAATTACATCCACAAGGAGTATCCCGGCCACATTCTGTCCTATCTGGTGGAGGGCTGGGAAACCGACTACGACGAGTACATGAGCAAGCTGGATTTCATGCCCGAATGGCTTAGCCCGCCGTACGAGAACGTGGACCAGGAACTGATGGACCGCGCCCACAAGGACGGCATGAAGGTGGTTACCTGGACGGTGGATGACAAGGACGAGATGCGCCGTCTTATCGGCCTTGGGGTGGAAGGCATCATTTCCAATTACCCCAACCGTCTTTTGGAGGTTGTTAAGGAGTATTAGTCCTTATTGACATATTCCCTTGGAGAAAGGCCCTTGACTTTTTTAAAGTTACGGGCCATTTCTTTGTATTCAACGCCCAGCTCCATACTGGCCGACAGGGGAGTCATCCCCTTGTCCATCAAT
The DNA here is from genome assembly GCA_002373715.1 of Bacteroidales bacterium UBA3623. Lineage (GTDB taxonomy): Bacteria > Bacteroidota > Bacteroidia > Bacteroidales > UBA932 > Cryptobacteroides. The sequence goes on from DFLI01000132.1 coordinate 20,352, forward strand.
TCTTTGAACTTATCTACCCGGGCGTGGATGATGTACTGGTACACGCTGGAACCGGTCTCTTTCTGGAAGAGGGTTTCCAGGGTGCGGCGGCTCATGGGAACCAGGGCCACCAGTTCGTCTACACGGATGGGCTTTTCGGCATGGCTGTCTATGTACTGCAGCACGCGGGAAATGTAGGGATTGTCGTTTACCAGGGCGTCGGTGGAATGGCGTGTGACTATGTGGGTGGGACGGACAATGATGTCTGAATAGTGCTTGGGACGCTCCTGGGGAGGCATGGCCAGCAGGTATTCTATGAGCGTGGCCACCTGATAGCCTCCGTTTTCTACATCCAAGTCTACGGAAGAGAGCTGGGGGAGGCACAGCTGGCAAACGGTTTCGTCGTTGTCAGTGCCCAGCAGAAGGATATCTTCCGGAATGCGCAGGCCCGAGAGCTGGGACTGGGAGCAGGCTTCAATGATGTTGTAGGCCTTGTTGTCGTCGCAGCAGTAGATGCCCACGGGTTTGGGCAGGGAACGGAGCCAGTGAATGAGCTTTTCCGTATTGTACCACCAGGAGGTTCTCACGTTCTTAATTTCCCTCAGGCGCTTTTTCCTGCCGGCTTCGTAGGATTCCACAGAGGCGGCTTCCTCGAAGAAACCGTCCCTTCGGCCGTCAGACCAGTTGAGGCCCTGCATGCCGTAGAAGGCAAAGTGGCGCACGCCTCTTTCCATGAAATAACGGGCTGCCATGCGGCCGGCTTCCTTGTAGTCTCCCGTAATGTTGATGATGCCCGGGATGGGCTGTTTGAAGTCCTGTGCTATGGGGATGATGCCCTTGTCTCGGAAAGGGCGCACGTCTTCCGCTCCCCGGAACTGGCCGATGATGGCGTCGGCCTTCCACTGGCCGGCAATATCGGCCACTGTCTTAAGCTGGTTGGAGTCTCGGAAAGAGAGAGGGATCTTGGCTACTACCCATGAGTCGTGCTCGTGGGAATAGTGCATGATTCCCTGGAGCAGTTTGTTGGCATAGGACTCCGTGAAGTCCGTCATCATGAGTAAGCGGGCCATCTTGATTGTTTAAATTTCTTCAAAAGTAAGCAAAAACGCAGAATTATCAAAGCGGCCCCGAGATTGTAAACGATTAATAATAATTAAATTATTTTAAGAATTTAGCTGTTTGTTTTGCGCAATATGGTTAGTAGATTGCGCAAAAAGTATACTTGTCGATACTATTTATATTTATCTTTGCGCATTAATTAATCCAAAAACTAAACAGGAATTACTGAAACTATTACACTTCGAAAAACCTAAGCTATTTACTTATAATTACTTTTTAACTTTTAACCAACCACTATGATTTCCAAAAAACTGTTCGGTTTTGCCGCCGCACTCCTGTGCATGGTAGCAACCGTCTCGGCGCAAGCCCAGAATCTGACAGTGCGTGGAACCGTGAGTGACGCCGTGGGACCCATCGTGGGTGCCGTGGTGCTCTCCGGTAGTGCCAACGCAGTCACGGACATTGATGGTAACTACACCATCACCGTTCCGTCCAACGCAGTCCTCGAGGTTTCCTGCCTGGGTTACACCACGCAGCAGGTGAACGTGAACGGACGCACCAAGATTGACATCGTCCTCGTGGAAGATGCCGAATTGCTTCAGGAAGCCGTCGCCCTCGGTTACGGTGCCCAGACCAAGAAGAAGGACCTGTCCGCTTCTGTGGGTATCGTGAACAACGCCGATGAGCTGGCCGCCCGTCCTGTGGCCAACACCGAAAGCATGCTGCAGGGTCAGATCCCCGGCGTGACCATCTCCAACAACGGTGGTTCCCCGGACGCTACCCCCTCCATCATCATCCGCGGCCAGGGTTCCCGCAATGGCGATAACGTGCTGTGGGTGGTAGACGGTGTTCCCGGCGCCCCCATCACGTCCATGAACGACATTGAGAGCATCGTCGTCCTCAAGGACGCCGCTTCCGCCGCTATCTATGGTGCCACTTCCGGTGCCGGTGGTGTTATCCTTGTGACCACCAAGAAAGGCAGCCAGGGCATCCATGTAGAATACGACCTCGTAAGCGGTTTCCGCGCCGCTTCCAACCTGCCTACGCCCCTGAACGCCGAGCAGGAAATTGCCATGCGCAAGACTTCCTACGCCAATGCCGGTCTTACCCTGCCTGTGGGTTGGGATACCTCCAAGAACCCTTGGGTGGGCGTAACCCGCACCAACTGGATGAACGAGATTTTCCGCACTGCTTTCTATCAGCGTCACGCCCTTACCCTTAATTACGGAAGCGATAAACTCAAGAGCCGCCTTACCTTCAACTACCAGGACAACCCCGGTGTGCTCGTGGGTACTTACATGAAAGATCTGGGCGTACGCTTTGTGGGTGACTATCAGCTCAACAAGTACATCAAGATTACGGAAGACCTCTCTTACGGAGACCAGAGCAGCCGTGGAACCAACACCAGCAGTGCTTATAGCGGTTCCATCCTTTCCGCCATCTACATGCCTGCCAGCGCTGAGGCTTATGCTACGGCCGGTCCTTACGCCGGTTCCTATGGCGGTACTGTAACTGAGGATCCCGCCTACATTGCCCAGTATGGCAGCAACTTCGCCGACATCCACGGTGATGCCATCAATCCGCTCCGCCTCCTGCTGGCCGACACCAATTACAACCATACGGCCAAGTTCTGGACCACCACCGGTCTGGAGATTGCCAATATTGTGAAGGGCCTCAAATTCCGTTCCAGCTTCACCTACAATAACCAACAGTATCTGTACAAGAACTTCAGCCCCAAGCGCCCTGAGATAGGTAAGCCCATGCTGAACAACAGCCTGAAGTGGACCACCGAGCGCGCAGAAGGCTGGCGTACCGAGAATACTCTCACCTACGACCGCACCTTCGGCAAGCACACCGTGGGCGCCCTCCTTTCCACTACCGCCAACAAGGAATGGAACCGTGGTTTCTGCCTTACCGGTAAGGATTTCGAGGATGAATCCGAATCCTTGCAGTATATCGCCTTTGCCGGCAGCGTTGCCGCCGGTGATTCCGACACCAAGGGTGACTGGTATAACGAGGATTCCAATGTGGCTTTCATCGCCCGTGGTTCCTATAGCTATGACGACCGTTACTTCGTGACCGCTTCCTGGCGCCGTGACTATGCCGGACGCCTTCCCAAGGGCCACAACAAGGGCGACTTCCCGGCCGTGACCGGTGCGTGGAAGGTCTCCAGCGAGCCGTTCTTCCCCCAGAACGACATCGTGAACCTCCTCAAGGTCCGTGCTTCCTGGGGTCGCGTAGGTAACCTCGGCTCCATCGGTTGGGGCTACAAGAGTGCCGACCTGAGCAGCAGCTTCTGGGATGAAGCCGCCATCTACGGCGTTGAGAGCGGTTCCATGTACAACACTTTCTGGTTTCCCAAGAAGGCCGTGAACCAGCTGCTTACTTGGGAAACCTCCGAGCAGTTTGACGCTGGTGTGGATGTGGATCTGCTGAATGAACGCCTCTCCCTGTCCGTTGACTTCTATAACAAGCGCACCTTCAACCTGATTCAGGACCAGACCATGGGCTGGCCCCAGACCATCGGCCTCGATGCCATGAAGGTAAACCAGGGTGAAATCAATAACAAGGGTATTGAGGTTCTGGCCAACTGGAAAGACAAAGTGAGCAAAGACTTCAACTACTATGTAAGCGCCAACTTTGCCTGGAACAAGAACACCGTGGTTTCCACCGGTGTGCTGGACGAAAATGGCAACGCAGGTGCCTGGACTGGCGGTGGAGACTTCCGTATGATGCCTTGGATTTATCAGTCTGAGGCGGGCCAGCCCCTCAACAGCTTCTATGTGATCAAGACCGACGGCATCTTCCAGAGCGAAGAAGACGTTTATGACCACGTTAAGGACGGCAAGCTTATCCAGCCCGCCGCCCAGGCCGGTGACCTCCGCTTTGTGGACTACAACAACGACGGCAAGATTGACGACAATGACCGTCAGTATGTAGGTTCCGCCATGCCCAAGTTCACCTATGCCCTCAGCGCCGGTTTCAACTGGAAGAACTTCAACTTCTCCATGATGTGGCAGGGTGTTGCCGGTAACAAGATTGCCTATGTGGGTAAGCAGATGATTCTGGCCGACTTCGAAGGCAACTTCAACCGCAGCACGGAGATCCTGAATGCCTGGAGCCCCACCAATACCGGTTCCTCCATCCCTCGTCTGAGCAAGAACGATCCCAACGGCAACTTCTCCACTCCTTCCGACTGGTACATCGAGGATGGCAGCTACATCCGCCTGAAGAACCTCACCATCGGTTACGACCTCACTTCCGTTCTTCGTAAGCTCCCTCATTTTGCCGAGCGTGGCAGCTCCCTGAACGTGTACTTCAGCGGTGAGAACCTCCTCACCATCACCAAGTACTCCGGTATGGATCCGGAAGTGGGTGGATGGGACGGTCTTCTGTACCCGGTTTCCCGCGTGTTCGCTTTTGGTGTTAAACTGACCTACTAATACGGACATGATTATGAAAAAATATATTGCTATCGCTATCATCGCACTGGGTGCCTTTTCCGTTGCATCCTGCGAAAAGTTCCTGGATGTCCACACCGAGGGTTATCCTACCCAGGACCAGTTCTTCCAGAACGATCAGCAGGCCATCGACGCTGTGGATGCTTGCTATGCCCGCCTGCCTCAGGAGGCCGTCCTTGGCCGTGAACTCTATTGGGAGCAGGCCTGCGCCAATGTGATTGTATGGGGCCGTACCCGTGGGTACAGTACCCTTGCCACCCTCAGCTATAACGGTGATGAAAGCCCGCTTCGCGGCGTATTTGAAAGAGCCTATAAGGAAGGTATGAACCGTTGCAACTGGGTTATCCAGCAGCTCCTTCTCAAGCAGGAAAAGCAGGAACTCACCCCTATCGAAACCCGTAGTTTGGGTGAAGCTTACTTCCTCCGCGCCTATTGGCACTTCCTCATCGCCTACCGCTACGGTACCAAGGACCTGGGCGTCCCGTTCGTGGCTTACGAAGATGTGGAAGGCGGCTACAACAATGAGATTCCTGAGCAGCAGCCCACCGTCATGGACGACTACAAATACATCGTCTCTGATCTGGAGAAGGCAGAAGCCCTGGTTCCCAAGTTTGAGGAATACGGTGCCGATGACCGTGGCCGTGTTCACAAGGCTGCCTGCGCCGCCCTCATGGCCAAGGCCTATGCCTACTGGGCAACCTGGGATAAGGCCCAGTGGCCCAATGTGATTACTTGCGTGAACCGTTTGGAGACGAGCTATGGCCGTGACCTGGCTCCCAATTTCACCGATCTCTTCGCTCCCGACTACAGTAAGTTCTGGACCAAGGAATACTGCTGGGGCTGGCCCTCTGACGGCGGTTCCGGTGGCGGCGGCGTAGAAATCACCGGCGTTATGCTGGAGAACAAAGGCTGGGGCAAGTTCAACGGTTGGGGCCAGTTCAAGCCTTCCTACGACATCTACGAAGAGATGCTCAAGGACGGTGCCGGCAACGAGCGTCTCAAGGCTTCCATCCTGGAATATGGAGACGAGTTCCCCTTCTTTGGCGAAACCCGGAAGTTCTATTCCAATTCCGATGTGGAGTCCGGCTTTGCCATCTATAAGTTCATGCAGGCCTTCGCCCCCGCCGATCCTACCGGTATCGGTTACGTGAATCCCAACGGAGACTGGCCCACTACCCGCATCAACTGGCCCATTATCCGCTTTGCCGACTGCCTGCTCCTCCGTGCCGAGGCTTACCTTGTAGCCGGAGACGGTGCCAGTGCCAAAAAGGACATCGACCGCGTGCGTACCCGTTCCCATCTGTCTACCCTTCCTTCCGCTGCCACTTGGGCAGACCTCTATCACGAGCGCCGCTGCGAACTGGCCTTCGAGCTGGCCGCCGACTGGGCTGCCGACTGCAAACGCTGGGCCTATTCCGGTGATGCCGCCATCAAGGCCCTGGCCACTGCAGAACTCAACGCTCATCCCCGTGCACGCCATTATGAAGACCGTACGGATGCTGCATCCGCTTTCACCGTGGGTGATTATGAGGACTACAAGACGCCCGCCAAGAGCTGGAGCGACAAGTACATGACCTTCCCTTATCCTTCCGAGCAGGTAAACAAGTCTGCCGGCAAGCTTAAAAATGTTCCCGCTTGGCAGTAATCCATCACTTTAAATGAATTCGTTTATGAAAAAGTTATTATTTGCTTTGATGGGTGCTGCTCTCCTCCTGAGTGCTTGTAACAAACAGGAGCAGACGGCCAACCCCTACCGCAAAGTGGTTGGTTATAAGCCCTCCACCTTTGAAATGACCGTTCCCGGTACGCTGACTCCCATCGATGCTCAGTGGATTTCGATGGTCCAGAACGGAAGCAAGGTTACTTTCACCACCAAGCTCAACACCACCGGTCTGATCCGTCGGGCCGAGTATCCCATCGCCGGCGGTGGCGTTTGCGTCATCAGCCAGAAGTCTCAGGACCTGGATGCAGCCTTCGAATTGAAGCTGGCTTCCTTCGGTGACGACTACGCAACTATGAATGTTAACATCAAGTCCGACAACCTGGACGACTACTCCTCCTGGGGTGTCTACTATGGAAAGGAGAAGGATGTAGCAAAGGCTGCTACCAAGAAGGCTGCTGGTATGTTCGTTTCCGGCGATAACAAGATGACCATCACTAATCTTGAGCCCAACACCCAGTACTACATCTGGGCCTGGGTAGAGTCCACGGAAGGTATGCAGGTGGTTTCTTCTCCCTTCGGCTTCCTCAAGCCTACGGTTGTGCTTGCCGGTGGCGACCTCCAGGCCGCTATTGACAACGCTCCCAAGGATTCCGAGGTGCGTGTAGAAGGCGGCGCCGTATTCGCCGGTGGCATTTGCCTCAAGGCCGATGTGACCGTATCCGGTGGCTGGAACTCCACCTTCACCGAGCAGAGCGTGGAGAACAAGTCCATCATCGATGGTGGTAACACCATCAACTGCGTCTTTGTCGGTTTCAATCCCGTTACCAAGGTGAAAGAGCCCCTTGAGAGCCCTGCAACCATTTCCAACTTTGAGATTCGTAATGGCTATGCCAATGACGTTGTGAACAAGGGTGGTGGCATCTATGTCTGCGGTGATGTCGTTATTGACAACTGCTACATCCACGACAATACCTCTACCAACCGTGGTGGCGCTATCCTCACCGCTGAGGATGTGCCCGGCACCATGATTGTGAAGAACTGCGTCATCCAGGACAATGTGAGCACAGGACATCATGCCGGCGGTATCTGCCTGGACGGAGGTAAAGACAAGACCGCTTACATCATCAACAACCTGATGGAAGGCAACTTCGCCAAGAAGTATGATGGTTACTGCGGCACCCTCATGATTTATAACCCCATGGAGGTGTATGTGGTGAACAACACCATTACCGGCAACAAGAACTTTGACGAGAACAATGGTAATCCCTGGTTCACCATCCAGACCCGTCGCGATATCAACATGTTTATGGTGAACAATATCGTGGCCGGTAACCTCTCAGCCATCAAGGGCGCCGATGATACCTTCTACCGCCAGGCCTATCAGGCCAAACTGGACTGCGTTTCTACTGAGACTGGCGAAGCCCGTCCGGAGTGCATTGTGCGCAATAATATCATTGAAGGCGGAATCTACGGTGACGGCAAACCGGAACCTGATTTCCACAAAGGAAACTTCATCATGGAAGTGGGCTTTGACCTGAGCACCATCTTTGGAACCTTCGGCGCTGTTAAGTACATGCCTGTCGGCCAGGCTTTGGAAGGTGACTACAGCGACGATGTGGCCAAGATTATGAAGAACTATGGCAAGGACCTCCTGGGCCACAACCGCGTGGTTGACGGCAAGATTAACATGGGTTGTTACCAGGTTCAGTAATCTTTCCTCTTCCTAACTGAATCAGGGCGAAGCCGCAAGGCTCCGCCCTGGTTTTTTATTCCTCGGCGGGATTCCACTCCCAGTTGCGGGCGGTGTAGAGGGCTTGCATTCGTTTCACGCGGGGAAGGAAAGAGGAGTAGTCTCGGCTTGCCGGGGCGTTCCACTGGAGTTCGGATACGGCGCTCATGCGCGGGAGCATGCGCCAGAGGAGACTGTCGGGCTCCGAGACGCGCTCTGTCCATAGGCAGGCTTCCACGCCCAGGACATCCTCCGGAACAGGGGCGTCGAAGACGCGGCGGAAATAGGCTTCGCCTTTGAGCCGATTGCCGTCGGCTGCACTCAGATAGAGATGGCCTACCGGGCAGAAAATGGCGTCATAGCCCTCCCGGACGGCGATTTCCGTAGAGACAGGCCGCATCCAGCCGGCAATGACCGTATTCTTGGAGGGAGCGCCTACCACGTCGTTGCTCCAGTCCACCAGCACGTCGTTCCAAACGATGCTGCGGCGGCCGCGGGCCTCCACGAAGGTGCTGGCCTGATCCATGAACAAGCTTTGCAGGAGTTCTTCGGCCGTCTTTTTGCCATCGGCCTTAAGGCCTAATTCCTTGATTTTAGCTTGACAATGGGGACAGGCTTCCCAACGCACTTTGGGGCATTCGTCGCCACCCAGGTGGATGTAGCGGGAGGGGAAGATGTCCATGACCTCGGCCAATACGTCCTTTACGAATTCCAGCGTGTGCTCCTTGCCGGCGCACAGGACGTCGTCCAGTACGCCCCACTCACAGGCCACCTCATACGGGCCGCCGGTGCAGCCCAGCTCCGGGTAGGAGGCCAGGGCGGCTTTCATGTGACCGGGAAGGTCTATCTCGGGAATTACTTCAATGCCCAGCGCGGCTGCATAGGCTACCACTTCGCGCGCCTCTTCCTGGGTGTAGAACCCGCTGTGAGGGACGCCGTTGTGGCCTTTCTGGCCGGGAACAGGGTCTCCGGCACGCACAGAGCCCACTTCCGTGAGGCGGGGGTATTTCTTAATCTCCAGGCGCCAGCCCTGGTCTTCACTCAGGTGCCAGTGGAACTCGTTCATCTGGTGCACGGCCATAATGTCCAGCACTTCCTTGATGGTTTCCACCGGGAAATAATGGCGTCCGCAGTCCAGCATGAAGGCGCGGTAGGAAAACTCGGGATAGTCCCATACGGTGGCGGCGGGAAGCTCCGCGCGCGAGCCCTCCTCCGGAAGGGCTTTCTGCAGGGTTTGCCGGCCTCTTAGCAGGCCGGTTTCCGTAGCAGCGGTGAGGGTGATTCCCTTTGGCCCGACTTCCAGTTTATAGCATTCTTCCTGCTGGAAGGGTTTTAAGTCGGCCCCTAAAGTGGGGTCTATTATCTCCTTCATTTTCAGTTTGTTGGGATTAATGGCAACGCTGCCGTCCGTGAGTTCTATGCTGCGCGGACCGGGGCACATGTCCCAGCTGCCGGGAACGCTTTCTTTTGCCGTGCAGGCGGCTGCAAGAGCTGCGATGAATGGGAGGAGAAATCTTTTCATAAGAATGGGGGTTAGTCTTTCGCAAAGATAGGAAAAAACCACGGGAAACCATCTTGCAAAAGAGCGCTGATTTTCTTATATTTGTGAATCAACACTTGAATGCCTGACCAAGATGAAAAAAGCGCTCTTTCTATCTCTCGTATTTGCTGCCGTAGTGGGCTGTGCCAGCGGTCCCAAAACGCCCCTGGAGGCAGTGAATGTATTTAACGGAACCGGTTTCCACGGCCATACCTATCCCGGCGCCACCACGCCCCATGGCCTGGTGCAGTTAAGCCCGGATACCCGCACGTACGGGTGGGACGGCTGTTCCGGTTATCATTATTCCGACAGCACCATTCTGGGCTTCAGCCACACCCATCTTTCCGGTACCGGATGTGCAGACCTGGGAGACTTCCTCTTTACCCCCGGTGTGGGGCAAGTGGTTCCGCTTGCTTTCCGGCATAAGGACGAGGAAGCCTGGCCCGGTTACTATAAGGTGGAAACGCCCCAGGTGGGCGTGGAACTCACCGCCACCCCTCACGTGGGCGTACACCGTTACACCTTCAAGGGAGCAGGGGAGCGCCAGGTGCTCATAGATGCCACCCACTGCATTGGAGACGGCAATGTAGCCGTTGAGGCCTGGGTAAAAACCAAGGGAGAGAGTGAGATCAGCGCCAAGCGCCTGGTGAACGGCTGGGTACAGGGCCGGGAGATTTACTTGAATGCCAGTTTCTCCGTTCCTTTTGCCAAGGCCGATGAAGTGGCCCCCGGCAAGCTCCTGCTCATCTTCCCGGAAGATACGGAAGTGCTCACCATTTATGCCGGCCTCTCCTACGAGAGCGTGCAGGGCGCCCGGAACAACCGTATGGCAGAAACCGACGGCCAGGGCTTTGAGGATGTGTTGGACCAGACCACGGAAGTTTGGGAACAGGTCCTGGGCGCCATTACCGTACAGGGCGGCCCCGTAGAGCTTTTCTATACTTGCCTGTATCATACGCTGGTGGTGCCCAACCGCTTGGACGACACGGGCAGCGCCAAGCCTTTCTATTCCACCCTTTCCCTCTGGGATACCTTCCGCAGCTGGAATCCGCTGCAAACCCTCACCAACCCTGCGCTGGTGAACGATATGATTAACAGCATGCTGCAGATGTACCGCAGCTGGGGAGAACTTCCCATCTGGCCCCTGGGACACGGGGAAACCGGCTGCATGATTGGCTACCACAGCATTCCTGTCATTGCCGACGCCTGGCTGCACGGCATCCGCGGCTTCGACGGAGAGGAAGCGCTGGCCGCCATGGTGGTTTCCTCCAATAAAAACAAAGGGCAGGCATCGGCCCTTTATAACCAGTATGGCTATATTCCGGCCAATAAGATGGCCCAGAGCGTGTCCCAAACCCTGGAAATGTGCTACGACGACTGGTGCATTGCCCGCATGGCAGAGAGCCTGGGTAAGGCCGATATTGCAGCAGAGTATTATGCCCGCGCCCTTCGCTATCAGAACGTGTTTGATCCCACTACGGGCTTCATGCGCGGCCGGCAGGAAGACGGCAACTGGGTAACCCCCTTCGACCCTATCTCCAGCACCCGGGACTATACGGAGGCCATTCCCTGGCAGGCCCGTTTCTTTGTTCCGCACGATATGGCCGGCCATACTTCCCTGATGGGTGGCCGTGAGCCTATGCTGGCCGCCCTGGATTCTCTCTTTACCTATCAGGAGCGCAGCGACAGGGTACACGTTTCGGATATCACCGGCCTCAAAGGCCAGTATGCCCACGGCAACGAGCCCAGCCACCATATGGCCTGGCTGTACAACTGGCTGGAAGCTCCTTCCCAGAGCCAGCAGGTGGTGCGTGAACTGCTTAAGGAAATGTACAACACCACGCCCGAGGGCGTGTGCGGTAACGAAGACTGCGGCCAGATGAGCGCCTGGTATGTTCTTTCTTCCCTGGGCCTGTATCCCGCCTGCCCTGGTACCGGAGAATACATTCTGGCTGCCCCGCTGTTTGACAAAACTGTCATAAGCCTGGGCAACGGAAACACCCTCACCATCCTGGCAGACCATCCGGAAAGGATGTATATTGCCGATGTGAAACTGAACGGCAACACCGTAGAGCGCAACTTCCTCACCTACGAGGAAATTATGGCCGGCGGTATTCTGGAGTTCACGCTATCCAATACTCCGGACCACAGCCGCGATGCCCTGCCGGCCCCGTATTCCCTAAGCACGCAGCCTATAGTTTCCACTCCGTCCGTATCCGGTGGCCTTTCCCTTTTCAAGGGTTCCGTTCCGGTAGCCCTTGGCTGCCGTACCGAAGGCGCCGCCATCCATTATACGCTGGACGGATCGGAGCCCACCCAGGCCAGCCCGCTGTACACGCAGCCCTTTGTGCTGGACAAATCGGCCCGTATTCGCGCCCGCGCCTTCAAGGAAGGCTGGACGCCTTCTCCCGAAGCATCCATGGAAGCTACCAAAGCTTATTATCATCCCGCCACAGCCGTGAGCGGTCTTAAAAACGGCTGCCGCTACACCTACCATCTGGGGCAGTTCTCCTGGTCCGGAGACGTAAAGAAGAGCCCGGTGCTGGGAAGCGGTGTAATGACGGAACCTACTATTGACAGTTCTCCTCATGAAGACCATTTCGGCTATGTCTTCACCGGTTATGTGGACATCCCCGAAGATGGCATCTGGAGCTTCTCCATTACCAGTGACGACGGTGCTATCCTGGAGATGGATGACGTACTGGTGGTAGATAATGACGGCTCCCACAGCGCCATCACCACCTTTGGCCGCATCCCTCTTCTGAAGGGCCTGCACCCTTACCGGATTATCTATCTGGAAGACTACGAAGGCCAGGCTTTCCACTGGAGTTGGAAATCTGAAAGCGCTCCTCATTTTTCTGCTGTACCCGAGAATAACCTATACTACAAATAATGCGTAAACTTCTCATTGTTCTGGCAGCACTGCTGCCGCTTACCCTGGCTGCCCAACAGCCGGTTATCCTGCATTCGCACAACGACTATAACCGTACGGCACCCTTCTGGGAGGCCTATTCCCAGCATTGCCAATCCATTGAGGCCGATGTCTTCCTGCATAACGGAGAGATCCTGGTGGGTCACGAGGTGGAGGATCTGAAGCCCGAAAACAGCTTCCTGCGCCTCTATGTGGATCCTATCGTCCGCACTTTCCGCGCCAACGGCGGAAAGATGTGGGCCGGTTCCCAGGACCGCCTGATGCTGCTGGTAGAACTGAAGAGCGCCACGGAACCCACGCTCACGGAAGTGATTGAGCAGCTGGAAGAATTCCCGGACGTCTTCTGCAGCCCGGAAGGCGTAAAGGTGGCCATTACCGGCAACACTCCTTCCAAGGAACACTTCCGGGATTATCCCGAATGGGTGGGTTTTGACGGAGACATCCGCGAAACCTATACCTGGGCCCAGCTGGAGCGGGTGGCCCTGGTGAGCAACTCCTTCCGCATGTTTGCCAAGAAGTGGAACGGCAAGGGCCGCATGATAGACCCTGAACTGAATGCCGTGAAAGATGCTATTGCCAAGGTGCATTCCTGGGGCAAGCCCATCCGTTTCTGGGAGGCTCCCGAAGGCACCACCGCCTACTTCACCTTCTGGAAGCTGGGCGTGGACATTATCAATACGGACAAGCCCGCCGTGGCCCATCTGTTCTTTGATGACTGGGGCAATAAGAACTTCATCATGGGCAAGCATGAGGTGCAGGCCGGCGTCACCGGAACCAAGAAACTGGACGCCGCCACCCGCAGCTTCTCCGGCTTCCAGAACGAAAAACTGCAGCTGAGCGGCCGCATTCCCGTGTACAAGCCCACTTACAAGAACGACGGGGCCGATAAGAAAATCAAGAACGTAATTCTGCTCATCGGAGACGGCATGGGCATCAATCAGGTGATGGCCGGCGCCTATGCCAACGGCAGGGAACTGAGCATGCTTAACATCAAGAGCGTGGGCATCCAGTATTACAACCCCAACGACGATTTCATCGGAGACTCCGCATCCGGCGGCAGCGCCCTGGCCACGGGAGATGTGTCCTGGACGCGCCACATTTCCACCAATAAGGATGGCTCGGTGGAATATTCCCCGCTCACGGACTATTTCAAGGGCATGGGCAAGGCCACGGGCGTAGTTTCCCTGGGAGACATTGCCGATGCAACCCCTGCCGTGTTCTACGGTCATACCTCCGAGCGTGACAGCACGGACAAGATTACCAGCTACTGGCTCACCAGCGATGTAGACCTCATCTGCGGCCCCGGTACCAGCTATTTGGAAAAGCCCCGTCAGGACGGTCTGGACATGCTGAATGGTATCAAGGCCAACGGCTACACCTACACCAAAGACGCCACGGCGCTGGGCTCTGAAAAGGGCAAGGTGCTATGCCTGGACGACCGCATGGGCGCCTATGCCACGGAAGAGACGTTAAGCTTCCTGGCCGATATTACCAAGGCCTCTATCGAGAAGCTGTCCCAGGATTCCAAGAAGGGCTTCTTCCTCATGGTGGAAGGCGCCAAGATAGACTACGCCGGCCACTCCGACTGCTTCCCGGCATCGGTGATTGAACAGCTGGGCTTTGACCTGGCCGTGGCCGAGGCCCTCAAATTTGCCGATTCCAATGGCGAAACTCTGGTGGTGGTAACCGCAGACCACGAAACCGGCGGCCTCACCCTCCTGGACGGAGACCTGGAAACCGGTCACGTACTGGCCGTGTACAATTCCGACGACCACACGCCCACCGTGGTGCCCGTATTTGCCTACGGTCCCGGTTCCCGTGAATTTATAGGCACCTATCTGAACGTTGAGATTCCCCGTACCATCAAAAAGCTGGTAACCAAATGAGAAAAACCTTACTGAGCGGTCTTCTGCTGCTGTGTGCGGCAGGTCTGTGGGCCCAGGACCTCAGAAGCGGCCCCTATGAATTGCCGTACAAGAACACGTACGTGAAAAATATCTTCGTGGCCGAGAACGCCTACCGTTCCATGCCCCGGAGCACCCAGGAACCCGGCAGCTTCGAGCAGGCCCGCAGGGTGTTGCCCTCTCCCATCTGGGAGGGCCACCAGGCCGAGGTAGATATGTACTGGCATGCCTGGAAGATTGCCATCGGCAATATCCGGCAGCCGCAGGAGGGCTCCGGCTTTGTGAGCCCGTACCTGGACGTGGCCTACAACGGCAACATCTTCATGTGGGACGACAGTTTCATGATGCTGTTCGCCCGCTACGGCTACCGTTTCTTCCCCTTCCAGAAAACCCTGGATAACTTTTACGCCAAGCAGCACCAGGACGGCTTCATCTGCCGCGAAATAAGGGCCGATGGTTCTGACTGTTTCGAAAGGTATGATCCCGTTTCCACGGGCCCGAACCTTCTCCCTTGGGCGGAACTGCTGTATTATGAGCAGTTCGGAGACATAGACCGCCTGCACCGGGTTTTCCCGGCCCTGGTGGCCTACGCCCAGTGGTGGAAACTGAACCGCACCTGGCCCAACGGCACCTATTGGAGCAGCGGCTGGGGCACCGGCATGGACAACATGCCCCGTGTTCCGGAAGGCTACAACCAGATTTTCTCCAACGGCCACATGAGCTGGCTGGATACCAATCTGCAGCAGTACCTGGTTAATAATTGCCTCATGCAGATTGGCTTCTACACGGAGCGCTGGCAGGAAATTGAGGAGATGGAAGACGAGATGAAATTCCTCAAGTCCTGGATCAACGACAATATGTGGGACCCCGAGACCGGCTTCCTCTATGACGTTTATGCCGACGGCTCCCGCAATGCTACCAAGGGAATATCGGCCTTCTGGGCCCTCCAGACAGATATTCTGGACGCCGAACGGCTGGATACGTTGGTGGCGCACCTTTCCGACACCACGGAGTTTAACCGCACCCACCGCGTGCCTTCCCTCAGTGCAGACCACAAGAAGTACAATCCTCTGGGCCGTTACTGGCAGGGCGGCATCTGGCCGGGCACCAACTACATGGTGATTGACGGCCTGTGGCGCAAGGGCTATAAGGACCTTTCCCGCCAGATTGCCGACAATCATTTTGGCAATGTGCTGCAGGTGTGGAAAGACACCGGCACCTTCTGGGAGTATTACGCCCCCGAGAGCGTAGAGCCCGGCTTTATGGCCCGCAAAGACTTTGTGGGCTGGACCGGTCTTCCGCCCATTGCGGAATTCATCGAATGCATCCTGGGCATCCGGGGCCAGTATAGCGAAAACAAAATTGAGTGGGATGTGCGTCAGCTGG
>DFLI01000067.1 GCA_002373715.1 Bacteroidales bacterium UBA3623
TGGTTGACGGTATTGTAGAGCGTGTTCCCAAGGGCGGCCGCGTATTCTATACCGGTGCCGGCACATCGGGCCGATTGGGCATTGTAGATGCCTCCGAAATCCCGCCCACCTACGGTGTGCTGGACACCTTCATCGGCATCATGGCCGGTGGTGACGGTGCCATCCGCAACGCTGTGGAAGGCGCAGAAGACGACGCCGAACAGGGCTGGAAAGACCTCCAGGCCTTCAACCTCACCCCTAACGATGTGTTGGTGGGCATTACCGCTTCCGGCGGCGCTCCCTACGTGGTGGGTGCCATCCAGAAGGCCCGCGAATTCGGCATGCTCACGGGTGCCATCACCAACAATGAGGGCAGCGCCGTGGCTCAGGCCGCAGAGATTGCCATGGTGGCCAAGGTGGGTCCCGAATTTGTGACGGGCTCCACCCGTATGAAGTCGGGTACATCGGCCAAGCTTATCCTGAACATGATTTCCACGGCTTCCATGATTCGCCTGGGCCATGTGAAGGGCAACAAGATGGTGGACATGCAGCTCACCAATAAGAAACTGGTAGACCGCGGCACCCGCATGATTATGGAGGGTACCGGCATCACGGACTATGAAGAAGCCAAGAGAATGCTTCTGAAGTATGGCCAGGTGCGTGCCGCCGTAGACGCCTACCTCAAACAGAAATAGCCTATGTGGCAAAGACAACAGACTCTTTACCTTCTGATAGCCGCCGTGCTGGTGGCCGTTATGTGCTTTGGCACCGCCTACACCGTGGCCAATCCGGACGGAATGCTGTCCGTGAGCTACTGGCAGCTCCAGAAGCCCTACTTCGGCGTTCTGCTGGGTATTCTGGCCGCTCTGGTGCTGCTGGCGCTGGTTACGTTCAAGTCCCTTATTCTGCAGATGCGCCTGTCCAGCCTGAGCGGCATTATTGCCCTGGGCATGCAAATCTGGCTGGCCTGGATGTACTTCAGTTTCAAGGGCCCCGTGTTCAGCCTCACCGCCATTTTGCCGCTGGGTATCTGCGTGTTCTGCTTCCTGGCAGCCCGCGGCTGTTTCCAGGACCAGCTCATGGTAGAGAGCGCCTACAGAGTTAGGGAAATAAGAAAACGAAACAGAAAAAAATAACGCTAACTATGAAACCTACGTTACTCGTTCTTGCTGCCGGTATGGGCAGCCGTTATGGCGGTCTCAAACAGATGGACGGCCTGGGTCCCCACGGGGAAACCATCATTGACTATTCCATCCACGACGCCGTGGAGGCCGGTTTCGGCAAAGTCGTTTACATTGTCCGCGAGTCCTTCAAGGCTCAGATGGAAGAGGCTGTGAAGCAGAAATATGCCGGTGTAAAAACCGTAGACGGAGAGCCCCTGAAGTTCGTTTTCGTAACACAGGAACTGGACAAGGTACCCGCCCGTTTCACCGTGCCGGAAACCCGCGTAAAGCCCTGGGGCACCGCACACGCCGTCATGATGGCGGCCGATGTGATCAAAGAGCCCTTCGCCGTAATCAACGGAGACGATTTCTATGGCAAGGAGTCCTTCAAGATTCTGGGAGACTGGTGCCGTGCACACGAGAAAACGCAGGGACAGTACTGCATTGTGGGCTTCGAACTGGAGAACACCCTCAGTGAGAACGGCAGCGTATCCCGCGGCATCTGCTCTTACGACGCCAAGGGCCAGCTCACCGACGTGGTAGAGCACCTGGACATTGCCAAGGAGGCCGATGGCAAAGTATATGGCAACAACTCCGTCACCGGTGAAAACCACGTGGAACTGGCCGCCAAGGCCCTCTGCTCCATGAATATGTGGGGCTTCACCCCGGATTATTTCGCCAAGAGCGTGAAACTGTTCGACGCCTTCCTGGAGAAGAACATCAACGAGCCCAAGAAGGAATTCTACATCCCTTACGTGGTGGATGTGATTGTGAAGAGCGGTGAAGGCTCCTGCGAGGTGCTTTCCACCCCTTCCCGCTGGTTCGGCGTTACCTATAAGGAAGACCGTCCCGGCGTAGTGGCCAAGTTTGCCCAGCTTGTGGAAAAAGGCATCTATCCCAGTCCGCTGTATTAATTGTAAAAAACCATACTCCCCATGTTACAATTACGCGCCCGCAAAGTAAACAATTACAACCTATACGCTAACCATGCCTGGTATGTGCCGGGTGTGGGGGGCATGTTCGCCCTCCTGGGTTTGTTCCTGGTAGGTAACCTGCTGGCCAGCCTTCTGGTAGCCGTCTGTGGCTTCTTTGTGCCCCAGTCGGTGATGCAGGATTATTCCATGCTGGTGGCCTATCCGCTCAGCTTTATCCCGCCCATGCTTTATGCAGCCGGCAAGAGCCAGAAGAACAGCCTCTTTGAGACAGGTTATCAGCTGAACAGCAGCCACTTCGGCCCCTTCAGTACCTGGCAGATCGTGCTCATCACGGTGGCGCTCACTTTTGCCACCATGATATCGGCCGATTATATCAACTACCTCAATTTCAAGCTCACCACTTCCACCCCCGGCATGAAAGCCTTCTACGACAAGGTGGTGGAACTGCTGGGTCAGATGACGGGCGGTCCGCTGTGGAGCTCCTTCCTTCTGGCGGCCATCTTTGCCCCCATCTTTGAGGAATGGCTGTGCCGCGGTATGGTACTGCGTGGCCTTCTTACCAAGATGAAGCCCGGCTGGGCCATCGTGGTATCGGCCCTGTTCTTTGCCGTTATTCACATGAACCCCTGGCAGGCGCTCAATGCCTTTATCATTGGCGTGGTGATGGGTTATGTGTACTACAAGACGGGCTCGCTGGTGCTCACCATGATTATTCACTTCGTGAACAACGGTACGGCAGTCATCCTGTCTCAGTTCTCCTCCCTGGAGAATGTAGATTTCTGGATTGATATTATGCCCACGGGCACTTACATTGCCGTATACGTGGTGGGCGTGATAGCGCTGGTGGCCTGCTTCATGGCTTTCCGTCGCATCCCGCTGGAGCAGGAGCGCGGCAACATTGATACCGTTACCCTCAGCATAGACGAATAATGGAAGAGAAAAAGGACAGATGGGCCTGGCTCAAAAGGAGTGACCACAATTACCTGGTCCCCTTTGTGATTGTGTCCACCACCCTGGTGGCGCTGTGGCTGCTGTTCTTTGCTCATAACAGTGTGCTCTCCTGGATTGGAGCCACCATGGAAGAAAGGAACCAGCAAAAGGAGATGGCACGCCTGCAGCAGGAGATAGAGGAGATGGACCGGGAAATCAAAAACCTTCGGGACAATCCCGACACGCTGGAAACCTTCGCCCGTGAAACCTATCACTTCGCCGCCCCCGGGGACGATGTGTATATAGTGGAATAAAGCTTAGCTGTCTGTACGGCGGGAACTACGTCGTGCACGCGAAGCCAGGTGGCACCGCCCTGAAGGGCCGCCAGATTCAGAACCTGCGTTGCGGGCATCGCTTCTCCGGGAGTGATGCCCAAAACTTTATAAATCATGCTCTTCCGGGAAAGGCCCACCAGGATTTCCTGGGGGAAGGCCTCAGATACTTCCTTCAGCCGGTTCAGCAGTTCATAGTTCTGGGCTATGGTTTTGGCAAAGCCGAAGCCCGGGTCCAGAATCCATTCCCGAATGCCTGCATCGGCCGCCTTCTTGTCAAACTCTTTAAAGTAGCGAATCACCTCCGCCACCACATCGTCATAATCCGTCAGGCTCTGCATGGTCTCCGGTGTACCACGCATGTGCATAGCCACATACGGAAGCCCCAGCCGTCCAACGGTTTCCAGCATCTTAGGATCCATCTCCCCGGCCGATATATCATTCACCAGAAAAGGGCCGATGGTATCAAACGTGCGCCGCACAATCTCTGCCCGGAAGGTATCGACGGAGATTTCCAGGAGTACCCTCCGGGGGGCTTGTGCACCCCCGCACGAGGGTAGGGGGAGGGGCCCGCTGGCTGGCCGTTCGCTTTGCGGACGAGCCAGACAGTGGGAGGGGCCGGAGGGAGCGAAGCGACCGGAGTCCCCCCGGAGGGTACTCCTGGAAATCTCCGATAGTACCGGCTCAAGGCGGCGCCATTCTTCCTCCACATCGGGCTGGGTGGAGCCGGGGCGGGTGGAGCAGGCTCCGAGGTCCACAATGTCGGCCCCATCGGCCCACATTTGCCGGATGCGGGCTACAGCATCGGCCCCTTCTGTGCGGCTCCCGGAGAAGAAGGAGTCGCTGTTCAGGTTTACGATGCCCATGATATGGATGTTTCCTATCATAGGACGGTTACAATCTTTTCCAGCCAGAGGGCGTCCGTGGCGTCGAAGGTGGAGAGTTCCTTGCTGTCAATATCCAGTACGGCCGATACTTCGCCGGCCTTGAAGATGGGCACTACAATCTCGCTGCGGGAGAGGGAAGAGCAGGCAATGTGGCCGGGGAATTCCTCTACGTCCGGGATTACCAGGGTGCGTTTTTCCTTCCAGGCACTGCCGCATACGCCTTTTCCAAAACCAATGCGGAAGCAGGCTTCCGGACCCTGGAACGGGCCCAGCACCAGCTGCTCTCCCTGAACGCGGTAGAAGCCCGTCCAGAAGAAATGCATGCGCTCGTGAATGAGGGCGGCCATATTGGCCATGCGGGCCACAGCGTCCGGTTCTCCTTCCAGAATGAGTTTCATATCCTGGTACAGGCGCAGGTAACGGAAGGTCTTGAGCGGCACGTGGCAGTAGCCGCCAGGGTTCTTATCCAGATAATCCTGATGACGTTCTTCCGCCAGATAGAAGTTTCTCAAGGGCTCCAGTTCCACCACCAGCGGGGCTCCGAGGCGCTGGGCCTCGGCCTCAAAGACCGGTGCTATGAGGGCCCTGTCGGCCTCTTCCGTATAATAAACGCCTGTGCGGTAGCGGGTGCCTATATCTCCGCCCTGCTTGTTCAGGCTCAGCGGATCTATAATGGTGAAATACAGTTCGGTGAGTTCCGGTAGGGAGATGCGGGACTCATTGTAGGTGACGCGTACTGTTTCGGCAAAGCCGGTGGTGTCTGTGTACACCTGCTCGTATTTAGGATTTACTCCGTTGCCATTGGCATAACCGGCCACGGCTTCC
>DFLI01000047.1 GCA_002373715.1 Bacteroidales bacterium UBA3623
ATGAACTGGGCGTTCGGCAGCGGAACCAGGTGAGCCTCCAGAAAATGGAGGAAGGCCACCTGAGCAGCCGGGTACTTATCAGCTACCTGGGGCAGAAGGGCCTGGACGAAGAATCCTCCGCCAAAGCCTTTGCATACTGCGACGGCCTCATTGATGAGATTCTGGCCGATATTGAAAAGAACAAAGCCTGGTGCGGCCTGGCCAGAACCCAGGAGGACGCCATCCGCCTGAAGGCACAAGGGAAGAAAGCCTTCTTTCTGGGAATTGAGAATGGCTACGGCATAGGAAACGATATTAAGAATGTGGAGCATTACGCCCGTCGCGGAGTGGTTTATATGACCCTCAGCCACATGTACGACAATGCCATCTGCCACAGTTCCACCCATAGTGCCGATACCACCCTGGGCCTCACGCTTTTCGGCCGGGAGGTAGTGAAGGAAATGAACCGCTGCGGCATCCTGGTAGACGTTTCCCACACCAGCAGCGGCACGTTCTGGGATTGCATAGAGCTCAGTTCGGCCCCCATCATCTGCTCCCATTCTGGCGCAAGTGCTATTTTCAAGCACGACCGCAACCTTACGGACCATCAGCTCCGCGCTCTTGCCGCAAAGGATGGCCTGGTGATGGTTTACATAGTCCCGGATTATATGAACACCCAAAAGGCCGATGCCACCATAGACGACTTCATGGAGCATCTGCTGCATTGCATCAAAGTGGCAGGGATAGACCACGTGGGCATCTCCTGCGACTTTGACGGCGGCGGTGGCGGCTGGGGCCTCAACGGTGACAACGACGTCATCAACATCACGGTCCGTCTGTTGGAAGCCGGTTTCAGCGACCAGGACATTACCAAACTCTGGTCCTCCAACTTCTTCCGAGTCCTGAAGGCAGCCCAGATTACTCGGCAACAACGCTGAGCGAAGCGAACGGCGGCTTCTGCCGCCGAGTCCCTCCCCGAGGGAGGGATTTAGGGAGGGGTAACGTGGGCAAATTATAAAAATAGCCTGGCACATCGTGTCAGGCTATTTTTATTTTAATGTAATTGCGGGGTTTACTCCGCAATTACTTTAAATTTGAAGGTACCTTTGATGGCCTTGTAAATCTTTACAGCGGCCTCGTACTCACCAACTTCCTTCACCTCACCGGCGAGGATGGTGATGTCCTTCTTGTCAATGTTCAGACCCTTGGCGCTGAGAGCCTCGGCGAGGTCCATGGTGGTAACGGAGCCGTAGAGCTTGCCGCTCTCGGAAACCTTTACCTTCACCTCAACGGTCTGGGCATTAATAGTGGTAGCAAGAGCCTCGGCATCCGCAACCAGCTTAGCCTCTTTGTGGGCGCGCTGGCGAAGGGTTTCGGCGTGCTGCTTCTTCACGGACTCGGTGGCCACGGTGGCAAAGCCCTGGGGCACCAGATAGTTCATAGCATAACCGGCCTTTACTTTTACGATCTCACCGGCGTAGCCCAGGTTGGCTACATCTTTCTTGAGCAAAATTTCCATAAGGCAGATTATTTAAGGAGGTCAGTAACATACGGAAGAAGGGCGAGGGAGCGGGCACGCTTGATGGCCTGGGCAACCTTGCGCTGGAACTTGAGGGAAGTACCGGTGATGCGGCGAGGGAGAATCTTACCCTGCTCGTTCAGGAACTTCTTGAGGAACTCAGGATCCTTGTAATCTACATACTTGATACCGGCCTTCTTGAAACGGCAGTATTTCTTCTTGCGAACCTCCACGGTCGGGGGATTCAGATAGCGGATTTCTTTGTTTTCGTTTGCCATAATTCTTTCCTCCTTAATTATTCAGCAGCGGGAGCTTCGGCGGCGGGAGCAGCCTTGGCAGCCTTGTTAGCGCGACGCTTTTCGGCGTAAGCAACGGCATCCTTGTCGAGAGCGACAGTGAGGAAGCGGATGATACGCTCGTCACGGTGATACTGGGTTTCGAGGGTGGCAACGAACTGAGGGTCTGCCTTGAACTCGATCAGGTAATAAAAACCTGTGGTCTTGTGCTGGATGGGATAAGCGAGCTGACGCAGGCCCCAATCCTCCTGGTACACAACCTCACCGCCATTGTCGGTGATGAGCTTGACGTACTTGGCAACCGCTTCCTTCATCTGGGTGTCAGACAAAACGGGAGTTGCAATGAAAACGGTTTCGTACTGGTTAACCATTGTTTGTTAATTAATTGTTAATAAATGTTTTAAGCCTTTTTGAGACCAGTGGAAGCCCAAAAAGGACTGCAAATATAGACATTAATCTTCACAAAACCAAATATTTCGGCCGATAAAAAAGGCCGGGCGAAGGGCCCGGCCAGTCAATCGAAAGGGAAACGCCCTACTTCTTGGGGGCATTCTCCAGAACGGACTTCAGGTAATCCCAGGTGCGGGCTACGGAAGCAATGTTCACCTTCTCGTCCGGGCTGTGGGGATAGCGCACGGTGGGGCCGATGGAAACCATCTCCCAGTTGGGATACTTGGCACCCAGCAGGGCACACTCCAGACCGCCATGGGTGGCCGTTACTTTCATGGGACGGCCGTACATCTTGGCAAACTGCTCTTCCATCACTTTGTTCATGGGAGTATCCAGTTTCGGACGCCAGCCGCTGTAGCCGCCCTTGAATTCAATGCCATCGGCCCCGGCCAGTTCGAAGATGCAGCGAACACGCTCTGCCAGAGCGGCCTTGGCGCTGTCTACGGCGCTGCGCATGAGGCAGTGAACCGTTATCTTGCCCTTCTCTGTGCGTACAATGGCCAGGTTGATGGAGGTTTCCGTGAGGCCGGCCATGCTCTGGCTCATACGGATAACGTTGGACGGGCAGGCGATGATGGACTTCACGGCGCGAAGCATCACAGACCCCTGAATGAACTTGGAGGCAGCGGGCACATCTTCTACGAAGAGAACGGCGGAAGGATCGGACTCTGCAAATTCGGCCTTAATCTCTGCGAAAACGCTGTCTATGAGCTTCTTCACAGACTCTACGTTCTCCTTGGGCACAACCACCTCTGCTTCCGCTTCAAACGGGATGGCGTTGCGCAGAGAACCGCCGGTAAAGTTAACCACCTTCACACCGAAGAGCTCCATCAGCGGCAGGAGGATGCGGCACATCACCTTGTTGGCATTGGCCCGGTACAGGGAAATATCCATGCCGGAGTGACCGCCCTGCAGGCCCTTGACGGTAAGTTTGAGGCCCTTATGACCAGGAGTGACCACATACTTGTGATACTTGAAGGTGGCCGATGCATCCAAACCGCCGGCGCAGCCCACGCACAGCTCTCCTTCTTCCTCGGAGTCCAAGTTCATGAGGATGTCTCCCTTGAGAACGCCCGGTTTGAGCATCTGGGCACCCGTCATGCCGGTTTCCTCGTCATAGGTAACCAGCACCTCCACGGGACCGTGCTTCACGGAAGGGTCTTCCAGAACGGACAGTGCCATAGCCACACCCATGCCGTTATCGGCCCCCAGGGTGGTGCGGTCTGCCGTCACCCACTCGCCGTCTACATAAGCGCTGATGGGATCTGTGAGGAAGTTGTGGTTGGAATCGGAGGTTTTCTGGGGCACCATATCCATGTGGCCCTGCAGAATGACACCCCGGCGGTTTTCCATACCCGGAGTGGCCGGCACGCGGATGATGATGTTGCCGGTTTCGTCCTTGATGGTCTCATAGCCGTGGGATACGCCCCAATTGTAAAGGTACTCAATTACTTTACCCTCATGCTTGGAGGGACGGGGAATCTGGGTTAGCTGGTAAAAATTGTTCCAGACTACTTTGGGTTCAAGATCTTTAATGCTCATAATTATAAGGTTGTTTTATCTGATTTTCCATCTTTTGTGAGACCACAGATAGTTCCAGGGCTGTTCCCGGATATCTTCTTCCAGCAGCTTGCTGTACCGATTCACCAGCTCTTCGGGAGTGGTTTGGGAAGCGTGGTCTGCCAGCGGCACCACACACATTTCATAGCCACCGTCTTCCCGGTAGCGGAAGCGCAGATACCCTACCGACATATCCAGCTTGCAGGCCAGCTTGGCGGCCCCCTGCATCATCTTGGTGGGCTGGTTCAGGAAAGGAACTTCCACTACACCGGTGTCGTAATAAGGATACTGGTCTGCCTGGAAAATATAGACACGCTTCTCTTCCCGGTGCTCCAAGGCATAGCGCATAATATGGGCCGATGGGACATATCCCTCAAAGCCCTGGTCCAACACGGGGGCCTGGCGGTTTCTGGCCATGGCTATGTCCCAGGCTTTGCTGCTAAGGGGCATATAGGTAATGGCCACCTCACTGGGCTTGAGAGTCATGGGAACCGTATAGGAATAGTTCACAATGCCGCCGATGAGCTCCCAGTTGCCGGTATGGGCCTCCATGAGCATAAGCTGCCTGGAAGCACCGAACAGGCGGTTCAATTCTTCGGGATTGCTGAACTCTACGATATGGCTTTTGACAAGTCTCCTGCGTCCCCTCTTTCCCCTGCACGCGCCAAACCAGACGCTTTCTGCAAAGACACCGGCCAGGTGCTGGTAGAAACGCTTTTTGACGGGCACCAGCTCTTCGTAGGTTTTCTCCGGAAAACTGCGGGTTAGATTGATGAGGACTACATCCTCCCGATAATGAAGAACTTTTCCCAACAACCAGGCCAGCACCTTGGCACAGCCATGGTGAAAGCCCAGCGGCAGGTTTCCCAGCAGCCTCAGCATTCCGGACAGAAGCCAGGCGCCGAAATTTTTCTCCTTCTTCATATCTCCTTTGGAGGACAAATATCATGTTCGTTCTGCTAAGATAGGGATTATTTGGCAAAATCAGAAATAATTCGCAACTTTGTAAGAACGGAAATATCTAAAACCAATAATATGTTCAAAGGACAACCCAAAGGACTTTTCGCCCTCGCTCTGGCCAACACCGGTGAACGCTTCGGCTACTACACCATGCTGGCCATCTTCATGCTGTTCCTGCAGGCCAAATTCGGCTGGGATCAGGCACTTTCCAGCCAGGTATATTCCATCTTCCTGGCCCTGGTTTATTTCATGCCCGTAGTGGGCGGTATTCTGGCCGACAAGATTGGCTACGGCAAGTGCGTGGTCACCGGTATCTGCGTCATGTTCGCCGGTTACCTGGCTCTGTCCATCCCCACCGGAGCCAACACCATGGGCATTGTGCTCATGCTGGGCGCCCTGCTCCTCATTTCCGTGGGAACCGGCCTGTTCAAGGGCAACCTGCAGGTGCTGGTAGGCAATCTCTACGACGACCCTAAGTATTCCGCCAAACGAGACAGTGCCTTCTCCCTCTTCTACATGGCCATCAACATCGGCGCCATGTTTGCTCCCTCTGCCGCAACGGCCATCACCAACAGCTTCCTGGGCAAGGCCGGCCTCATCTACAAGGCCGCCATCCCCGCCCTGGCCCACCAGGCCATGGACGGCACCATCAGCGCAGAGAATGCTCTCCGCCTCACAGACCTCCAGCAAATGATGCCGGACGCCGCCGTCGCCAACATGGACCCTATGGCGTTCAGTTCCTACTATATTGAACATCTGTCATCGGCCTACAATATGGGCTTTGCCGTGGCTTGCGTTTCCTTGATTATCTCCATTCTCATCTATTTCTTCTGCCGTAGCTGGTTCAAGCATGCCGATGTGAATGCCAAGCAGGCCGCCGCCACCAACGCCCCCGTTCAGGAGCTCACCCCCAAGCAGACCAAAGACCGCATCACCGCCCTCATCATGGTGTTTGCCGTGGTTATCTTCTTCTGGATGGCTTTCCACCAGAACGGTCAGTCCCTCACCTGGTTCGCCCGTGACTACACCCAGCCCATTGCCACCGGGGCCACCCGTGCCGGCTTCAATATCTGGATCCTGGCCCTGGTAGCCGTAAGTATCTACACCTTCTTCGGCATCTTCCAGAGCGAAAGCAGGAAGGGTAAACTCCTCTGCGGCTTTGTAACGGCCTGCCTCTGGGGCGGTGCCTACTGGCTGTATCTGGGCCTGCCGGATCCGCTGGCCATCGAGCCTCAGCTGTTCCAGCAGTTCAACCCGTTCTATGTGGTATTCCTCACGCCCATCTCCATGGCCCTGTTCAGCGCATTGGCCAATAAGGGTAAGGAGCCTTCCGCGCCCGTAAAGATTGGCCTGGGTATGTTCGTAGCCGCCCTGGGTTACCTTATCATGATTTTCGGTTCCATCGGCCAGCCCTCCCCTGCCGCCCTGCAGGGTACGGTAGCCCCGGATCCCGTGGTTCCCATGTACCTCATCACCACTTACCTGGTGCTCACCTTCGCAGAACTGCTCCTGAGCCCCATGGGTATCTCCTTCGTCACCAAGGTGGCTCCGCCCAAGTTCAAGGGTCTCATGATGGGCCTGTGGTTTGCCTCTACCGCCATCGGTAACTACCTCAGCTCCATCCCCGGCCTCCTGTGGATGAAGGTTCCCCTCTGGGCCAACTGGGCCATCCTCATGGCACTCTGCGTCATAGCTGGAGCAATTATGTTCAGCATGATGAAGAAGATTAACGAAGCCACCGCTTCATAGCCCTCGCACCTACTTGTCTCAGGGGGCTCTGCCCCCTTAAAAACCCCTGCGGCCTATGGCCGGCCGCTCTGCTGAGCGGCTTGTATATTTTCGATTAAGACTTAGTGCCTAGATTGTATATCATTAGCGGTCCTAACGGCTCCGGGAAAACAACGGCTTCGTACGGTGTGCTCCCGGAGCTGCTGGACTGCAGTGAATTCGTGAATTCGGACGAATTTGCCAAGCACTTGTCGCCCTTCTCGCCGGAAAGCGCCTACATCACCGCCAGCCGTCTGATGATGCGCAAGGTCCAGTACCTGTTCGACCGCCGGGAAGACTTTTGCATTGAAACCACCCTGGCCACGCGTTCGCTGCTGAAGATGACGCGTAACGCCCAGGCCAAGGGCTATTACGTCACCGTCCTGTATTTCTGGCTGAACAGCCCGGACATTGCCGTCCAGCGCGTAGCCGCCCGCGTACAGGCCGGAGGCCACGACATTCCGGAAGAAACCATCCGGCGCCGTTACCGCATGGGCCTTTACTACCTCTTCCACGACTATATGCAAACCTGCGACAAGTGGATTCTGGCAGACAATTCCAACCCGCCCTTCGAAGTAATTGCCGAAGGGTCCAAGAAAGGTCTCGTGATTCGAGATATGGAGCGCTACGAGACCGTCAAAGGCCTGGTCAGCGACACCACAGACGCCCTCACGCCCATCAAGGACGTGGCGGAATACATTGCCAAGGAAATTGCCAAAGCGCCCCTGGCGCACGACGGCGTTCCCTTTGAAGGAGGCCAGACAACCCCCGAACCCCCAGTAGAGAAATGATTGGAGAGAAGAATTATTATCTGAACATCTTCCAGGTAGACGTTCCGTCCCTGGACAAACTTATCAGCGAAGCCCTTGCCACCGGCGGGGGCTATGCCGATTTATACTTTGAGAACACCACCTACGGAAGCCTCCTGCTGCGGGACGGCGCCGTTACTTCCGGAGGTAACCATATAGACTTTGGCGTGGGCGTACGCGTCCTGAGCGGAGAAAAAACAGGCTATGCCTATTCCGAAAGCACCGCATGGGAAGACATGCTCTCATCGGCCCGGGCTGCGGCCCAGATTGCCTCTTCGCAGGCCGAAGTGAGCCCCTACGGCACCCGCAATCCCAGCCGCGGAGAACCCAATCCGAGCGCAGACCGCTATCCCATCGGCCAGCCTTGGAGAGGCACCCCCATGAGCGCCTTCCTCCCCTTCCTGCAAAAGCTGGAGGCCGATGTGCGCAGCCGGGACAACCGCATTGTGAAAGTGATAGTGAACCTGGCCTTCCAGGTGAGCGACATCCTCATGTACAACAGCCAGAAGGAGCTCAAATGGGACACCCGTCCCATGGGCAGCGTTTCCCTTTCGGCTGTCTTCAAACAAGGAGATCTCACGGAGAACAAATCCACCTCCCGAAGCTTCCGCTGCGGGGCCGAAATGCTCTCGCAGGAACTGGCCGACGAAATGGCCTCCGAAATAGTGAAAGGCATAGACGACCGCTTTGCAGCCAAGCGTCCCAAGGGCGGCCAGATGCCCGTGGTGATGGGCGCCGGTGCTTCCGGCATCCTCCTGCACGAGGCCATGGGCCACGCCTTCGAGGCCGATTTCAACCGCAAGGGAACCTCCATCTTTGCCGATAAAATGGGCAAGCAAATCTGCCCCAAGGGAATCCAGATTATTGACGACGGCACCCTCCGCGGCAACCGCGGCGCCCTCAACTACGACGACGAAGGCATCCCCGGCCAGAAAACTTACATGGTGGAGGACGGCGTGCTCACTTCCTATCTGCACGACAGGATATCGGCCACCCATTACGGGGTGAAACCCACCGGCAACGGCCGCCGCGAGAGCTTCCGCTACGCTCCCCTGCCCCGCATGCGCGCCACCTACATGGAAAGCGGCAGCGCCAAGGCTCAGGACCTCATTGCAGAGGTCTCCAAAGGCATCTTTGTGGACGAGTTCTCCAACGGACAGGTACAGATAGGAGAGGGAGATTTCACCTTCTACGTGAAATCCGGCTATCTCATTGAAAACGGAAGGCTTACCCAGCCTGTCAAAGACATTAACATCATTGGCAACGGTCCCCAGGCACTGGCCGATATCAGGGGCGTAGCCGACGATCTGGCCATAGACCCCGGCGCCTGGACCTGCGGCAAGGAACAGTCTGTTCCCGTAAGCTGCGGCATACCCACGGTGCTCATTGGAAAACTAACGGTAGGAGGAGAATAGCATGGAGAAAGCCTTATTGACAAAAGAAGAGATGGCGCTGGCCAGGCACTGTCTGGCTTATGCACAGGAACGGGGCGCACAGAAAGTGAGAATCACCCTCACCAAGAGCCTTCTGAACCTGGTGGGCGTGCTTAACGGAGAGGTAGATAAAACTGCGCACGCCCTGGACCGCAGCCTCCAGCTGCAGCTCTTTGTGCAGGAGCGCTTTGGTTCCTTCTCTTCCAACCGCCTTGACAAGGCCAATCTGGAAGCCTTCATCCGCGAAGCCGTGGAAACGGTGAAAATGCTGGAGGCCGATGCCTGCCGGGATCTTCCGGCCCGCGAAAGGGTGGCCAAAGATGCCGTCACCGGCCAGGAACTGGGCCTCTACGACGCAGAATACGAGACGCTTACAGCGGAAAAACGCCGCGAAATGGCCCTCCGCTCCATGGCCTGGCCGCAGGAAGGGCTCATTGCCGAAGAGGGAGAGTATTCCGACAGCGTTTTTGACAGCTATACCATAGATTCCCAAGGCCTGGAAGCCCGTCATACGGAAACGTCCTTTGAGATTGGCTACGAAAGCACCGTGGAAGACGCCGAAGGCAACCACTTCAGCAGCTACTGGTGGGATGCCTCTCCCCGCCTGAAGAACCTTGGGCTGGAGGGCTGCGCGGCCAGGGCTTATAAGCGGGCCATGGAACAAATCGGCCCTAAAAGCGTTCCCAGCGGGCAGTACACCCTTATCCTGGACAGCGAATGCGCCTCCAAGGTGGTCACTCCCCTTCTGAACGCCCTGGGCGGATACAGCCTTCAGCAGAAAAACTCCTTTCTCGCAGACAGCCTGGACAAACAGCTCTTCCCGGAAGGCCTTACCATCCTGGATATGCCTCGTACGAAGGGAGACACCGGCTGCCGCCTCTTTGACAGCGAGGGCGTTGCTACCCGGGAGATGCCCATCATTGAGAAGGGCGTTGTGAAAACCTATTTCCTGAACACTTACATCTCCCGCAAGATGGAGATGGAACCCACCATAGAAGACGCCACCCGCGTGAGAGTAATGCCGCTGGGAGGCTGCAAAACCCAGCAGGATGTGCTGGACAAGGTGAAGGACGGCATCCTGGTTACCGGCTTTAACGGCGGCAATTCCAACCCGGCTACCGGCAACTTCTCCTACGGCATAGAGGGCTTCCTCATCAAGGACGGCAAGCGGGTTCACCCCGTGCGGGAGATGCTCATTACCGGCAGTTTCCTAACCCTTTGGAGCCAACTGGTAGCCGTGGCCGACGACGCCCGTCCCTGCCTGTCCAAACTGGTCCCCACCCTGGCCTTTAAAAACGTAGATTTCAGTGCCTAAAACCGCAGTTGTCATATTAAACTACAACACCAGGCATTACCTGGAGCAGTTCCTGCCGGGGCTCCTGGCTTCCTGTGAAGGCTTGGACGCCCAGGTGGTGGTGGCGGATAACGCCTCCGAAGACGGCTCCGCAGCCTTTATGCAGGAGCGTTTTCCCCAGGTGCCGCTCATTGTCCTGGACCGGAACTACGGTTTCACCGGAGGCTACAACCGGGCCCTGGAGCAGGTAGAGGCCAATTATTACGTGCTCATCAACAGCGACGTGGAAGTGCCCGCCGGCTGGCTGCAGCCCCTGGTGGAATGGATGGACAGCCATCCGGACTGCGGAGCCTGCGGCCCCAAGCTCCTGGCCTGGAAGCAGCGGGACACCTTCGAGTATGCCGGTGCTGCCGGCGGCCTCATAGACCGCTACGGCTACCCCTTCTGCCGCGGCCGCATCCTGCAAAAGGTAGAGAAAGACAAGGGGCAGTATGATGAGCCTGCTAATGTCCTTTGGTGCAGCGGCGCCTGCCTGA
>DFLI01000129.1 GCA_002373715.1 Bacteroidales bacterium UBA3623
TGGAAGAAAACTACAAGGTGCAGACGCTCTTCGAGCCCTACAACCCGCAGCCTTACCAAAGACGCCGCAGTTATGTAAAGGAAATTAAGGCAGAGGAGCTTTAACCCCTCTCCTTAATTACCATATCGCACACTTCCCCGACGGTAACCGGCAGCGGTTGTCCTTCGGGGAATTTCATTTGGAATTTCTCCTCCGTAGCCAGGGCCAGGAGCATCATGGAAAGCGAGTCAATACCGAGCTCGCGAACGAGCTCAGTATCGAACGTCACTTTGGAAAGGTCCGTCTTGGGACGAATCACGGCCAGAACCTCCTTGAGGCCCTCGAACACTTCTTCCCTCGTTATCATATGCGGCTCACTTTCATGCTTCCGGTACGCTTGAAGTCTTCCGTACGCACCGTTACTTTACGGATCTGATGGGTAGAAGGCAGGGTGGCGTTAATCTTGTCCACCAGCTTCTTCATATAGGCTTCCACTTCCTCGAAAGGCTTGCCTTCGAAGGCGGGCATCAGAGGCAGAATCTCAATGGCAATAACCTGGTTACCCTCTACAGAGTCTTCCTTCACCATGGCGTCGCGAACGCAAGGGTCGGCATAGAAGGGCTCTTCCAGGGCCTCGGGGCTCACGTTTTCGCCGTTAGCCAGCACAATGATGTTCTTGATGCGGCCGGTGATGTAAAGGAATTCTTCCTCGTCAAAGCGGCAGAGGTCTCCGGTGCGCAGCCAGCCGTCGGGAGTGAGGGCTTCAGCCGTGCGCTCGGGGTCTTTGTAATAGCCGGAGAAGAGGTTGTCACCCTTAATCCAGAGCTCTCCGTCCACAATCTTAGCTTCCTGACCGGGATAAATGCGGCCGATGGAAGTAGGACGCTCCAGCGGATAGGCATTGGCCGATGTAAGGTTGGCGCTTTCCGTGAGGCCGTAGCCGAAGCAGAAGGTAACGCCCAGTTTGGAGAAGATATCCGTCAGGCGCGGCGGCACATTGGCTGCGCCGGAGATAATCATCTTCAGGCTGCCCAGGAACTGGGGACCGTACATTTTCACCAGGCCGGCCAGGATGTCGCAAATACCAGGCACAATCACCAGGATGGTGGGCTTAATCACAGGAAGCTTGCCCACGGCGGCCTTCATGTCTTCGCAGGTGAAGATGAGGTTACCGGAAATGAAGCAGCCCATGGTGCCGGCAATGAGGCCGAATACGTGGCTCAGAGGCAGGAGGGCCAGATAACGGTGCACGCCAATCATGGGGCCCGGTTTGAAGATGGTATTGTAAATACCTCTCATGAGGGCCCTGTGGCTCAGAACGGCGCCCTTGGGGGCTCCGGTGGTACCACCCGTGAAGAAGATGGCAGCAGGGCTTTCAGGGTCAATAACGGCCACGGGAGCGGGCTTGTCGGCGATGCTGGCAGCCGGGAGCACCTTGGTGCCCTGGATTTTGGCGGTGAGGGGCATGAATTCCTCGCGCACGAAGATGGCGTCAATGTCAAACTTCATGCAGCAGCCTACAACGGCCATTTCGGGCAGGGAGGCAGGAAAATTCATAGCCACATAACCGGCCGATGTGACGGCCAGGAACAGCTCAATGGCATCCTGGCTGTTGCGGTCAAAGATGGCGATGTGTGCGCCTTTGGGAAGGCCGAGGCCTTCGATAAAGGCACGGCGACGGGCTACCCGCTCACCCAGCTGCTCATAGGTGTAGGTGTTGGTAAGGTCACTGAGGGCGGGACTGGCCGCATACTCCTTGGTGAACCAGTCTACAAACTGGCCCATGGTGGTGTGCAGCGGAATTCTGTCCAGTTCTTCCTTGGGAAGCAGTGAGCGGAAATACTCTTCGTTTGTCATAAATAATAAGGTTTTAGTTTTGGGTTGATAAAAGTTCTTTTTCTATTTGCATCCAGAGGCCGTAGCGGTCCCAATCGGCCCTATTGGCGAAGATAAGGATGAGCAGATTTTGCTCCGGATATCTGGCCGCCAGGGCTTTGTAACCACCGTTGTCTCCGGTATGATATATTCTTAAAGGGGTTGTTTCCGTGGCAGGTTCCATAAACCAGCCGTAGCCGTACCAAGTATTTTCCCGGTTCTGGTAATCGCTCCAGGGGCTGCCTGATACGTATGTGCGGGGGAAGAATGCCTGCTGCAACTGTTCAGCGTTCAGCACGCTGGCTTCACGGAGGGATTTCTCCCATTTGACAAATTCATGGGTGGATGTATAAATGCCTCCGTCGGGCCGAGTAGCAAAGAAGGTTTCCTCCCCAAAGTCGTACTCATACCAGTCTTTGGGGCCTACCTGCTGGCCGGCAGTGCGTTCCTCAGGCATATCCTCTACATTGGCATATTCGTAGCCGTGGGATACTTCCAGGGC
Organism: Bacteroidales bacterium UBA3623; assembly: GCA_002373715.1. Taxonomy (GTDB): domain Bacteria; phylum Bacteroidota; class Bacteroidia; order Bacteroidales; family UBA932; genus Cryptobacteroides. Next base: position 2,357 of record DFLI01000129.1, read on the forward strand.
TTCTTTGTTCCGGTCAAAATAGTAGGTTTTATCCATTCCGGCCGGCTTAAAGATATGCTCCCAAACATATTCCGTAAACGGCTGCCCACTAACCTTTTCCACTATCTTTCCGCACAGGACGAAAGTGGGGTTCACATATTCGTAGGCTGTTCCGGGGAAGAAATTGCGGTAGTCCAGGGTTTTCATGTATTCCACGGCCAAATCTTCGTCTCCGTTAATCTTTTCTTCGCGGCTCAGATAACCTCTTGCGTCCGGAATGCCGGAGCTGTGGGATAGCAGGTGGGCCAAGCGCACATCCTCCCAAATCTTGCTCTCAAATTCGGGGAAATACTTGCTCACAGGGTCTCCCAGGCTCAGTTTTCCTTCTTGTTCCAGCTGCAGCACGGCCACGGCTGTAAACTGTTTGGAAATGGAGGCTATATTCAGGGGTGTATCTCCGTCAATCTTTGCTCCAGTTTCCAAATTAGCCAGGCCGAATCCTTTGTCATACAGCACAGAATCCCCTTTCATCACAAGCACCGCTGCGCCGGGCTCCCCTTCCGGGAAAACCGGCATCAGAATACCGTCCAGCCTGTTTTCCAAAGGCTGGTTGCAGGAAGATAAAACCATAGCAGTTAATATGAATAATCTTTTTTTCATGCTCGGTGTCCTTTTGTCATTCTGAGCGAAGCGAAGAATCTGTGTTAAACCGGGTCTACATCTATAACTATATGATGCATATACTTGTTCTTCTTTTCAAAGGCACCCACCGTTTGGCCTATGGCCTCTTTCCGGCCGGTAAGGGCCTTGTCCCTGGGGAGAAGGATGCGAATCTCGTATTGAGAACCTTCCACGGGCACTCCCAGCGGGGCCAGTTCCTTGCATAACTCCCGCGACATATACTGTAGGCGCTTCTCGTTAGGGTCTCTCAGAAGCAGTTTTACCATGCGGGTGAAGGGCGGATATCCTGCCACACGGCGCTCTTCCAGCATTCTCTGGGTTATATCTTCTCCGCCGGAGAGACTCACAAAAAGTGGATGCTTGGGCTCCCTTGTCTGGATAACGAAGTGCCGGCAGCGGTCTTTGAACTGCTCCAGCACTTGGAGGGCCCGTTCGTCGGCCCTGAAATCCTGACGGGAGAGAATGCCGTCGGCAGCCAGGATGGCCACCATGTTCAGGCGCGGGCTTTCGAAGCCCCTGCTTAGGAAGGAGTTACCCAGCAGGATGTCGAACTCCCCTGCGGCGAAAGAGCGGATGGTTTCTGCCTGATCTTCGGCCGTTCCGTCCAGGATGGCTATGCGGGCGCTGGGGCAAAACTCCAGCACTTCTTCTTCCATCTTCCGGCCTCCGATGCTGGTGCGTCTGGGGGTGACCAGCAACACCTGCTCCCCTGCCTGCAGCGTCTGTTGAATGCGCTGCAGCAGTTTGAGTGAGAAACTGCCCGCCATTCCTCTCTTGCGGTACTCTGCACCAATGTCCACTATCTCTATTTCTACAGGAGCATTTTGCTTTAAGCTATTCTTTAGTTCGATTCTTTCAAATCGGCCTATCTGAGCGTTGTAGATGGAATCTAAAGAGGGTGTTGCACTACCCAGAATAACACGGGCGCCATGGATGCCGGCCAGCATGATGGCGGCTTCACGGGTATGGAAGCGGGGCGCGGGAGCATCCTGCTTGTAGGAGCTGTCGTGCTCTTCGTCCACTATCACAAGGCCCAGTTTCTGATGGGGCAGGAACAGGGCGCTGCGGGTGCCCAGCACCACATAGGGTTCTCCGCTCCGGAGCATCTGGGCCACCTGTTTTTTCTTGCCGGGAGTTACCTTGCTATGATAGAGAAGGGCCGATGGGAAAACCGCCTGCACCTGCTCTGCAAGCTGGCCGGAGAAGGCAATTTCGGGCACCAGGAGCAGCACGCTGCGGCCGCTTCTATATGTATCCAGGGCTAACTTAAGGTAGATGTTAATTCTGTCGTTTCCTTTTAGCAGGACCGTCTTTTCTGCTTGGCCGGCGGCATCGGCCCCCTGCTTCTCTTCCGGACTTAAAACCAGCTTATC
>DFLI01000001.1 GCA_002373715.1 Bacteroidales bacterium UBA3623
CCCTGTGCCCGCTGGAGCGCCAGCGTTTCATGCTGGATCTGGTGCTGGACATCTGCAACAAAGACTACGAGTTTGAAGATTTCGAGAAATGCCGCGAATTCTTCAAGAACCTCATCAACGAGCTCCGTCAGATGAACTACTCCGCCTACGAAAGCGAGCAGTTCTGGGCCTACAACGAATCCGTCAAATCCATGATCGCCTAGCCTTATGAACAAAGCATATCAAAAAGTCTATACCAAGCTGGAAGGCATCACCAAAGCCACGGTGTCCCTCCGCGCCAGCGGCGTAAGCAATGACGAACTGGCCGTTGTAGGTGGCAAGCTGGCCCAGGTGGTGCGCACCAAGGGAGACCTCATCACCCTCCAGATTTTCTCGGGTACCGAAGGCATTCCTACAGACGCAGAGGTTACTTTCCTCGGAGAACCGCCCACCCTCAAAGTGTCCGAGCAACTGGCCGGCCGTTTCTTCGACGCCTACGGCCATCCCATTGACGGCGGCCCGGAAATCGAAGGAGAAGAGCGCCAGATTGGCGGCCCGTCCGTAAACCCGTACAAGCGTCGCCAGCCCTCCGAGCTCATTCCCACCGGTATCGCCGGCATAGACCTGAACAACACCCTGGTCTCCGGCCAGAAGATCCCCTTCTTCGCAGACCCTGACCAGCCCTACAACCAGGTAATGGCAGACGTAGCCTTAAGGGCCGATGTAGACAAGATCATCCTGGGCGGCATGGGTCTTTCCAACGACGACTACCTGTTCTTCCGCCACAGCTTCGAGGCTGCCGGCGCCCTGGACAAGATTATCTGCTTTATCAACACCACGGAGAATCCCCCGGTGGAGCGTCTTTTGGTGCCCGATATGGCCCTCACCGCCGCCGAATACTTTGCTGTGGACAAGAACGAGAAGGTGCTGGTACTGCTAACGGATATGACCCTGTATGCAGACGCCCTGTCCATCGTGTCCAACCGTATGGACCAGATCCCGTCCAAGGACTCCATGCCGGGTTCCCTCTACTCAGACCTGGCCAAAATCTACGAGAAGGCCGTGCAACTGCCCACCGAGGGTTCCATCACCATCATTGCCGTTACCACGCTGAACGACGGTGATATCACCCACGCCATCCCGGATAACACCGGTTACATCACCGAGGGCCAGCTGTACCTGAAGGCAGATACAGATACCGGAAAGGTCATCATTGACCCCTTCCGCTCCCTCTCCCGTCTGAAACAGCTGGTACAGGGTAAGAAAACCCGTGAAGACCACTCACAGGTAATGAACGCCTCCGTCCGACTGTATGCAGACGCCCAGAACGCCAAAACCAAGCTGGAGAACGGCTTCGACCTCTCAGACTACGACCACCGCTGCCTCGATTATGCCAAAGACTACGCACGCGAACTCCTGGCCATTGACGTAAACATCAGCATCACCGAAATGCTGGATACCGCCTGGAAACTGTTCGCCAAGTACTTCAGCCCGGCTGAAACCGGTATCAAACAGGCACTCATTGACAAATACTGGGTTAAGTAATGGCCATTAAGTTCCAATACAATAAAACGTCGCTGACGGAACTGGGCAAGCAGCTCAAGATTCGCACGCGCGCCCTCCCCACGCTTCAGAACAAGGAGAGCGCCCTGCGGCTGGAGGTGCGCAAAGCCAAGGCCGACAGCGAGCGTTTGATTGCGGAGTTGGAAGAAGCCCTCAAGCAGTATGATTACCTGGCCGCCCTGTGGAACGAGTTCGAGCCCGGGCTCATTGCCATCACGGACGTAGACCTGTACACCAAGAAGGTGGCCGGCGTGAAAACACCCGCCTTGGGAGAAATCCATTACGAGATAAAACCCTTCAACGCCTTTGTAAAACCCGCCTGGTATGCCGACGGAGTAGCCATCCTGAAGGAACTGAGCCGTCTGGGCATAGAGTCGGAGGTATACAAGGAGAAGGCCCGCATCCTGGATTACAACCGCCGTAAAACCACCCAGAAGGTAAATCTGTACGAAAAAGTGCAGATTCCCGGCTACCAGGAAGCCATCCGCAAGATCAAACGCTACATGGAAGACGAGGAGAACCTCTCCAAGGCTTCTTCCAAGATTGTGAAAAAACGCCACGCCGAGGAAGAGGAGGCCTCCCAGCTATGATTGCTTCCATGACCAAATACTCCTTCATTCTTTTGAACGGAGAACAGAACAACCTCCTGGAACAGCTTCAGGAACTGGGCCTGGTGGATATCACCCGCAGCGTCAAACCCATTGACGAGCAGTCCCAGAAACTGGCCGGAGAAGTAGACCTGTTGGACGGTCTTATCCAAGGTTTGAACAAAGCCTTCGTACCGGAAGGAACCGTTCCGGAGTACATAGACGGAGACATCGTGCGCCTGGCCGGCGGCCAGATTATGCGCTATTCCGAAGACAGCGTAGAAATCAAGGCCCTGGAGAAGGAGATTAAGCATCTCAAGGCCTGGGGTCCTTTCGACCGCTCCATCCTGGACCAGCTGGCGGCAGCCGGGGTGCCCGTGCACTTCCATGTTCTTTCCAAGAAGCAGTTCAATCCCGAGTGGAAAGAGCAATATGCCCTTGCGCTCATCAGTGAAGGAAAGAAAACCTACCGCTTCATAGTGGCCGGAGAAGACCCTCTCCCCGGAGAAGTTCCCATCCCCGAAAGCAACTGCGAAGAAAAGCAAAAGGAACTGGCCGAAAAGCAAAAGCACTTCCAGAAAACACTGGGCCGCATTGCCAGCGCCAAGGAAAGAATTCCCGAGCTGGAAAAACTGCGCAAGGAAACCCTGGAGAAACTGGATTTGCACCTGGCCGGCATTTCCGCCGTTCCTGCAGCAGAAGACACCATCGTCACCCTGGTGGGCTATGCCCCCACAGACTGTGACGAGAAGGTAACCGAAGCCCTGGATGCCACCGGCGTGCTATATATTAAGGAAGAGGCCAAGGTAGAGGACAACCCTCCCATTACCTTCCAGAACAACTGGTTTGTGCGGCAGTTCGAAACCCTCACAGACATGTACGGCCGTCCCGCCTACGACGGTTTCGACCCTACCCCCTTCATCAGCTTCTTCTTCATGCTGTTCTTTGCCTTCTGCATGGGAGATTGCGGTTACGGACTTATTCTGGTAGCCGTGGGCCTGCTGCTGGGCAAATCGGAGGGCTTCAAGAGCCTCGCTCCTCTGGTCACCATCCTGGGAGCAGCCACCGTGGTGGTGGGCTTCCTCTTCCACACCTTCTTCTCCATAGACATCTCGCAGTGGAAGATCTTCCAGCCCATCCAGGGCATCTTCCTGCCTGCCAAGATAGCCGGATACGACGGAACCATGGTCCTGGCCCTTATAGTGGGTGTAATCCATATCTGCCTGGCCATGTGCGTTAAAACATACCAGGAAACCAAGAACAAAGGCCTCCTGGGCGCACTGGGCACCTGGGGATGGACACTGCTCATCGTGGGCGGAATTGCCGTAGGAGCCCTGTCCCTGGCCGGAGTACTGGACAAAGAGCTCACCAAATGGATTGTGATTGTTCTGGGAATAGTGAGTGCCTTGGGCATCTTCATTTTCAACGACCCGGATCGCAACAAGCTGGCCAATGTGGGCGTGGGCCTCTGGAACACGTACAACACCGCCACCGGCCTGTTGGGAGACGTTCTCAGCTACCTCCGTCTGTACGCCCTGGGCCTGGCCGGCAGTATGCTGGGGATGGCTTTCAACAACATCGGCACCATGGTGCTGGGAGACGGTTCCAACTACTTCCTTTGGCTTCCGTTCCTAATCATCGTCATCATCGGCCACACACTGAACGTAGCCATGTGTGCCCTGGGTGCTTTTGTCCATCCGCTTCGTCTGAACTTCCTGGAGTTCTTCAAGAATTCCGGTTACGAGGCCGCAGGGCGCAACTATAATCCGCTAAGTAAATAACAAATAAATACACCATCATTATGTTAACTACAATTCTCGGTTATTTGGGTCTGGGCCTGGTACTGGCACTTGCCGGTGTGGGCTCTGCCTATGGCACCACCATCGCAGGCAACGCCGCCGAAGGCGCCCTCAAACGCAAACCCGAAGGTTCGGGTAACTACATGGTTCTGAGCGCCCTTCCGGCCACCCAGGGTATCTACGGCTTCGTAGCCTTCTTCATGCTCATGGGTAAGGTGGCAGAGTCCGGCGCCATGGTATTCGGCATTGGCGTGAGCGTGGGCCTGGTGTGCATGCTCTCCGCCATCCGTCAGGGCCAGGTATGCGCCAACGGTATCGTGGGCATCTCCCAGGGTCACGACGTGTTCACCAACACCCTCATCTACGCCGCTCTCCCGGAATTCTACGCCATTCTGGGTCTGGTAGGCGCCCTCATGCTGTAAAGCATCTCAGATTCAAGCATAAAAGCCCGGCTATCCAGCTGGGCTTTTTGCTTATAAAAATTCTTTGTAAATTTGGGGAAACAAAACACTAAAATGAAACGAATCTTACTCTTCTTTGCCCTGGCGCTGGCCTTCACCGCCGCCAATGCCCAGGAGCAAAGCCCCCAGATGGTCCAGTTCCTGAAGGAATTCCCTCAGCGGGCCGCATTTAACACCCATTCCTACGAGTTTATAGAAATAGACGATACCCCGGCTCCCAGAGGGTACGACCCCTTCTACATCAGCCACTACGGCCGCCACGGCTCCCGCAGCGACTGGGCCGGCAACTACACCTATAAATCCGTGCGGGACATCCTGTCCAAGGCCA
>DFLI01000112.1:0-715 GCA_002373715.1 Bacteroidales bacterium UBA3623
CATCCTCCCCGGCGTGGGCAACGCCTCCCAGGCCATGGCCAGCCTCCGCAGCACCGGCCTGGACACCCTTATCCCCTGCCTCCGGCAGCCCGTCCTGGGCATCTGCGTGGGCCTGCAGCTCATGTGCAGAAACTCCGAGGAAGGGCCGGTGGACTGCATGGGCCTTCTGGATACCCGCGTGAAGAAGTTCCCCGAAATGGCCGATGCCAAGGTGCCCCACATGGGCTGGAACAGCATCGGCAACCTGGAGAGCAAACTCTTTAAGGACCTTTCGGGAGGCAGTTACGTATACTTTGTGCACTCCTACTATCCGGAGCTGAGCCCCGACACCATCGCCACCTGCCGGCACGGAGACGTGCTCCTGAGCGCCGCCCTGCGCTGGGAGAACTTCTACGGCACCCAGTTTCACCCCGAGAAAAGCGGCTCCGTAGGGGCAGCCATCCTCCAAAACTTCCTGGCCTTATGATACAGATTATCCCTGCTATAGACCTCATGGAGGGCCGCTGCGTACGCCTCACCCGGGGAGATTACGGGCAGAAAAAGGTGTACGACGCCAACCCCGCAGATATGGCCCGGCGCTTTGCCGACACCGGGGTAAAGCGCATCCACCTGGTAGATTTGGACGGCGCCAAAGCCGGAGAGCCGCGCAACCTGAAAGTGCTGGAAGCCATTGCTTCGGCCGTTTCGTGCGAGCTGGAATGGGGCGGCGGAATTG
>DFLI01000112.1:829-22668 GCA_002373715.1 Bacteroidales bacterium UBA3623
GGCAGCGTGGCCGCCCTTCAGCCACAGTTGTTTGAGGAATGGCTGGGCCTCTATGGTCCCGCCATCCTGCTGGGGGCCGATGTCCGGGAGGGCCACATTGCCGTGAAGGGCTGGCTGGAAGAGGCGCCCCTCACCATCGAAGACCTGGTGCAGCGCTTCCTTCCCCTGGGCCTGAAGGAGAGCATCGTCACGGACATCTCCCGGGACGGCATGCTGGAAGGTCCCTCATCGGCCCTCTATGAGCGGCTGCAAAAAGCCTTCCCCACGCTTTCCTTTACCGTTTCCGGAGGCATCTCCTCTATGGATGACATTCGCGCGCTGGATGCCATCGGCCTCCAAAAAGTGATTGTGGGAAAGGCCTTTTATGAGCAGCGTATTACCCTTAAAGACATTGCCTTATGGTCGCAAAACGCATAATTCCCTGCCTGGATGTAAAGGACGGAGTGGTGGTGAAAGGCATCAACTTCGAAGGCCTGAAGGAAGTAGGAGACGCCGTAGAAATGGGCGTCCAGTATGCCCGGGAAGGGGCCGATGAGCTGGTGTACCTGGACATCAGCGCCACGCGGGAAGGCCGGAGCACTTTTGTGGAGCTGGTCAGGCGCATTGCCCGCGGGATTGACATCCCCTTTACGGTGGGCGGGGGTATTGGCTCGGTGGAGGATGCCGCCCGCCTGCTGGAAGCCGGCGCCGACAAGATTTCCATCAACAGCTCGGCCCTGGCCGATCCTTCGCTGATTAGCCGCATTGCCACCCAATACGGCAGCCAGTTTGTGGTGGTGGCCATAGACGCCAAATGCGTGGAAGGCCGATGGATATGCACTACCCACGGCGGCTCGCGCCTCACCGAACGCGAACTCTTTGACTGGGCCCGGGAAGCACAGGAAAGGGGCGCCGGAGAAATTCTGTTCACCTCCATGGACCACGACGGCACCCGCGCCGGCTATGCTTGCGAGGTATATGCCCGGCTGGATTCCCTGCTGTCCATTCCCGTCATTGCTTCCGGCGGGGCCGGCTCGGTGGAAGATATTGTGAAGGTGCTCACCGAAGGCCGTGCCAGCGCCGCCCTGGCTGCCAGCATTTTCCACTACAAGCAAATTCCCATACCCGCCCTCAAACGGGCCTTACAACAAGCACAAATTCCCGTAAGACTATGACATTCGAAGATTTCAAATTAAGCAAAAACGCCGACCGACTGCTACCGGTAATTGTTCAGGATGCCACCACCCTCAAGGTGCTCATGCTGGGCTATATGAACCGGGAAGCCTTTGAAAAAACCCGGGCTGAAGGGCTGGTTACTTTCTGGTCCCGCAGCCGGGAGTGCCTCTGGACCAAGGGCGAAACCAGCGGGAACTACCTCCATGTAGTAGAGATGCTTAAGGACTGCGACGCCGATACTCTGCTGGTCAAGGCCCGTCCCGACGGTCCCACCTGCCACCGCGGCACTCCTTCCTGCTTTGATACGCCGGAGGATGAGGGCTTTGTGCGGTCCTTATCGGCCCTTATTAAAGGGCGTCACCAGCAGATGCCGGAGGGTTCCTACACCACCCGCCTCCTTCTCAAAGGGCCCAAGGCCATAGGCAAAAAAGTGGTGGAAGAAGCCGGCGAAACCGTGATTGAAGCGGTGGACGGCAACCGCAGCCGCTTTGTGTACGAGGCCTCCGATCTGGTGTATCACCTGCTGGTTCTGATGGAAAGTATGGGCGTATCCCTCAGCGATTTGGAAAAAGAGCTTTCATTCCGGCACAAATAGGTTTTTTTTGAGAAAATCATTATATTTGTGAACTGAGAATAAAAGAACACTAGATATGAATCTGACCATTTCCAGCACCAATCTCCTGAAGGCCCTCATGGACGTTTCCAAGGCCATCCCGTCCAAGTCTCCGCTTCCCATCCTGGAGAACTTCCTGTTTGTACTCAAGGGCGGCAAGTTGGAAATCACAGCCTCGGATTCGGAGCTCACGCTCCGTACCTCCATTGAGGTAGACAGCGCAGACGAGGAAGGCTCCGTGGCCGTTCCCGCCCGCCACATGACGGATCTTCTGAAGGAACTGCCGGACCAGCCCCTCCGCATCAAGACGGTGTCGGACGCCTCCTTCGAGTGCAGCTGGGCCAGCGGTAACTCCGTGCTGCCCTATTTCCCGGCGGACGATTACCCGGAAATCAAAACCACCGGAGACGACGCCCTCAAGGTCAGCTTCCCGGCCGAAAGCCTGGTAGAAGGTATCCAGAGCACCATTTACGCCACCGCAGACGACGAAATCCGTCCGGCCATGAATGGTATCTTCTTCGACATAGACCTTAGCAGCACCACGCTGGTGGCCTCCGATTCCCACAAGCTCATCTGCTACACCACCCAGGATGTAAAGGCCTCCGAGAAGGCTTCCTTCATCCTGCACAAGAAGCCGGCCGCCGTGCTGCGCTCCATCATCGGCAAGGATATTGAGAACGTAGACATTGCCTTCGACAGCGCCACCGCCCAGTTCACCTTTGGCAGCACCACCATGGTATGCCGCCTGGTTGTGGGCAAGTATCCCAAGTACCGGGACGTCATCCCCATGAACAACTCCAACGTGCTGCAGATAGACCGTCAGCTCCTGCTGAACACGGTAAAGCGCGTGGCCGTGTGCGCCAACAAGGCGTCCAACCACATCAAGTTCACCCTGAAGGAAGGCCAGCTGGAAATTTCCGCCCAGGATTTGGGCTTCGCTCTGGCCGCCTACGAGAAGATTAACTGCAACTACGCCGGAGACGAACTCACCATAGGCTTCAAGAGCACCTTCCTCACGGAAATTCTGGCCAACATGAGCTGCAACGGCCTGGTAATCAAGTTTGCAGACGCCCGCCGCGCCGCCCTTATCCTCCCCGCCGAGGAAGAGGCCGAAAGCGAGAAGGTATGCGGCATCCTTATGCCCATCATGATCCAATAGTCTGGCGACTATTGGATCCGTTTCACTCACGTTACCCCCACCCTAAATCCCTCCCCTCGGGGGAGGGACTTACCATCGCCCCTTCGGGGCTCCAAGAGTTATGGAACTGAATCTTCAAAGACCTTTACTCTTTTTTGATATTGAGAGTACTGGATTGAATATAGCTACAGACTGTATTTGTGAGCTGAGTTTTGTGAAGGTGTTTCCCGGAGGGGAAACGCGGATTAAGACGTGGCGCTTCAAGCCCTGGGACTATGTGGCCCAGCGGCAGTATCCCATCCATCCGCAGGCATCGGCCGTGAACGGTCTCAAGGACGAAGACCTCAAGGATTGCCCCCGCTTCTGCGACCAGGTGGATGAAGTGGTGGAATGGCTCTCAGACGCAGACCTTGCCGGCTTTAACAGCGCCAAGTTCGACCTCCCCATGCTGGCCGAAGAGATTGAGCGGGTGCGCCTGTATATGCACAAGGATATAGACATAGACCTCCACGCCAAGCTGATGGTGGACGTGCAGAACATCTACCATTATATGGAGCCCCGCAACCTCAAGGCCGCCTACCGCTTCTACTGCGGAGGAGAAGACTTTGAGAACGCCCACACGGCCGAGGCAGACACGGTAGCCACCTATGAGGTGCTGAAAGGCCAGCTGGACATGTATCCGGACAAACTGAAGAACGACGTAGGCTTCCTGGCCACCGTGGCAGGCCGTCCCCGCACCGTGGACTATGCCGGCCGCCTCATTCTGAACGACGCCGGAGAGGCCATCATAAGCTTTGGTAAGCACAAGGGTAAAACCGCCCGCGAAGTATGGAAAACCGAACCTTCCTACTTTGCCTGGATAGAAGGCGGAGACTTCACCCTGGACACCAAGCGCCAGTTCTCCCAGCTCAAAGCCCAGTTCCAGAAAGAGCAGAAAGAGGCCCTGAATCGGCCCGCCACCCTGGACGAGCTACAGGGCCTGGCCGACAAATGGAGCGGAAAGCTGTTCTAGCTTTCCGCTATTTTGCAGGACTCTTCACAAAGATCATGGCCATCAGCGGCAACGCTATGATGGCCATTGTTGCGCTGATGGGCAGGTAGATGCCAAAGTTTACAAACTCCACCACCAGGTAGGTAATCAGGAGCAGACCCACACCCATGGCACTGCTGATGAGGTAGTGCTTACGGATATCCGTGCTGTGGCAGATGAGGCGGCTCAGGTTAGGAACGCCCAGGGAGATGAAGCCGATGGGGCCGCAGATGCTCACGGCGCTGGTTACCAGGCACATGATGGCCAGAAGCAGCCAAGCTTTGTCTACATTGGGGATTTCAATCTCTTCATTGAAGTGCCGGGTGAGCCGTTTGGCTTGCCACAGGGCCACTCCAAAGCCCACGGCAAACAGCACCAGTGAAAACACAATGTCTCCGGGAACCACTCCTTCCAGGCGGAAGTTGGCGGCGCCCCAGAGGTAGTACTGCTTCAGATGGTCTCCGGTGGGAGCGTTGGTTACCACGATGGTACCCAGGCTGCCAATGAAGGTGCCGAAAAGGATACCAAAGGTAATGAGCTGCTGGGTGTTCACCTTAAGGGTGACAAAAAAGCAGATGATGGTGCAGATGAGCGTGCAGATAAAACTGCCCACCGTAAGGGAACACCAGCCGCTCATGGTAGCAGCCGCAGCGCCCAGGCAGGCAGCGCTGCCCAGCCCGAGGCTGTAAACGTCCCCGAGCTGGTTGCGCCACAAATACTGCATCTGGATACCGCCCACCGGGAGAGCGATACCCGACAATAATACGTATAAAAGACTGAGTATCATCTAGAACTTGAAGTTAATACCGCCCATGATACTGCGTCCGGGCATAGGATAGCCGGTAATGGTTTCAAAGCGGTAGTTGGCGAGGTTACGGCCGGTAACCCTCAGACCCAGCACGCACTTTCCCAAAGTGAAGTCCTTTCCCAGCTGGGCATCCAAAGTATTCCAGTCGGGCATTTCACCGTTGGCGTCCATACGGCCTGCACGGAGGTTCCAGGTAAGACTTGCCATCCATCCCTTCCAGGAGGCCAGCGGGTTCACCACCAACGTATGGGCTGCTACATAAGGAACGGGCTGGTCGTAAGTATAGCTGTCGGGTGTCTTGTCCAGGGCCTTCTGGTAGCCGTAACGCACGGTGATACCCAGCAGGAGGCCATTGGAAGAGGTATAAGCAACATTAGTCAGGACATCGGCCCCGATGGCCTGTACCTTTCCAATGTTATAAGGCAGCCACACATAAGGGTCTTCAGAGGGGGCCGATACAATCTTGTTGGTGAGGTAATTGTAATAGCCGTCCACACGGGCCTCAATCCTCCAGCCTCCCAGCTGACGGTTAAAGTCAATGCCCAGGTCGGTGAGCCAGGCATCCTCCGGCTTAAGCTCGGTATTGCCATAACCCGGATAATAGAGCTCGTTGAAGGTAGGGGTGCGGAAAGCCCTGCGGCCGAAGGCCACCAGGTCCAAACCGTTCACCAGGGTGAAGCGGAGGTCGGCCGAAGGAGATAGGCTGTGCCAGTTGCTCATGGCCTTGTCAAAGGTTCCTGCGTATTCCACGGCCAGGTTGGCTTTGAAACGGCTGAAGCGGAAGGCCGTTGCGGCGGCTACCACAGTGCCCCAGCGCTGCTGGTCATACAGCGTGGAGTTGAGCTTGTCATAGGCCACATCGGCAGCCAGGGATACTTCCCACCAGGACTTAATGCGAAATTTGTGGGCGGTGTTCAGCTGGAACTCCGTCTGCTTGTAATCCGTGTCTCCCCACTCGCTCTGGTAGAAAAGGCGGTCGTGGGCGGCTTTGGCACTTACGTTAAGAGTATATCCAGGGCTGAATGCTTTGCGGAAAAGGGCCTGGGCATGGAAACTATTATCCTTCTGACGGTCGGTAGAGGGCCAGTCCAAAGAGCCCGGGGTGCCGCGGTCGGCCCCGTTGTAGTAGAATTTGGCATGAAGGTCGCCACCGGCGAAGGTGCCAAACAAATCGGCCCCGGCCTGCAGCTGTTTAAGGTCGTTGTTCTCACGGACGGTTCCGTCTTCCAGGGGGAACTTTCCGTTAGTGATAATTCCACCCACATGGGAGGAGAGGCTCCAGCCTTCACCCAGTCTTACGGCCACTTTGCCATAAGGCTGCCAGGTACCGAAGGAGCCGCCGGCTACTTTTACCTGACCGGATACCGGACCGTTTTTGAACTCGGGACGGGCCGTTTGGAAAGTAAGGCTGTTCTGGGCGTAATCCACCACAACCTGAGAGAGGTCCTGCATATCCAGGAAGCCCAGATCGGCCTGGCCGGACTGAACGTTTCCTACCCGGACACCGTCTACATAAATGGCCGTATGGGCACTGCCCAGACCACGAAGACTAGCGGTTTTAAGGCCGGAAAGGCTACCGTAATCACCCACGTACAAGCCGGGAATGTAAAGGAGCGTTCCGCCTACATCGGATAGAGATTGAATACGGACGGTGTCCGTACGGGACACCACGACGCCGCGGTCTGCCACTATGGTTACGGCCTGCAGCGTGTCGGCAGCCGGCATCAGACTGAGCCCGGCGGCCACAAAAAGAGAAAAAAGCATATGTAGCGTTTATACCGAAGCTTGTCCCCGAGCCCCTACGTTAAACTTGACAAGGCAGGTCTTCTGACTGCTCCCGGCGCGGCGCCTTCTCGCTTTCGCAATGGCATAGTTACCGGACCGTTAAGGAGTTCACAGCTGCGGGCACAGTTCCGGACTTTCACCGGCTTCCCTTTTAAGGCACCCCCGGCACGGGGCGTGCGCACCTTTGTCCGGGGACAAAGGTACGAAAAATCTTCGATTTGTTGGGGGACTAATCCCCCAAACCCCCTGAGTCGCTTCGCTCCGAAGCTAGAGATAGTTAGAGATAGTTAATAGTAAGCTACATGAGCCACCTAGACATGTCCTTGCCGGCGGCCATGCCTTCGCGGATTTGGGTGGAGGAGATGGTGACCAGCGGGGCCTTCAGGAGAGTAATCTTATAGCTGGGGTCTTCCTTCATGAGGCGGGCCTTGTCCCGGCCGCGGTGGTAACCCAGACGGGGGAAAACCACCACGCCGTATTCCCGCAAAATGCGCTCATGATAGCGCCAGCCACCGAAGGAAGCTAAATTATCGGCCCCTATTACCAGCGTGAAATTGTTTTCCGGTTCCCGCGCTTTGAGGGCATCCAGCGTGCGGATGGTATATTGCGGGGGCGTCATCTTCAGTTCTATATCCTGCAGCTTTACCTTCAGGTCCGGATGACGGGCCAGGGCTGCGGCTGCCGCGTCGTAACGGTCTTGTCCGGCAGGCAGGCTGTGGGCATCCTTGAAAGGATTCTGGGGCGTAACCACCAGATACACCTGGTCAAAACCCGCTTTCTGAGTAAGAAAACGGATTATGGCCTCGTGCCCTTTGTGAAGAGGGTTAAAGCTTCCGCTATAGACTGCGATGTTCATTTGACAGGCAAATATACAATATATTTTTTGTAACTTTGCTCAAATCCATTTTGAAAGCAATATGCCTGGTAAAGTACTCATCTTTTCGGCCCCCTCGGGCTCAGGAAAAAGCACTATCGTCAATCACATTCTGGGCCTGCACCCGGAGATTGAGTTCTCCGTAAGCGCCACTTCGCGCCCGCCCCGCGGAACCGAGCAGGATGGCGTAGAATACCTTTTCTACACGGCCGATGTATTCCGCGCCCTGGTGGCCGACGGCAAATTCGTAGAGTACGAGGAAGTGTATCAGGACCGCTTTTACGGCACCCTCAAAAGCGAGGTAAACCGCATTTGGGCCAAAGGTCATGTGATTATCTTTGACGTAGATGTAAAAGGAGGCGTATCCCTCAAGAAGTACTTTGGAGACGCAGCGCTTTCCGTCTTTATCCAGGCCCCTTCCGTGGAGGAACTTCGCCGGAGGCTGGTAACCCGCAACACAGACACCCCCGAGGCCATCGAAGAGCGCGTAGCCAAGGCCGCCGAGGAGATGACCTACGCCCCCAAGTTCGATCAAGTGCTCATAAATGACGACCTCCAGACCGCTTTCCGTGAGGCCGAAGCCATGGTAGATAACTTCTTAACACACTAATATGAAACGAATCATTATCACTTTGACGCTCCTGGCCGCAGCGGCCTGGAGTGCGTTGGCTGCACCCGCGGAGGAAGCCCGCCTGCTTCGCTTCCCGGCCACCAACGGCACCGATGTGGTATTCTCCTATGCCGGAGACCTCTGGACCGTTCCCATTCAGGGCGGCGTGGCCAAACGGCTCACCTCCCACATTGGCTATGAGATGTTTGCCCGCTACTCCCCCGACGGACAAACCATTGCATTCACCGGAGAGTACGACGGCAACCGAGAGGTGTACAGCATCCCCGCCCAGGGCGGCGAGCCGCTGCGCCTCACCTACACCGCCACCAACGCGCGTGACGACCTCGGAGACCGCATGGGCCCCAACAACATGGTGATGACCTGGAGCCCGGACGGCAAGAAGATCGTGTTCCGCAACCGTACCGGTGAGGGCTTCGAGGGCCTGCTCTGGACCGTGGCCCCTACCGGCGGCCTGCCCACCCAGATTCCCCTCCCGGAGGGCGGCTGGTGCAGCTACTCCCCCGACGGGTCCAAACTGGCCTACAACCGCGTGATGCGTGAATTCCGCACCTGGAAATACTACCGCGGCGGCATGGCCGATGACATCTGGATTTACGATCCCAAGGCCCAGAAGGTGACCAATGTTACCGACAACCCCGCCCAGGATATCTTCCCCATGTGGGTAGGAGATGAGATTTTCTTCGCCAGCGACCGAGATATGGTGATGAACCTGTTCGCCTATAACACCCGCACCGGCGCCACCCGCAAGGTTACCAACTTCAAGGAATATGACGTGAAGTTCCCTTCCACCGACGGCAAGACCATCGTCTTTGAGAACGGCGGCTGGCTGTTCAAGCTGAACCCCGCCACCGGAGATTACAGCAAGATTAGCGTAAAACTGGCCACCGATGCCGTCTACAGCCGCACCGAGCGCCGCAAGCTGGACGGCCGTGACATTGACCACACCAGCGCCGCCCCCGATGGTTCCCGCGTGGTTGTCAGCGCCCGCGGAGAAGTATTCGACGTGCCGGTGGGCAAGGGCGTTACCCGTAACCTCACCCGCAGCTCGGACTCCAACGACCGTTACGCCGAGTGGAGCCCGGACGGCAAATGGATAGCCTGGATTGGAGATGCCACCGGAGAAACCGAGCTTTACCTCTATGATGTAAAGGCCGGCACCACCCAGCAGCTCACCCAGAAAAACGACACCTACATCCGCGCCCTGGGCTGGGCTCCGGACAGCAAGCATATCTACTACACAGACCGTAAGAACCGCTTCGTAGAGGTAGACCTTTCCGGCGCCAAGCGCACCATAATGGAGAACCCCGAGGCCGAGTTCCGCTCTGTAGACATTTCCCCGGACAGCAAGTGGATCACCTACACCCGCCCTGCCAAGAACGAGATGGACATTGTGTATCTCCGCAACCTGGAAAGCGGCAAGGAGTATCCCGTAACTGAGCGCTGGTACAACAGCGGCAGCCCCACTTTCAGCGCCGACGGTAAGTACCTCATCTTCACCAGCGACCGCGACATGAATCCCCAGTACAGCCGGATTGAATGGAACTACAGCTTCCAGGACATGAGTGGCGTGTACATGGCTATGCTGGCCAAGGACACCCCTTCCCCGCTCATCGCTACAGACCCAGAGGTCTCAACGGAAAAGGCCGATAAGGCCGATGCCCCCAAGAAACCCGAGGGGTCCAAAGCCACTCAGGTGGACCCTGAAGGCATTCAAGACCGCATTGTAAAGCTGTCCGCCGTCAAGGGCCGCAGCTTCTACAGCAATGAAGGCAAGCTCTGGTACCTGGGCCGCGGCGGCACCCGCGTGTACGACTTCAAGACCGGCGAAGACAGCGAATGCTGCGACGCCTCCATGTGGCCTGTACGTGGCACCAAGAAGGCCCTCTTCCGCAAGGGTGGCAATATCTTCGTGGCCACCATCGGCCCCAAGGTGGGTCTTAAGGACAAGGCCGATGTGGCCAACCTGGTCACCAACATTGACTTCTCCGAGGAATGGGCCCAACTGTACGACGAGGTATGGCGCGCCTTCCGCGACGGTTACTACCTGGAGAACATGCACGGACGCGACTGGAAGGCCGTTAAAGCCAAGTATGAAGTGCTGCTTCCCTACGCCCGCACGCGCCTAGATGTGAACTACATCCTGGGAGAAATGATTAGCGAAGTGGCTTCCGGTCACTGCTACGTAACCCCCGGCGAATATCCCAAGCCCGAGCGTGTCCAGATGGGTCTTCTGGGTGCCGAGTTCTCCAAGGTGGACGGCGGCTTCCGCATCGATAAGATCCTGGAAGGCGCCACCTACAGGCCCGAACTCCGTTCCCCGCTCACCGAACCCGGTCTGGGCGTGAAGGAAGGAGACGTGATTACCGCCATCGACGGTGTATCCCTGAAGGATATTGACAATATCTACAAGCTTCTCATCGGCAAGGCCAATGTGCTCACCGAGCTCACCATTGAAGGCAAGAAAGTGGTGGTTAAGCCCATTGCCGATGAAGGCCCGCTGTACCACTACGCCTGGGTGATGAAGAACATCCGCACCGTAGAAAAGCTCTCCAACGGTCGCGTAGGCTATATCTACATTCCCGACATGAGCCAGGAAGGCCTGAGCGAATGGGCCCGTTACTACTACCCGCAGCTGGATAAGGAAGCCCTCATTGTGGACGACCGTGCCAACGGCGGCGG
This sequence comes from Bacteroidales bacterium UBA3623, assembly GCA_002373715.1. Taxonomy (GTDB): domain Bacteria; phylum Bacteroidota; class Bacteroidia; order Bacteroidales; family UBA932; genus Cryptobacteroides. The sequence continues at coordinate 11,543 of DFLI01000112.1, forward strand.
AAACATCTCGCCCATGATTATCGAGCGCCTGCAGCGCCATGTATACCGCATGACCATGCGCCGCGGCTCCACCCTCACCGGAACCGTTCCCGAGGGCACGCACACCGGCCCCAAGGTGCTCCTGATTAACAAGTACTCCGCCTCCGACGGAGACCTCTTCCCCTGGAGCTTCAAGGCCAACAACCTGGGTACCGTCATTGGCACCCGCACCTGGGGCGGCATTGTGGGCATCAGCGGTTCCCTGCCCTATGTGGACGGCACGGACGTCCGCGTACCCTTCTTCACCAACTACGATGCCGCCACCGGCCAGTGGATTGTGGAGAACCACGGCGTGGACCCCGACATTGTCCTAGACAACGATCCCATTAAGGAGTTTGCCGGCACGGACGAGCAGCTGGAAAAGGCCGTAGAAGTGGCCCTGGAACAGATTAAGGACCGCAAACCGCTACCCGGCGTTCCCGCCCCCCGTACCTTCAAGGATCTGGGCCTCCCGGAAGTTTGGTAAGGAGAAAAGCGACGCTTGCAGGCGTCGCTTTTTTTGACTATTTTTGTGGCTCAATTTTGACGATTATGGGAAGAGTTATACTGACTGGCGACCGTCCTACCGGCAAACTTCATCTGGGTCATTATGTGGGTAGCCTGCGCAACCGCGTGCTCCTGCAGAATGAGGGCAATTACGACCGCATGTTCGTGTTCATTGCAGACGTGCAGGCCCTTACGGACAATGCCGATAATCCTGAAAAGGTTCGTCAGAACATCATAGAGGTAGCCCTGGACTATCTGTCCTGCGGCCTGGACCCTAACAAGGTAACCCTCTTTATCCAGAGCCAGATTCCCGAGCTGCACGAAATGACGCAGTTCTTCTCCAACCTGGTAACGGTACAGCGCCTGCAGCGCAACCCCACCGTCAAGAGCGAAATGGTTCTGCGCGGATTCAACTCTGAAGGGGAAGACGACAACCGCAGGGGCCTGCCCGTGGGTTTCTTCACCTACCCTATCTCTCAGGCGGCCGATATCTGCTTCTGCAAAGCCACCACCGTTCCCGCCGGAGAAGACCAGGAACCCATGATTGAGCAGTGCCGAGAAATTGTGCGCAGCTTTAACGGAACCTATAAATGCGATGTGCTGGTAGAACCCAGCATCCTGCTGCCCACCAACCTGGCTTGCCGCCGCCTTCCCGGAACGGACGGCCAGGCCAAGATGAGTAAGTCCCTGGGCAACTGCATCTACCTCTCCGACACCCCCAAGGATATGGAGCAGAAGGTCAAGAGCATGTTCACAGATCCCGGACACCTGCGGGTGGAAGACCCCGGCAAGGTGGAAGGCAACACCGTATTCACCTACCTGGATGCCTTCTGTGAAGCCGATGACTTTGCCAAGTTCTGGCCCGAATATGCCAACCTGGACGAACTCAAGGACCATTACCGCCGCGGCGGCCTGGGAGACATGAAGTGCAAGAAGTTCCTCATCAACGTGCTGAACGACCGCCTGGACCCCATCCGCGCCCGCCGGCATGCTTACGAACAGGACATTCCTGCCGTGTATGAGATTCTGAAAAAGGGTTCAGAGGCCGCCCGTGAGGTGGCCGCCCAAACGCTCCACGAAATGAAGGACGCCATGAAGATCAACTACTTCGACGACGCAGCCCTCATTGCAGAGCAGGCCAAAAAGTATCAAAGCGCGTAATCCAGTCTCATTACCTTCACGGGCCTTTCGTCTCCGTGATAAAGGTGACTGCATAGATTTAACTCTCCGGTATCCCGAAAGCCGCATTTTTGCATGACGCGGCCGGATGCCGGATTGTCTACAAAGAAATCACTCCAGAGGGTGGGGGCGCCCAGCGTGTTGAAGCAGTAGTGAATCATGGCCCTCAGCGCTTCCGTGCAATAGCCTTTGTTCCAGAAGGGCTTGGCTATCCAGTAGCCTATTTCCACATCGGCCTCCCCTATTTTGATATTGCTGCTCCAGTGGTCGTAATAGCCCATGCAGCCTATTACTTCCCCGCTTCTTTTGCGAACAATGGCCCAGGTGTGGTCGTTGGTAAAGACTTCGCGGATAATTCTCTCGCTCTCTTCCACCGACTTGTGAGGTTCCCACCCGGCACGCGGACCCACGTCGGGATCTGACGCATACTTGAACAGCATCTGCGCATCAGATTCCTGCCAGGGGCGCAGCAGCAGCCGGCGGGTTTTTATCTCAAAGGCTTGGTCCATTGGGGCGAAGTTAAGAAAAAAATCCGACTCTGAAAAGAGCCGGATTTTTTAACTGTGTGAGTGTAAGCTTATTCAGCCTTACCGTCGGAACCGAGCACGTTGATGATCTTGTGCATGTAGAGCTTCTTCATCTCGTCACGGGCGGGACCCAGGTACTTACGAGGGTCGAACTCACCGGGCTTCTCGTTGAAGACCTTACGAATGGCGGCGGTCATGGCCAGACGGCTGTCGGAGTCGATGTTGATCTTGCAGACGGCGCTCTTGGAGGCCTCGCGGAGCTGCTCCTCGGGGATACCCACTGCATCGGGCAGTTTGCCACCGTTGGCGTTGATTATGTCTACATATTCCTGAGGAACGGAGCTGGAGCCGTGGAGAACGATGGGGAAGCCGGGAAGCTTCTTCTCAATCTCGTGGAGCACGTCGAAGGCCAGCGGCGGGGGAACCAGACGACCGGTCTTGGGGTCACGGGTGCACTGCTCGGGCTTGAACTTGTAAGCGCCGTGGCTGGTGCCGATGGAGATGGCGAGGGAATCGCAACCGGTGCGGGTAGCGAAGTCGATCACTTCTTCCGGACGGGTGTAGTGGGATTCCTCAGCGGCAACCTCATCTTCCACACCGGCCAGAACACCGAGTTCTGCCTCTACGGTTACATCATACTTGTGAGCATAGTCTACCACCTTCTTGGTGAGGGCGATGTTCTCCTCGTAAGGGAGGGAGGAGGCGTCGATCATCACGGAGCTGAAGCCCATGTCTACGCAGCTCTTGCACAGCTCGAAGCTGTCGCCGTGGTCCAGGTGGAGGACAATCTGAGGATGCTCCCAACCCAGTTCCTTGGCATACTCTACAGCACCTTCTGCCATATAGCGGAGGAGGGTCTGGTTGGCGTAGTTACGGGCACCCTTGGAAACCTGGAGGATCACAGGGCTCTTGGTCTCTGCGCTGGCCTGGATGATGGCCTGAAGCTGCTCCATGTTGTTGAAGTTGAAAGCGGGAATGGCGTAACCGCCGGCAACGGCCTTCTTGAACATCTCACGGGTGTTCACAAGACCAAGTTCTTTGTAAGATACCATAAGTATAAAAAATAAAATAACCTTCTAACTACCTTCTTGAGGTTTGCAAATTTACGAAAAATTTTCGAATAAAAATGAGCCTAACGTCCCATGATTTGGACAATTAGGCTCATTTCGTTTCTTACTGCTCGTCAGGACCTTCCGGCTGGGGACCCTGAGGGCCGCCGTTGAAGGGACCCTGAGGACCCTGGGGGCCACCCTGGAACGGTCCCTGGGGACCACCCTGGGCCTGCTGGCCGGCCTGGTACATCTTCTCGAAAGCCTTGTTCAGGGCCTCGGAGTACTTGTCGATATCGGCCAGGTTCTGGGCCTTCACGGCTTCCTTCAGGGCGTTGCAGTTGGTCTCTACCTCGGACTTGATGTCTGCAGGGACCTTGTCTCCGTTCTCCTTCAAGAATTTTTCGGCCTGGAAGGTGAGGGCGTCGGCATTGTTGATCTTGTCGATGCGCTCTTTTTCGGCCTGGTCGGCTGCTTCGTTGGCCTTGGCCTCGTCACGCATGCGCTGGATTTCTGCATCCGACAGGCCGCTGGAGGCCTCGATGCGGATATGCTGCTCCTTACCGGTAGCCTTATCCACTGCGCTTACGTTCAGGATGCCGTTGGCATCGATATCGAAGGTAACTTCAATCTGAGGTACGCCACGGGGTGCGGGAGCAATGCCATCCAGGTGGAAGATACCAATCTGCTTGTTATCCTTGGCCATGGGGCGCTCACCCTGGAGCACGCGGATTTCTACGCCGGGCTGATTGTCTGCCGCGGTGGAGAAGATCTGGCTCTTCTTGGCCGGGATGGTGGTGTTGGACTCAATAAGCTTGGTCATGACGCCGCCCAAGGTCTCGATACCGAGGCTAAGCGGGGTAACATCCAGAAGAAGCACGTCCTTCACATCACCTGCGAGCACACCGCCCTGGATGGAGGCGCCAATGGCAACCACCTCGTCGGGGTTCACGCTCTTGTTGGGCTCCTTGCCGAAGAAGTTCTTCACCAGCTCCTGCACGTAAGGGATACGGGTGGAACCACCTACCAGCAGCACCTCGTCAATGTCGGAAGGATTGAGGTGTGCATCTGCCAATGCCTGTTTGCAAGGGCCGATGGAACGCTGGAACAGGGCGTCGGAGAGCTGTTCGAACTTGGCACGGGTAAGGGTTTTGGCCAGGTGCTTGGGAACACCGTCTACCGGCATGATGTACGGCAGGTTAATCTCCGTGGAAGTCTGGCTGGAAAGTTCAATCTTGGCCTTTTCGGCAGCTTCCTTCAGACGCTGGAGGGCCATAGGATCCTTCTTCAGGTCCAGACCGCCGTTTTCGGCTGCGAACTCGCTGGCCAGCCAGTCAATGATAACCTGGTCGAAATCGTCACCACCCAGGTGCGTATCACCATTGGTGGAAAGCACCTCGAACACGCCGTCACCCAGCTGCAGGATGGAGATATCGAAGGTACCGCCACCGAGGTCGTACACTGCCACCTTCATGTCCTTGTCCTTCTTGTCCAGACCATAGGCCAGAGCAGCGGCGGTGGGTTCGTTGATGATACGCTTCACATCCAGACCGGCAATCTTACCGGCTTCCTTGGTGGCCTGACGCTGAGAGTCGGAGAAATAGGCCGGAACGGTGATAACAGCCTCAGTAACCTCCTGACGGAGATATTCCTCTGCGGTCTTCTTCATCTTCTGAAGAATCATGGCCGATATTTCCTGAGGCGTATAGAGCTTACCACTGATATCTACGCGCGGGGTGTTGTTCTCACCACGGACCACCTTGTAAGGCACGCGGGCAACTTCCGTAGCCACCTGGTCGTAGGTTTCACCCATGAAACGCTTGATGGAGAACACAGTGTTGTTGGGGTTGGTGATGGCCTGGCGCTTGGCCGGGGAGCCAATCTTACGCTCTCCGCCGTCGGTGAAAGCCACCACGGAAGGGGTAGTACGCTGCCCCTCGTTGTTGATGATGACGGTAGGCTGGTTGCCTTCCATCACAGCGACGCAGGAATTAGTTGTTCCCAGGTCGATACCAATAATTTTTCCCATAATATTCGATTCTTACTTGTTTACAATTAAAAAACTGGCGCCACCCAATCCGGGCGACGCCAAGTAATTATCGAACTTCGTGCCAGCTATCTAATTGCTGACAAAATGGCAGATTAGAACCGCCAACCTACCGTAAGAATGGCATCTACGAGGGTACTCTTGACCACAATCTCGGGGGTGAGAAAATCATTATTGACGTATTTCAAGCTATAATCGCCGTCCGGATATGGCGTAGTATAGTAGTCATACGTAATCATGTAATCATCGGGAACAAAGCGGGCGCGCACGGCAGCATCCAGGAAGATACTGCCAAAGTTGAATCCCAGGCCCAGGGAAGCGCTGTGTTTGAGTTGGAGCAAGCGGGCTTCCGAGCTCAAAGGTGTCTTCTCATATCCATCCCAATAGTTATACTGAGCACCAGTAGTGAGATTGTAGCCTGCTCTTAGGGATAACTGAGAAGTCACCTTAAATTCAGTACCAAGGCGAATCTCATGGACAGAACCCATAACGTTTTTGATTTCCGTATTCAGGTCTCTAAAATCACCCTCGGCATATCCGTAGTCACTGGTGCGGTAGCGGAAACGAGCTTGGTTGTAATTGACAAGTTCATAATCCGCACTGATGACGCCCTTTTCTCCCAAGGTGTAAGCGACACCGAAGTTGAACCGGAAAGGGGAACGGAGGGCATAAATCCACTCGTCTTCGGGACTGCTGGAAGTGCTTGTATACCGGCCGCTCAGTTTCACCTCTGAGCTATAGCCATAGCGCTCTGTTATGTTAATGAGTGTGGGGGTTTGGATAGCGGCAGCCAGGCGCAGGTGGTCCGTAGGACGCCACAGGGCACCCAGCTTAAAATACACTCCCGTGCCCCGCAGGTTGAACTTGTGGTTCATCCGCAGTGACTCAAACTGGGCAATGTACTCGGCAGAGGAACCATCGGAGTAACGGTTGTAGGGGAAATCGGCTGGATTCTCGGGAGCCTCGCTCCAGAACTCGGAAAGGGAGTAATTGACAGCCGTAATGCCCAGGTTACCGCCAATATAAAAACGGTCGGAGAAGTTGAAGGCATAATTAAGAATAGCGTCTGTCTTGAAACCAGTGCTTTGCTGGCCGTACTGTTGGCTGACTGGGGCTGCTAACCACGTCTCTACAGTTCCATCAGGCTTTTTTTCATAAACCTCAGTAACTGCCACATACGAGCCATCATTACCCGGAACAACATTGTACATACCACTATGATAGCCCGTTAGAGCCGACCATTTCGGATAATACTGAAGCCTTGAATCCTTGTTGTAATAAGAGCTTTCATTAGCTATTACATTCTCCGGATAGCAGTCAGCCAAAGAGGCCAGCGAAGCAGCATAGGAGTTGTCTCCGTTCACGCCGGCAGCCTTGTAGCGGCCGGTGAAGTTGTTGGTGGAATTGACCACAATGCCAAACGCCATGCGCTTGAGACCGCTGCGGCGGCCGGTATCCATCTTGAGGATAAAGCCAATGTTGGGGAGTTTCACCCGGGCGTAGGTGTTGTTCACCTGCTGTCCCGTATAAAGGGCCGAATTATCCCCGGAAGCGTTGGTGCCCGTCACCGAGAAGGTGATGCCGGGGCTAATCATGAACTGGGAATAACCGGCGGTGGCCGATCCGGCCGGATTGAAGCCGATGGAACCGGCGTCTCCGCCGATGGCCGTGAGGGCGTTACCCATTCCCACGCCACGGGCCGTTCCGGAATAAACGTTCTCGGAGAAGAGCAGGGCGTCCTGCCAGGTTTGGGCGGCCGCGCTGAAAGCCAGCGTGGCACCCAGTACAAAAGCTATAGTCTTTTTCATTATAGTCTGTTTTTATCTGCGACCACCGGAAGAACGGGAGCTGCCGCCACCCGAAGAACCACCGGAAGAGCCGCCGGAAGAGCGGGAACTGCCGCCACCGGAATAACCGCCACCCGAAGAACGGGTGCTGGAAGAACCGGAAGAGCGATAGCTGGAAGCGCCGGAAGAAGACCGGACGTTGGTGCTACTGCTGGACCGGACGTTGGAAGAACCCGACGAGCGGGTGCTGGAGCTGCCGGAAGAGCGCACGTTGCTGGAGGAACGGGAGCCGGAACCGGCCGAACGGTAGTTGGAGCTGCCGCCGGAGCGGGCGCTGCTGCCAGAAGTGGAACGCGTGGAAGTGCCGGAGGCAGAACGGGTAGAACTACCGGAAGCAGAGCGCGTGGAACTGCTGGAAGGAGTGCGGGATACGGCCGATGAGCGGGTGCTGCCACCGGAGGAGCGGGCTACCGCAGAAGAACGCGTGGTTGCGCCCGTGCGGGAAGAGCCCACCGACTTGGTGGAGCGGGAAACGCTGCTGCGGGAGCCGCGGGTGGCGCCACGTGACATAACGCTGTGCGAAGCACCGCCGCGGGCGCTGAAGTTTCCTTCCCGATGACCCAGGCTCATGGCCTGGCTGCGATGGATTCTGGTAGCGCCGCCACCCCAGTAATGAGGGTAGAAATACCCGCCGTAATAGCCGGGATAATTGCGGTGCCAGTACCAGTAATCGTAGTCGTAATAACTGTACCAGGGTCTGTACCAGCCGTAGTAGTTGTAATGGTGGTAATAGCTGTACGGGTAGTAGTAAGGGCCCCAATGCCAGGCATCAAAATACCAGGGATCCCAATACCAGGGGCTGTAGTAGCTGTAGCGGCCCCAGGAGCCGTAATACCAGGAATCATAGTACCAGGGATTGTAATACCCCCAGTAATAGTCCCTCATATACCAGGGCCGATATGCCCAGGAATAATCATAGGCCCATGCGGGTGTTTCCCATACGGTAATGATGGTGTTGTCTTTGGATAAACGGATATTTTTGCCGTCTGGCACTACGAGCGTGTCCCCGGCGCTAAGGATATAGGCCTGGGAGGAGTGGCTGTCTGCCAGCAGATTGTCCAGTTCTTCGCTGCTGGGGACTTCCTGAGCCACCTGCACCGGGCTGGAGTAGAGACCGTCATCGTAGACTTTCGTCTGCATCTGACTTGTGGTAGAGCATGAAAGGGCGGCCAGGAGCAAAACTCCGGAAGCCATGATTGTCTTTTTCATAATCTTACCTCCTATAGCCCCCTCCCTAATGGGAGGGATGTTTAAAAAATTCAATAAAATTGTGTACCTTTGTGCCGACAAAAAATCGGCCTTACTCAGGTTTATGCAATTTTTATACCTGCATACCCGTATTTAGGCAACAATATTAAGCACAAAAACAATAAAAAGCAAATAAAGACTATGGCAAAAGAGGTAACCAGCAGGTCGGAGAATTACTCCCAGTGGTATAACGACCTGGTTGTGAAAGCAGATTTGGCAGAGCAGTCCGCCGTTCGCGGATGCATGGTCATCAAACCCTATGGATACGCCATTTGGGAGAAGATGCAGGGCATTCTGGACGGAATGTTCAAGGAAACCGGTGTAAAGAACGCATATTTCCCCCTGTTCATCCCCAAGTCTTTCTTCAGCCGTGAGGCCGAACATGTGGCCGGCTTTGCCAAGGAATGCGCCGTGGTTACTCACCACCGCCTTATGAACAACCCCAACGGAGAAGGTATTGTGGTGGACCCTGAGGCCAAACTGGAAGAAGAACTCATTGTTCGTCCCACCTCGGAAACCATCATCTGGAATACCTATAAGAACTGGGTACACAGCTGGAGAGACCTCCCCATCCTGTGCAACCAGTGGTGCAACGTAGTGCGCTGGGAAATGCGCACCCGCCTGTTCCTGCGCACCGCCGAATTTCTGTGGCAGGAGGGCCACACCGCCCACGCTACCGCCCAGGAGGCCGAGGCCCGCAAAGAGCAGATGGTAAACGTATATGCCAAGTTCGCCCGTGAGATTATGGCCCTGCCCGTAGTGGTGGGTCACAAGAGCCCCGGTGAGCGTTTCGCCGGTGCCCTGGACACCATGACCATCGAGGCCCTCATGCAGGACGGCAAGGCCCTGCAGGCCGGCACTTCCCACTTCCTGGGTCAGAACTTCGCCAAGAGCTTCGACGTCACCTTCACCAACAACGAAGGCAAGCAGGACTATGTCTGGGCCACCAGCTGGGGCGTGAGCACCCGTCTGATGGGCGCCCTCATCATGGCCCACGGAGACGACAACGGTCTGGTCCTTCCTCCGGCCCTGGCTCCCATCCAGGTAGTGATGGTTCCCATCTACAAGAGCGACGAAGAACGCAACGCCGTGCTGGACAAGATGTACGAGGTGAAGAAAGCCCTGGAGGCCAAGGGCCACAGCGTAGAAATTGACGACCGCGACACCCTGCGTCCCGGCTTCAAGTTTGCCGAATGGGAGCTCAAGGGCGTTCCCGTGCGTCTGGCCATGGGTCCCCGTGACCTTCAGAACGGCACCGTAGAGGTAGCCCGCAGAGACACCCTGGAAAAGATTTCCGAACCCCTCGAAGGTTTGGAAGACCGCATCATCGGCCTGCTGGATGATATCCAGAAGAGCATCTACAACAAGGCTCTCGCCTTCCGAGATGCTTCCATCCGCAAGGTAGACACCTGGGAAGAGTTCAAGGAAGAGATTGAAAAGGGTGGCTTCCTCCTCTGCCACTGGGACGGCACTGCCGAAACGGAGGCCAAGATCCAGGAAGAGACCAAGGCAACCATCCGCTGCATCCCCGTGGACAGCGCCGTTTGCATGGAAGAAGGCAAGTGCATCTACACCGGCAAGCCTTCCCACCAGCGCGTTCTCTTTGCAAGATCCTACTAAGATGAAACGACTGCTCCTAACCATCGCCCTGCTAACGGCAGTCCTGGTGGCATCGGCCCAGAATACCCAGACGGCCGCCGCCGAGGCAGCCGCCGCCCTTTCCTCCGCCCAGGATGCCCCCGAAAAGGTGCAAAAGCCCAAGTATTGGACCACCACCCTTAACGCCAACCTCAACTTTGGCCAGACTTATCTGAGCCAGTGGGTGGCCGGTGGTTTCAACAACATCAGCATCACGGCCAACGTGGATGCCTCCGCCAAGTTCTCCAAGGAGAAAGCCATGGGCAACACCCGCCTCCAGATGGAATATGGCCAGCTGTATTCGGCCGATAAGCCCATCTTCCAGAAAACCAAGGACCGCATTTACTTTGAGTCCAAGTGGGGTTACCAGACCTCGCTGAAGAACCTGGCCTACTCTGCCAGCATAGACTTCAAAACGCAGTTTGGCAAGAACTACGCATACGGTACCCCTAAGGAGTATGAAGGAGATGAGCCCTCCAAGGAAGACTGGCTCATTGCCCGCACCCTCAAGTCCGGTTTCCTCGCTCCCGCCTACCTCAACGTTGGTGTGGGTGCTCTCTGGACTCCCGCTCCCTGGATTTCCCTCAACGTCGCCCCGCTCTCCGGCGGTGGTGTGCTGGTTACCATTCCGGAACTGAGGAAGACCTACGGTATGGACCTCAAGGAAGGCAGTGAGACGGAATACACCAACTTCCGTGCAGAATTCGGTGCCCAGATCAAGCTGGATCTGGCATGGGTCATCAACGACGTTTTCTCCTACTCCACACAGGTAACCGCTTTCTACAACTACCTCACCCCAAAGGTGGAACCCCGTGTCACCTGGGACAACAAGATTGTGTGGAAGGTGGCCAAGTTCTTCGCCATCAATGTGAGCACCAACCTCATCTACGACCCCCGCGTTCTGGTGCACGACCGGGACAAAGACGGCGTAACGGATTCCAAGGGCGTTCAGTTCAAGGAATACTGTGAGTTAGGTTTCACCTATACCCTCACCCATAAGCACTAGGCCGATGCTCCTCGTTGCAGTCAGCGGAGGCATCGATTCCATGTGCCTGGCAGAAAAGGT
>DFLI01000033.1:0-424 GCA_002373715.1 Bacteroidales bacterium UBA3623
GACAAACAGCGCCTCGTACCCCTGGGAGAGGTTGCGGCCGATGCCATCCGCGCCTACCTCCCCACCCGACCGGCCCCCGCCGAACGCAAGTACGAAGACATCCTCTTCCTGAACCGCTTCGGCAAGCCCCTCAGCCGCATCTCTATATTTAATATGGTAAAAGACCAGGCCGTGGCAGCCGGCATCCGGAAGGAAATCTCTCCCCACACCTTCCGCCACTCCTTCGCCACCCACCTCCTGGAAAACGGTGCCGACCTCCGCATCGTCCAAGAAATGCTGGGCCACGAGTCCATCCTCACCACCGAAATCTACACCCACATCGACACCCAAACCTGGCACAAGTCTGTCCTGCAGCATCATCCCCGCCGGAAATAGTTTTCTTTTGCTAGATTTCCACAAAGATGGTGCAGGTGGGGTTCCAAAT
>DFLI01000033.1:595-5931 GCA_002373715.1 Bacteroidales bacterium UBA3623
GGTGGGGTTCCAAATGGCGCAGGTCGATTTTTTGGTGAGGGTCCTGCGCCAAGAATCTGCGTTCTGTAGCCTGCGGTGGCGCAGGACCTCCACCCTTTTTCGGACCTGCGCCACGCAAGACTCCACCTGCGCCACCCCCGACCGGGAAGAAGGGAGGGAAGGCACTCCCGGGGGACTCCGTTCCTCCCCTATTAGCACGTCGTCAGGCCGTGAGAAGCCGTCACAGGACTTGACCACGGGCGAGAGCACGTCGCGGAGCCGTATAAGCCGGCCATAGGGCTCCGCCACGGGCTGGGGGTAAATAAATGCAAAAAACCGGGGCTTTGAGCGAACTCTCAGACCCGGTCTTTTGACGTGTACTAAAACCTAAACCTACTATATAGATGCAGAAAAAAAGAAAACGTTGCAAGATTTTAAAAAAATCTGCAACGTTTTGTAAAAATCTGTAGTAGATCTTACTTGGAAGCCTCGACGGATGCCTTACGGAAATCCTTCATGTCCTTCATGATCTCGAGGGCAGCCTTGCGGGCGCGTGCGCCAGCGGCCTTGTTACCCTTTACTACCTGGGCCTCAGCGTTCTTTACGAACTCGGCGATCTCAGCGTTGATTTTTTCTACAAGCTCTTTCATTTTGGTTTTGTTTTATTGGTTCGTTAAATTGTGTGTCGTACAAACTTTGTTGCAAGTTAGCAAAAAAATCAAAAAACAAAAAGATTTTCCAAAAAAAATTAACATTCAGGCGTTTCCGAAGGTGAATTTTGGGCTTTTTTGGCGTTCACAGTGTTCATGGCGCGCTGGACGCCCAGGGTGGCGAAATCCATCATGCCGTGGACTATCTTGTTGGCCAGCCCGGGAATAACAGCCTTTTCATCGGCCGACAAATCCCCAAGCACATAATCAATCTGCCCACCGCGGGAAAACTGATTTCCAATACCAACACGAATCCGGGCCCACTGCTCACTCTCCAGCATTTCGGCAATGTTTTCCAAACCGTTGTGCCCGCCGGAGGAGCCGTTAGCCCTCATCCGCAGCGTCCCAAACGGCAAATTGATATCGTCCGATATCACCACCAGGTTCTCCAGCGGCAGCCCGAGCTGCTGCATCCAATACCTTACAGCCTTGCCGGAAAGATTCATGTACGTGGACGGCTTCAGAAGCACAAACCACCTACCCTTCCAAGACACTTCCGCCACGTCTCCGTAACGGTCGGTCTTGAAAAGGACATTGGATGCCTGAGCCCAGGCATCCAATATCATAAATCCCATGTTGTGGCGGGTACCGGCGTATTCTGCGCCAATGTTCCCCAGGCCAACCACCAGGTAGGTTGCACCCATTATTCAGCGCTCTTGGCAACTTCCTGAGCGGCCTGCTGCATGGCGCGGGTGGTCTTCACGGAGCAGATGATGGTGTTCTTGTCGGAGACAATCTGCAGGCCCTCGAACTTGAGGTCACCGGCTACCATACGCTTGTCCAGCTCCAGGGGAGTCACATCCACGTCCAGCTGATCCGGGAGGTTCTTCATGAGGCCGCAAACCTTGAGGGCGCGGGCGCTCTGCACGAACTTACCACCAGCCTGCACACCCTTGGGGTGACCGGTGATGTTAAGAGGAACAGAGATGACGATGGGCTTCTTCTCGTTCACGGCCAGGAAGTCTACGTGGAGGCAGTTGTCCTCTACCGGGTGCCACTGATACTCGTGAGCAACGGCGGTGTAGGTTTTGCCATCCAGCTCCAGATCTACAATGTAGGAAGCGGGAGTGTGGGTGAGACCCTTGAGTTCCTTTTCGTTAACGGTGAACAGAATGTTGTCCACGCCGGCGCCGTACAGATTGCAGGGAACCAGACCCTGGGCGCGGAAGGCCTTCAGAACGGCCTTGTTACCTTTCTGGCGAATTTCGCCTTTAAGCGTAAAATGCTTCATTGTTGTTAATAATAAAATGTGTTACTCAGTGCTCTATTTCAAGCACCCCATTGCACCAAAAAGGCTCGCTGCCTTTTTAAAGCCCGCAAAGATACAAAGAATCTTTTAATCTGCCAAGCGGCTGCGCACATAATCGGCTGTGAGAACGAAAGTTTTCTTTCGGGCCGATGGTGCCTCAAACATGGCATCGGCCATCACTCTCTCGCAGATGGAGCGCAGTCCCCTGGCCCCCAGCTTGTTCTTGAGGGCGGTGTCTACTATAATATCAAGAACCTCCGGCTCAATTTCCAGCTTGATGCCGTCCAGTTCAAACATCTTCTCGTACTGGCGCAGGAGGGCGTTCTTGGGTTCGGTGAGAATCCGTTTCAAAGAATCGCGGTCCAGCTGATCCAGATAGGTAATAACGGGCAGACGGCCGACAATCTCCGGAATAAGGCCATAGGCCCGGAGGTCCATGGCGTCCACATATTCCAGCAGATTGTCCTTGGCAATGCGCTGCTTTTCCTCGGCCCCGAAGCCGATGATTTGCGTATTCTTACGTAAAGCAATGTGCCGCTCGATGCCTTCGAAGGCACCGCCACAGATGAACAGGATGTTCTGCGTATTCACGTGGATGAACTCCTGCTCCGGATGCTTGCGGCCGCCCTTGGGCGGAACGTTCACAATGCTGCCTTCCAGCAGTTTGAGCATGGCCTGCTGCACGCCTTCGCCGGAAACGTCGCGGGTGATGGAGGGGTTGTCGGACTTTCTGGCAATCTTGTCAATCTCGTCGATGAACACGATACCCCGCTCGGCCTTCACCAGGTCGAAATCGGCCTCCTGCAGAAGGCGCGTGAGGATGCTCTCCACGTCTTCTCCCACGTAACCGGCCTCCGTGAGCACGGTAGCGTCCACTATAGTAAAAGGTACGTCCAGCAGCTTGGCAATGGTGCGCGCCAGGAGGGTTTTACCCGTACCGGTAGGGCCCACAAGAAGGATGTTGCTCTTCTCCAGCTCTACGCCGTCATCGGCCTTGTCCACCAGATTATGCTGCACGCGCTTGTAGTGGTTGTACACCGCCACGGCCAGCACTTTCTTGGCACGGTCCTGCCCAATCACGTACTGGTCCAGATACGCCTTAATCTCGGCAGGCTTGGGACAAGATGCCCGATCAAAGTCGGGCATGACGTTTTTACCGTCATGGCCGGCTTGACCGGCCATCTTCTTTCCTTCTATTTCCTCCAGATACTCCGCCGCCAGGCGCACGCAGTCACTGCAGATGTACCCGTCCATTCCTTGGAGGAGGAAGGGCACTTCGGCATCGGCCCGGCCGCAGAACATGCAATGATGGCCTTGGGATTTCTTTGCCATGCTATTTCCGTTTGGAGAGAATGGCGTCCACCATGCCGTAGGCCTTGGCTTCCTCGGCCGTCATCCAGTAGTCACGTTCGCCATCGGCCGATACTTTCTTGATGCTCTGGCCGGTGTGCTGGGCAATGATGTTGAACAGCTCCGTGCGGGTTTTCTCAATCTCCTTGGCTGCGATGAGAATTTCCGTAGCCTGGCCCTGAGCACCGCCGAGAGGCTGATGAATGAGCACGCGGGAGTGCGGCAGCGCGGAACGCTTGCCCTTCTCTCCGGCGCAAAGCAGCACGGCGCCCATGCTGGCAGCCATACCCGTGCACACGGTGGCCACGTCCGGCTGCACCAGCTGCATGGTATCGTAAATACCCAGCCCGCTGTGCACCTGACCGCCCGGCGTATTCAGATACATGGTAATATCTGCATTCGGGTCCTGGGACGCCAGAAACAGCAGCTGAGCCTGGATAATGTTAGCCACATCATCGTCAATGGGCACACCCAAAAAGATAATGCGGTCCATCATGAGGCGGCTGAACACATCCATCTGAGCCACGTTCAGCTTCCTCTCCTCCGTAATGGTAGGATTAATGTACCCATCCAGTACGGACGTATAACGAGAAAGGGTCATCGAACTGATGCCCTTTCCCTTCACTGCGAACTTATCGAAATCTGTCATTATTTCAATTCTCTGAACTTATCCTGAGAGATTTTCTTGGTCTGGAGGGTAACCTCTTCACGCACTTTGGCGATGGTGAGGTTGTCTTCGCACTGCTCTTCCAGACGGCGGTACTGGTTCTGGTCCTGGAGCACGTTCTCGGCAGAGCTCTTGATGATGTTCTCCGGCACTCCGGCCATGCCGTACATGGCGTACTGGTAAGCTACGAAGCTCTCAGCGGCGGCCTGCAAATCGGCCTGAGAGACCTTCAGGTTGTACTTCTGCATGAGGTAGCCGCGAACCAGCTGCCACTTGAAGTCCTCCAGGAAGCCGGGGAACTCCTTCTCCACCTGCTCGGCGGTGAACTTGCCTTCGTTGGCGTATACCAGCCAGCGCTTCAGGAAAGCCTCAGGGAGCTCCAGGGCAGCCTTCTCCACGAAGTACTTGCGGACATCGGCGCCGAAGCGATAGTTGGCCTCCTGCTCGTGGTTGGCCTTGATACGCTCTGCCACCTTCTCCTCGAACTGCTCGGGAGTGGTTACGTTGCCTTCGCCAAAAATCTTGTCGTAGGTTTCCTGGTTTTCCTCGGCGGCTACATAAGTTTTCACATTCACCACGGTGAAGGTGAACATGGGATCCAGGGTGGCCAGTTGCTCTTTGTTCACTTTGAGCATGGCGGCACGGTCTGTCTCGTTCTCAAAAGCCTCGTTCACATTGAGCTGGAACTTGTCTCCAGCCTTCTTGCCGATGAAAGCGCCGCGGGCAGCTTCTGCCACGTGGGAAACGCTCACATACACGCCTTCGGCCTTGTGGCCTTCGTTCTCGATGTCGCAAACCAGGTAATCCTGCTCGCCGGCCTTCTTGCCTTCCTGCAGGGAGCCGTACTGCTGGAGCAGGGCTTCCTTCTGGGCCTTCTTCTCGGCGGCGGTGATGTTAATCTCGTAATAAGGAATCTTGTCTTCCTTGCCCACCTCGAAGTTGATCTCCGGGGTCTGGGCAATGTCGAAGATGAAGGTGAAATCTTCACCGGACTTCCAGCTCACCTGGGGCTGGTCTTCGGCGGGCATGGGCTCACCCACCACGCGAATCTTGTTGTCCTGAATGAATTTGTCCAGGGACTCGCCCACCAGGCCGTTCACGCTCTCGTAGAGGGCCTGGTCTCCGTACATGCGCTGAATAAGGCCCATGGGAGCCATTCCGCGGCGGAAACCTTTGATATCGGCCTTGCGCTTGTATTCATTGAGGCGCTTACGAAGCGGCTCAGAATAATCTGCCGCTGCAATCTCGATGGTCACTTTGTAGTTAAGTGCATCGGGTTGAATCTGACTTACTTTCATAGTATAATGTTGTTTTTGTTTTTCTCAGTTACCCCGGCTCCTCTTTCCGTCATGCCCGGCTCCTCTTTCCGTCATGCCCGGCT
>DFLI01000024.1:0-2341 GCA_002373715.1 Bacteroidales bacterium UBA3623
GTGTCCAAGTCTATGACGCAGAGGATATTGCCCTTGGCGTCAAAGAGCATGTTGTTCACCTTGGTGTCGCAATGGCAGATGCGTTTGGGAAGCTTGCCTTCCCTGTACAGACGCTCTGCCTTGCACATCTCTTCCTCGAAGGGAAGGAGGTCCTGCAGGATGGCCTGCACCTCCGGCTGGGACATGCGGCCCGCTGCATCGGCCTTTACGGCCTCATGCAACTGGCGGGCGCGAAGCTCCATGTTGTGGAAATCCGGAATGGTTTCCCCGAGGGTATCGGGGATATCGGCCAGCATGTTTTCAAAGGCGCCGAAGGCCTTGCCGGCGTAGTAAGAGTATTCCGGGTTCACCGTGTCGTAGGTGTAGGCGTCTTTTATGAACACCGACACGCGCCAAAAGGTTTCTCCGTCTGTCCAATAGGTTTTTCCTGTGGCCTTGCAGGGCAGGAAGGTGAGCGTCATGGCGCCCTTTTTCCGGATGTGAGCCGTGGCGCATTCAATATTGTGCTGCAGCAGGTCTACATCCTTGAAGATGGCGTTGTTGATGCGCTGGAGTACATAGTCTTCCGCGCCGTCCGTAAAAACGCGGAAAGTGTCGTTGATGAGGCCGTTGCCAAGCGGCTTTACGTCCAGGATATTGCCCTTGATGGAAAACTGGCTGGCAATGAATTGGGGATGGTTCATAGTTTATTTTGCAAAGGCGTAAGTAAATCCGTTTACTTTGTTCCAGGCGCCGCGGGTGAAATCCGGCACCTCTACGGGGGCGCAGCCGTTCTCCAGGGAAATGCGGGAGAGCTCTGCTACGCAGCACCATTCGGCCAGGTCGTACACGTCCATGTCCAGCGGCAGGCCGTTGTTCAGGCAATAGATAAGGCGGTAATCCATAATGAAATCCATGCCGCCGTGGCCGCCCACTTCTTTGGCGGTGGCTGCCAGCTCAGGGGTAAGGATAGGGCTCTGATACTGGGCCATAAGGGCCTCCAGGGCCTCTCCACGATAGGTTTTCTCGCCGCCCAGGTTCTGGTAGTCTACGTTCTGGGAACCTTCGGAACGAAGGCAGATGCCTTGAACGGGATATTTCTCTGCATAACCATCTGTTCCCACCAGCTGGTACATGCGGCTGTAGGGGCGGGGAGTCATTACGTCGTGTTCAATGAGAACCGTCTTGCCCTTTTCGGTGCGCAGCATGCTCATGGTTACCTCACCGGCCTTGAAATCTACGTCCATCCCGGCGGCCTTGGCGTGCTTGGGACCGTTGAAGGGATCCGTATCCATGGCCACCAGAGTGGTGAGCCGGTCTCCACGGTGAATGTTAAGCACCTGGCAAACCGGACCAAAGCCGTGCGTAGGATAGAGGTCTCCCCGGTTCTTGCTGTTGAAATCCAGCCTCCAGTTGTTCCAGTACTCCTTCCAGAAGGGGTCCAGGTTGTGGTTGTAGGCGCCCTCGGCATGGATAATCTCTCCGAAAACGCCCTGCTGGGCCATGGTAAGGGCCGTCAGCTCAAAGAAGTCGTAGCAGCAGTTCTCCAGAATCATGCAGTGCTTGCGCGTGCGCTCGGATGTGTTCACCAAATCCCAGCAGGCCTGCAAGGTTTCGGCCGATGGCACCTCAATGGCCACGTGCTTCCCATGCTCCATGGCATACAGCGCCACGGGAACGTGGTGAAGCCAGTCCGTGCAAATGTATACCAGATCTACGGCAGGGTCTTCACAGAGGGCTTTGTAGGAATCCTCTTCTCCGGCATAAACGTTGGCGCTGAGGCCCTTGCCCTGCAGATACTGCAGGCTGGCATCGGCCCTGTCCTGTAGCAAGTCACAAATGGCAGCCACGTGGCAGCCCGGCACGAAGCTGAGGCGCTCCACCGCATCCGAACCTCTCATGCCCAGGCCTACCACGCCAATGCCCACATTGGCAATAGGCTCTGCGGCGAACTGAATCATATCTTCCTGTCCCGCCGGCCTTGCAGGCACTTCGGTTTTGATAACGGCTGTCTTAGAAGACGCACATGCTGCCATCAGAAGGGCAGTGGCGGCGCAGAGAAGTAAGTGTTTCGGAATCATAGCACGAAAGGGTTAGTCTTATCCCTTCAAATTTAGCAAATACCATCCGAAATCACAAAAAATTCAGCCGTGGCTTTCTCGTCAGGTCTTGTTTCCACGGGCGATAATGGGGTCTTCCATCAATTCCTTTCCGATGCTTCGTAGTTTAGAATAGATTTGCTCCAACCGAAGTGCAGACGGTGTCTTGATCCCGCTGATATACTGGGCAAACAGGCTCTGAGAGATGCCCATCCTGCGGGCTACGGCCGATGCATTCAATTCTGGATGCGTTTCAAAGAAAC
>DFLI01000024.1:2449-6966 GCA_002373715.1 Bacteroidales bacterium UBA3623
TCATCTATCTCCGGCCAATGGATACCGTATTCATCGGCCTCATAATTTGCCCTTTGTTTGGCCGATGCTGACCTCAAACGAGGATAGTCTTCGAAACGTTCACACGCCTCGCGCCCATCCCTGGTGCGAATCCATACAGCATCTTTTGTGAGCCAAATCTTTTCAATTTCCATTTTAGTTACTTTTATTGAAAAAACGGTTCCAGTGTTCTGCAATAACCTCCTGGTTCTCCTCTACGATGGATTCAACAAGCTTAATCTCAGACACGCTGAATCCATTATTCTCTACTAGTTCTACCGGAAAAATGGAGAACTTTGCTTTGTGTCCATCTTTTAGCACATGTATGTGCAAAGGCTCATGATCATTCGAGTAAAACTTAAAAACAAAACCAAAGAGAATGAATACTGTAGGCATAACTCTTTCCTCGCAAATTTAGGTAATAATTTAATTACTTCAAAACATTTCGTTTGGGTTGATAATCCCCATCTCTTTTGCGAATATCAGAATGATTTATGCCGATACCAAGTTTTGGCAAGGCTTGCCAAAATTTGGAAATGTCAGATATAATGCACCAGCCCCAGGACAAGAAACGAAAGACCCCCGGTCAGTGGCCGGGGGTGATGTTTATTCTTTCGAGGACGGCTTTTCGGGCTCGTCTCCGTGGGAGTCTTTGTACTTGAAGCGGCGGATCTTCTGGGTGGCCGTCTTTTCGAAGGGCTCCTTCATGGCGTCTACTTCGCCAATCTTGGAGTTCTTGCCTACGGTTTTGTTTACCCAGTCCATAACGGCTTTCTTGCGGGTTTCCAGTTCCTCGAACCACTTGTCTTCCGTGGCCTGGTCCCAGTCTATGGCGTTGTCTTCGAACTTCACCAGAGCTACCAGCTTGCCGTCACGCTCCATCACCAGGCTTTCTTCCACGCCTTCGATGTTGTTGATGACCTGCTCGATCTCTTCGGGATAGATGTTCTCTCCGGAAGGACCCAGGATGGTATTGTTGAGGCGGCCCTTGATGTAGTAGATGCCGTTCTCGTCTACGGTAGCTATATCGTTGGTGTGGAACCAGCCCTCGTCGTCCAGGACCTGCAGCGTGCGCTCAGGGTCTTTGTAGTAACCCAGCATCACGTTGTCTCCGCGGACCACAATCTCTCCTTCGCCGGTGGCGGGGTTCACGTTGTCCAGGCGGATGTCTACTTTATATGTGGCGGGGCCGATGGAACCCAGGTGCTTTTTCTTGTTAACCATCACGTTGCAAACCAGCGGGGCGGTCTCCGTGAGACCGTAGCCCACGGCGTACGGGAAGTTGCAGTCAATGAGGAACTTCTCTACGGCCGGATCCAGCTTGGCGCCGCCAATGCCGAAGAAGTTGAGCTTGCCTCCGAAGGAGTTGACCATTCGGCGGCCGATGAACCAGTGAAGGATATGCGGGATCCTCTTATCGGCCCAGGAGAGTACGCGGCTCTTCTGGATGGTGGGCCAGACGCTGTTCTTGACCACCTTTTCGATGATAAGGGGAACGGAGCATACGATGGTGGGCTTGATCTTCTTCATGGCCCCCAGCAGGATGGTGGGGGTGGGAGGCTTGGGCAGCGTATAGCAGGTGGCACCCACATAGAAGGAGTAGAGCGTGGAGATGCTCATCTCATAGGTATGGGCAGCCGGCAGGATGCTCAGGAAGCGGTCTTTCTTGAAAGCCGGCTTGGCCTTGAAGGCGGCGGCCAGGTTGCTGGAAAGGTTGCGGTGGCTAAGCATCACGCCCTTGGCCTTTCCGGTGGTGCCGGAGGTGTAGATGATGCAGGCGAGGTCGTCTGGCTGGGGGGCTTTCACCCAGCCGTTGCACTTGAAATCATCCTTCTCCTTCTTGATGAATTCGAAGGTCTCGATGTCGATGATGAGGGTGAGCTTCTGCCGGCATTCTTCGGAGAGCTTGGGCATCATCCTTTGGGAGATGAACAGCACCTTGGACTCCGAGTGGTTGAGAATGTTGGTGAGCTCCGTTTCAGAGCTGTCCGGGAGGATGGGGACGGCTACACGGCCAAAAGCCGTGGCGCTGAAGAAGGCCACCACCCAGTTGGGCATGTTCTGAGAGAAAATGGCTACACGGTCTCCGTGCTTGATTCCGAAACGGGTCATACGGAGGGAGAGTTGGTTCACCTTGCGGCGGAACTCTTCATAGGTGTATTTCTGGCCGCCGTCTACATACTGATAGGCGACACGTTTGGCATAGTTGGTTGTGGCGTAGTCAAAGACCTTGTGAAGGGTGGTGCAGGTGTTTTCGCGGTTGCGGTACTTGCGCCAGGCTTTGTACGGGCTCTTGATTTTTTTTGCCATAGATAATTACTACTAACTAACTTAAATTATTCTGATTTAGGGGGATCCGGTACCGCAAACTGATCTTTGTGGAAACCCTGGATGCCCATGGGTCTGTAATGGTCGTAGATGCGGAGCATATCGGCCTTAGGGTCGTCGGTTATCTCGAAGGGTTCTCCTACGGAGATTTCCTTGCGTCCCCAGTCGTAATAGCCCAGGTATACGGTAGCGCCGGTTTCCTTGGCAATGAGGTGGTAACCGTTCTTCCAGCGCTTAACCAGGGAACGGGAGCCTTCCGGAGCCAGGGCCAGGTGGAATTCGTCCACGCCTTCCATAACGTCTATGAGGCTCTTGACGGTTGTTGCGGGGCTGGAGAGGTCTGTGGGCACGGCGCCGCAGGCTTTCAGGATGGGGCCGAGGGGCCAGAAGAAGAAGCTCTTCTTAACCATAATATGGGCTACCTTGCCAAACTGGGTATAGAACAGGTAGCTTACCAGGAAGTCCCACACGGTGGTGTGGGGGACACCCAGCACAATGGCCTTGGGCTCTTTCATGGGACCGCCTACACTCTTCCAACCCATCTTCCGCAGCCACCAGCCGCAGAATTTGGCCCAGCGGGGGCCAACCGTAGTCTTTGTTTTCTTTGCCATAGGTTTAGATATTGACGTCTTCCAGTTCTTTCTCGCTGCGGAGGTTGTCCATAATGAAGTGCTGGCGCTCGTAGGTGTTGATGCCCATATAGAACTCCATTATGGTGGAGATGGACTCTTCATCGGCCAGTTTCACCGTATCCAGCCTCATATTGTCTCCAATGAAGTCTTCGAATTCGTTGGAGGAGATTTCTCCGAGGCCCTTGAATCGGGTGATTTCCACGCCCGATTTGAGCTCTTTCGCGGCCTTGTCACGCTCTTCGATGGAGTAGCAGTAGCGGCGCTCTTTCTTGTTGTTCACGCGAAACAGGGGAGTCTGCAGAATGTACACGTGTCCGCGGCGGATGAGCTCCGGATAATACTTCATAATGAAGGTGAGCACCAGCATACGGATGTGCATTCCGTCGTCATCGGCATCCGTTGCCACTATAATGTTGTTGTAGCGGAGATTCTCCAGATCTTCCTCCACGCCCAGGGCGGCAATGAGGAGATTGAGTTCCTCGTTTTCGGCTACTCTCTTGCGGCTTTCCTTGAAGCAGTTGATGGGCTTGCCGCGGAGGGAGAACACGGCCTGGTTGTTGGCGTTTCTCACTTTGGTGATGGTACCGGATGCGGAATCACCCTCCGTGATGAAGATGGAGGTCTTTTCCCGCTGGTCTTCCATACCCTTGGGGAACTTGTTGTCCGAGAAATGGTAGCGGCAGTCCCTAAGCTTGCGGTTGTACACGGCCGTTTTCTTGGCGCGCTCGCGGGATTTTTTCTGCACGCCGGCAATCTCTTCGCGCTCTGCCTGGGAGGCCTTGATTTTGTCTTCGATGATGGGGACAATCTCCATGTGCATATGGAGGTAGTCGTTCAGGTTCTTGGTGACAAAATCGTTCACGAAGGTGCGGATGGTGGGACCGCGGTCTACGGAGGAGGCGCCATCGGCCCCTTTCACCTGCTTTTCCCACATATAAGTGGAACCCAGCTTGGTTTTGGTCTGGCCTTCGAAAATGGGCTCCTGGATCTGGATGGAAATGGCGCCCACAATGCCCTGGCGGATATCCTCGGGCTTATAGTCTTTCTTGAAGAAGTCTTTGAAGGTTTTGGCGATGGCTTCTCTGTAGGCGGCCAGGTGGGTGCCGCCGTCACGGGTGTTCTGGCCATTGACGAAGGTGGCAATATTCTCTCCGTAGCTGTTGCCGTGGGTGAGTACAATCTCTATATCTTCTCCTTCCAGGTGCACCAGGGGATAGAGCGGCGTTTCGCTCATATTCTCGTTCACCAGGTCCAGCAGGCCGTTTTCGCTCTTGTACGGAACCCCGTTCAGGTTGAGCGTGAGGCCTTTCTTCAGGTAGGAATAGTTCTTGACCATGGTTTCCACAAATTCCATGTGGAAGGAATAGTCGTTGAACATTTCCTCGTCCGGTGTGAAGCGGATAAAGGTGCCGTTCTTTTCGTTGGAAGGGACGATGGCGCTCTCCAGCAGGTTACCCCGGGAGAAATGGGCGTAGGAGCACTGGCCTTCGCGGTAGGAGGCCACGTAGAAATCTACCGACATGGCGTTGACGGCCTTGG
>DFLI01000142.1 GCA_002373715.1 Bacteroidales bacterium UBA3623
AGACCCTGATACCAGCCCACGTGGCCGGTTGCGAGAGCCTGACGGTTCTTGATGCGGGCCTCGTCGCTGACAGCGGTAAACACCTCATTCACCAGAGGCTCGTCAAAAGAGGCCGCCATGGCAATGGGCATAGGGAAAACGGTTGCCTTTCCGTTACGGGCCACCCCGTGCAGAGCTTCGTTCCACCAGTTGTACTCCGGAATGCCCAGCGCCTCAACGGGGGCCGATGTATGCGTCATCAAGGATGCTTTCTCCTCAAGGCTCATCTTGGCAATGAGTTCCCGGGCGCGCTGCTCGGGAGTAGGGCCCTGCTGGCAAGAGAGCGTCAGCACCAAAAGCGATGCGCAGCTCAAAAATGCAGATAAATGTTTCATAGTATGGTTGTTAGTTATTGGTCTGAACGGAAAGGCTCTACAGCCAGGCCCTTGGCACCGGTGAGGTTAGCGGGCAGCCAGTTGCGGAAGGCATAGCGAACGGCCACGGGGGCGGCCACCTGGGCAGAATAAACCTTCACCCCTTCCATACCGTTAGCCCAAGCCTGTGCAGGGTACCATACGCCATCGGCCCCGCATACTTCAAAGCCCTCAATGGCTTCCATGCGGTTAAATCCGCCATTTTCGTATACATGGTCCATCTGGACATAAACATCCTGGCCCTCTACTTTCATAGAATGATAAGTGGGAGCAGCCCCGGGGAACATCCATTTTCCGTAGGTATGGTTCAAAGCCAGATAACTGAGCCGCTCTCCCACCTCACGCTTCTTAGCAGGGTGGATATTGGGTCCCTCGTAGGGAAACACCAAATCTGCCGTACTCACTATCCAGCAGTTTTCCGTCTCGCGTGCAGAGATGCGTTGCTGTTCCCTTAGAAGCGCCCCGGAAAGGCCGTCAGGGCCATCTCCGTACACAAAAGGGGCAATCTCTACCTGATATACCGGAAGGTTCTTATTGCCGCTTTCCCGACGCCACAGGGCTATGAGCGTTTCCATGCGAAGGGCATAGTCGGGCTGTCCCACATTGCTCTCTCCCTGATACCAGATAACGCCTTTGAAAGTATAATTGCGAACGGGAGCCCACTGGCCATAGTACATGATGGTGGGCCTATGCCACTGACCGGGAATCTTTTCCTGAATACTGAGGGAATCGGAGGGAAGATCCGGATAGGTTTCCACCACTTCGCTGGGAAGCCAACCCTCCACATGACTGCCGCCCCAGGCATTGTTGATAATGCCCACGGGCACATCCAGCACCTCTGTAAGGTTTTTGGCAAAGAACCACGCGGCGGCGCCAAACTCCGGAGCATTCTCCGGGCAGCTTTCCTTCCAAGCGCCGTCTACCACTTTCCGTGGGCTGTAAGCCTCTGTCTTGGGCAGGGTGGCAAAGCGGATACGGCCCTTGTATCGGCCCGAGAAGGCAATCTCCTGAGGGCCTCCCTCTATGGGACAGTTGTCAAAGCCTCTCAGAGGCATTTCCATATTGCTCTGGCCGCTGCCCAGCCAAACTTCTCCAATGAGAACATGCTGCAGCGTTACCTTTTCCTTGCCGCAGGCAATGCTCACCGACTGTTCGGCATAACCGCCTTCGGGCGTTGACACGGCCACTTTCCAGGCTCCATCGGCCCCTGCCTTAGCCACATATTTGGCTTTTTCCCAGGAGACCGTTACGGTAACCATGGCTCCGGCATCGGCCCAGCCCCAGAGACTGACCTGGGTCTGCTGCTGCAGCACCATGTAATCTCCAATCTGAGGAGGCAAAAGAATCTTGGCTTGCAAGCCTGCTACGCAAAGCAGCAAGGCTAGCGTGGAGATAAGTCTTTGAATCATATCACTCTAAACATTTTACCCCATCCCTTTCCGGAGGGGAGTCATTCGTTTATCTTTCTATTAATCAGCCGTTTACTTCCACGGGCGGTATTCCAACTTTTTCGTTTCCGGGTCTCGGCGGAACTGTTTGAAGAAATCCCACATGATGCGGGCGGTGGGCTGGAAGTTCCAGTGGCCGTAGTCCATTACCGCTACAATCTTGATGAGCGGCACGTTGCCCTTGTACAGCTGGCCGGTTTCCACCACCAGGCCATCTCCCTTGTTGGTTACGATGGTTTCACGGTCCTGCAGCTTCTGGCCAAAGACAGGGTCCAGAGAGAAATCTATCTCGCTCACCACCTCCATGCCATTCATCTGCTCGTAGGCATTCCAGGCGTTGAGGTAACCATTGCCTTTCCAGTTGTCGGGCCGGATATAGGGCACTACGTTATCGGCCGTACCCAGCACGGAACAATAGGGCATTTCCACGGCGCCACGCTTCTGCGTAGCCTCCGCCCAGATGGAACCGAAGTTAGGGAACGGACCCGGTGCAGGCCTGTCCAACAAACCGCCGGAATGGCCGCCTACTGCCGCAAAAACATAGGATTTCTTGATGCCCAGGGCGGTAGCTGTCATGGAACCGGCCGATAAGCCCTCTGCATATACGCGGGAAGGATCCAACTGAGGATACTTGGCGAAGAGCTGATAAAGCACCGTCTCAATGCCGTCGTGACCCATAGCCTGGTAATTGGGCGTACCCTGCCACTCCATTTCCACCACAAAGAAACGGTCCTGTGCCGCCACCTGGATGAAGCCGGAAGTTTCGGCCTGGGTACGAGGGTCGTTCTGATTACCATGCAGCAACACCATAACGGGCACGGAATGCTCCGGGGCGCCTTCCAAAAGCTCCTCGGGCCAGTACTCATACCAAAGCTGCTTAGTGTCCTTACCAGTGGGGAGCTCCACAATAATGCGTTTGATACCCAAAGCCTCACAATCCAGATAAGGTTCCAGTTCATAGGAACCGTACTCCCCTAACTTGGCACCTTCATAATGCGTATGCTGGTAATTGTTATAGCGATAGTTGCAGCCCAACACCTGTTTCCAGGCATCGGCAAGAATGTCTTTAAGGGGGGCCGATGCAGGATTCACCACCACCTTCAGCAGAGGCTCGTCGGCATGGGGCGCTATGGCCGACTGATAAGGCCTGGCCACCTTGGCGGCACCCTTTCCGGCCACATAGGCCGGCACGGGAGCTGCGCTCTTTCCGGGCTTACCGCCGATGGTCAGAATATCGGCAATCTGCGCTCCTGCCTTGGGGGCTATCACCTGGTTCACAAAGGTTGCGCCGGCACCCAGGCCCACCACCTTCAGGTTACCGGGGCCTCGGAACTGGTTGAACAACTGCTCAAAAACCTTGAAATCGGCCTCTGCATCATACTTGTCCCCTGTGGGATTAATGACCACCGCCGTTCCGTAGTTGGCGTCCAGCAGGGGCTGGATGTCCATATCGGCCAATAGCTTTTCTGCGCCCTCCTTGTCCAACTTACCGTCCGGATAAATGAAAAAAGCGGGCGTAAAATTATAGGACCGGCCTTCTGCCCGGGTGGGCCCGCCGTACACAATGTTAAACGAAGCCCGCTGCATCAGAATCACATTCTCGGGCTGGGGAGGACGACCGGGCTGGGCATAACACAGGCCCGCCACGGTGCACAAAGCAAGGAGGGAGAAGAATCGTTTCATATCTACTTAATGTGGCGTTTCAGGAAATCCGTTACGTATTGATAGTACAGTTCCACGTGCTGGGGTTGGTAGAAGCCGTGGCCTGCGCCAAAGATCATGTGCAGTTCGCAGTGGTCGTACACGTTGGAGGCTTTAGCAGAATATTCGGGCTTTACCAGGGAATCTTCTGTGCCGTGTACAATTAGTACCTCTCCCTGGTAGCCGGCAATCTCCTTGTAGATGTCAAAGCCGTCATAGAATTTCTCATAATACGGCTTGCCAATGTTCATTCCCATGAAATTAACCGTCTCGGGGACATCGGCCAAAGTGGGATAGAGGGCGAAACCGTCGTCCGGAATGCAGAGGGCAGGGAAAGTGAGGAGAATGGCGTTGATCTTATCCTTCACATAAGGAGCCGTAATGGCGCTTACGCAACCTCCCTGGCTTTCTCCCAGCAGGAAGATGTTCTTTTTATCCACAAAGTCCCAGGTGCGTACCATATCGATGACATCCTTGAGGTTCTGACGCTGGGTGAATATGGATGTCTCTTCCGTTTTTCCGCCGCTCTGGCTGCGGGGAGAGCCGCCGGCAAAGTCGTAGCAATAGGCCACATATCCGGCCTTGGCCAACATATCTGCCATGGCGTAGAAACCATGATGGGTGCCGCCGTAGCCGTGGGAAAGGATAACCGCCGGATGCTGCCCGGGCGCTACGGGAATGAAGGCTTCTCCATAAATCTTATTGCCGTCGCTTTCGCAGCCCACTACTTCCATGCGGTAGGAAGGGTCTGTGGGAGGCGTATTCATCTTTTTGAACAGGTCCTCAATTTCCTCGCGGCTCATGTTGCCGAAAGGATTATTGCCTCCGGGCTGGCTGTATGCGAGCGAGGTGGTGATGGCAAAAACGGAGAGAAGGGACATAATGCGTTTCATGGTTATCAAGTGTTTGTCTTGCGAAAATAACGAAAAACGCCTGCATTTCAAAATGCAAGCGTTTTTCTGATATCAACTAAAGAATTACTACTCCGGAACGGCTTCCAGGCCCAGACGGATGTTCTGGATAAGGGCTTCGGAGGAGAAGGTGGCACCGGAGACGGCGTCCAGCTCGGTGGCTTTGGCCTCCTTTACGGTTTTGCCCACCAGCTTTTCCAGCAAGCCGCTTTCCAGCACGGCCTGGAAATAACGGGGCGATTCCTGATTGGGCAGCGCCTCAATTTTGGTGATAACGCCCTTGTGCACAGAGATTTCCACCGGGGTAATGCCATTGAAACCAATAACCTCAGCCCCCAGTTCGGTGGTGTTAACCTTAAGCGTATCGGCACCCTTGGCGCCGGCGTTGGTGCCGCAGGAAGTGCTCATAAGGCAAGTGCTTCCCAAAACGGCCAGAATTCCCAGAATGAGTATTGCTTTTTTCATAGTTCAGATTTTGCGCCTGCAAAGGTACAAAAACGCAACTATTTAGGCAAGCCAAAAACGGAAGATAATTCCTTCATCTGGGCATCGGTCATTCCATCGGGCTCAAAACCCATATTCCGCGCTGCAATATAGATAAGGGCACTTTTATTCAGTACATCCACCTGGTCGAAGGCGCTCATGATGTCCGTATCTACGGCAAACACGCCGTGCTTTTCCCACATCACCACATCGTAGTCTTCGTCCAGGGCCTTGATGGTAGCATCGGCCAATTCCACGCTGGAAGGCAGCATGTACGGCACCATTCCAAGCCCTCTGGGGCAGAAGGCCTTGGTTTCCGGAATCATGGACCAGAGCATGCGCGTAGCCACATCCTTTTCCATCCACTTCTTATTATGGGTAAGCGCCACCAACTCGATGGGATGGGTGTGCAGCGAAGCCCGGTAGGGAGAGCCCTTGGCCAGCAGGTAATCGTGCACGGCCAGGTGGGAAGGGAGCTCTGAGGTGGGAGCCACCACCGCATCGGCCACTATCTCATAATGCGCGCAGTCCGGCAGAATACGGATGATGGAGCCGTTGGCCATAGGGTCGTGGGAGAGATCCCTCATGCGCTTGCCGGTTCCCTTGCAATAGAACCAGCAGCCCTTGATATGCGGCAGGGTTTTGCCGATGGCACGCGGCTCATCAATGGCAGGCATCGCTCGCAGGGCGTCGTCCACCTGGTCGGTGATATTGATGGTAATGTTGCCACCGTTTCTCTCTGCCCAACCTTTCTGCCAAAGGTATCCGGCCACTTCGGCCACCTGATCCACCGCCGCTTTCAGCGCCGGCCTGTTATCTAAAACACTCATAGTTCAAAAAAGGTTTCTTTCAAGATTTCGGATACCGTGGGATGCGGGAACACCACTTCCTTCAGCTGCTCCACGGTGAGGCCTTCCTCAATGGCCATGCAGGCGCTTTGGATAATCTCCGAGCAGGGGTTGCCCAGCATATGTACGCCCAGCACCTTGTGGGTGGTCTTATCCACCATTATCTTACAAAGGCCCTCTCCCCTTTCGTTCTCGGCCACAAAGCGGCCGGAGAATGCCATGGGCAGCTTAAGGACGGTAAAGTCCAGGCCCAGTTTGGCGGCCTCAGCCTCCGTCAGGCCCACGCCTGCCACTTCCGGATTGGTGTACACCACGCCCGGAATGGCGTTGTAGCGCATATAATCGGCCTTACCGAGGATGTTATTCACAGCCACTTCGCCTTCGCGGGTAGCCGTGTGGGCCAGCATGGAAAAGCCCGTCACATCGCCGGCGGCATATACGCCCGGCACATTGGTCTGCATCTTTTCGTTCACCTTGATGCCATAGGGACGGCCGGCAGGATTGAGGGCCATCTCTACGCCAATCTTTTCAAGGCCGATATCAGCGATATTAGCCCTTCTACCCACGGAAACCAGGATCTTGTCTCCGGCGGCGCGGCAAGTATTGCCCTCAGGGTCTTCGTACACCACCTCGTTTCCTTCCACGGCCACCACCTTGCAGCTAAGGTGGAACTCCACGCCCTTTTTCTCGTACTGAGCCTGCAACATGGCCGATATTTCATCGTCCAGCGGGCCCAGAATCTTGGGCAGCATCTCCACCACCGTCACCTGCGTGCCAATGGAATTGAAGAAACTGGCGAACTCCATCCCTATGACTCCGCCACCAATCACCACCAGCCGCTCCGGCTGCTCCTCCAGGGACAGAATCTCCCGGTTGGTAACCACGGTACTTCCCAGGCCTTCCCGAAGGCCCGGAATGGGCGGAACAGCCGCCTCGGAGCCCGTGCAAATGAGGATATTCCGGGCCTGATACTTCTCTTCTTCGCATTCCAGCAGGAAGCCATCGGCCTCTTTTCCTTCAATGACGGCGGCACCTTTAACCACCTCCACATTGGCATTTCTCATCTGTACCTTGATACCGCCCACAAGCTTTTTCACCACCTTGGTCTTGCGCTTGAAAATGGCACCAAAGTCAATGGAAGACTCCGGCACATTCACGCCATACCTGTCGGCATGCTTGGCATAATCATATACCTTGGCACTGTAGAGCAAGGTTTTGGTGGGAATGCAGCCCTCATTCAGGCACACACCGCCCAATTCATTCTTTTCAAACAACACTACGGAAAGTCCCGCCGCTCCGGCTCTGCCGGCTGCTACATATCCACCGGGACCTCCTCCGATAATGGCTAAATCGTACATATAACAAAATTGTTTTTACGTTAATAACTGAGGCAGGAAGGTGCTGAAAACCAATATAATGAGTCCAAGTACCAACACGGCTATCGTCTTTTTGGAACACCCCTTCCATTCCTTGAGGATAATGCCCCATACGTTGGAGAACGTGACATTGAAAGCCATCAGGATGCAGAAGGCAAGGGTGTCCATGGCGCTGCCCGGCTC
>DFLI01000029.1 GCA_002373715.1 Bacteroidales bacterium UBA3623
ATGCGGTCGAAGCGGTCATAATCGGCCCTTGTAACCTGCCTGGCGCGTTTGGCATTGTCAAACACCACCCCATGCTGAGTGAGACAGCGCTTGGCCGGCGGATAAATGGGGTTGCCAATCTCCTCTGTAGATACTGCGGCTGATTCTATATAATACTGCCCCTCAAGGCCTTTGGCTTTTACCAGGGCCTTCAGGATGAACTCTGCCATGGGACTGCGGCAAATATTACCGTGACACACAAAAAGGACTCTCATAGGCTACTTGACAGGCTCCATGTGGACGACGATGTGAGACTGCTGGCCGAAGCGCGCCTTGATGCGGCGCTCCACCTCAGTGGCTTTCTCGTGAGCCTCAGAGAGGCTTTGGCTACCGTCCAGGCGGATATGGACCTCTGCAACTATGCGGTTCCCGACCCTTCGGGTGCGCAGGTTGTGGGGGTCCTGAACGCCGTCAATACCCCGGATGATTTCCAGCATTTCAGCCTCTGTTTCCTTGGGTAGGGAGCTGTCCGTAAGTTCCCTGAAACTGGGGCCCAGGAGGTCCCAGGCCACTTTGACCAGCATGAGGCCCACCACTATGGAGGCCAGCGGGTCCAGCACCGTCCAGCGGTTGCCCAGGAGGATGGCGCCACCAATGCCGATGGCCGCACCTACGGAACTGAGGGCATCTGACCGGTGATGCCAGGCATTGGCTTCCAGGGCCGGAGAATCCAGTTTTTGGCCTTTGATACGCGTATATTGGTACAGCACCTCCTTGGCCAAAATGGAAAGGAGCGCAGCCCAGAGGGCCAGTTTCCCGGGACTGGGCAGATCTTCCCCCTGCAGCCAGGCAGCGAGTTTGCCAGCACCGGAAACCACAATGCCAATGGCTGCAGCGGCCAAAGCCAGGCCGATCAGAAGTGTGGCCATGGTTTCGAACTTGCCGTGACCGTAGTCGTGGCCCTCGTCCTGGGGCTGGGCGCTGATGCGCACAAACACCAGTACCACTATGTCTGTGACAAAGTCCGAGAGCGAATGGACGGCATCGGAGATCATGGCGGCACTGTGCCCGGCAATACCGGCCACGAATTTCACGCCCACCAGCAGCAGGTTCACCACGCTGCCGACAAGGGTTACTCTGGCTATTTGATCTTCTCTGGTCATGGTCCTAAGTACAAAGATAAGCCCTTGCGAGCACATTCGCAAGGGCTTATAAAAGAACAGCTATAAGCCTACAGAGTATCCTGGAATTTCAGGATGGGGTTGCGGGCAGCGGTAGTTTCATCCGGACGGGAGATGGGCGTATTGTGCGGGGCCTCGTGCAGGATGTTGGGATCCTGTGCAGCCTCGTCGGCAATCTTTCTCATCACCTCAATGAAGGCATCCAGCGTTTCCTTGCTCTCGGTTTCCGTGGGCTCTATCATGAGGGCCTGGTGGAACAGGAGCGGGAAATAGATGGTGGGAGCATGGAAGCCGTAGTCCAGCAGGCGCTTGGCCACATCCAGCGTTGTAGCTCCGGGCACATCGTCATGGGCGCCGTCGTTGATGAGGCCGTCAAACACGAATTCGTGCTTGCAAACACCTTCGATAGGCAGTTTGTACTTGTCCTTGAGGCATTCCTTAATATAGTTGGCCCCCAGTACAGAGAACTGACCTACCTTCTGCAGGTGCTCCTTACCCAGGCTCAGGATGTATGCATAAGCGCGCAGGATAACGCCGAAGTTACCGTGGAAACCGGACACCTTGATGGCCGGAATGCAACCTTCCAGGTGCTTTGCAACACCTACGGGACCGCTGCCGGGACCGCCACCGCCATGCGGCGTGGAGAAGGTCTTGTGCAGGTTCAGGTGCATGATATCGAAGCCCATGTCTCCGGGACGGACCACACCCATGAGAGGGTTCATGTTGGCGCCGTCGTAGTACAGCAGACCGCCCACGCCGTGAACCAGCGCGGCAATCTCTTCAATCTGGGTTTCAAAGAGGCCCAGGGTGTTGGGATTGGTCATCATGATACCGGCTACCGTATTGTCCAGCAGAGGTTTCAAAGCCTCCACGTCAATACGGCCGTTCTCCAGAGACTTCACCTCCACCACCTCCAGACCGGCCACGGCGGCCGATGCGGGATTGGTACCATGGGCGCTGTCCGGCACAATGACCTTGGTACGGGCCAGATCTCCCCTGTTCAGGTGATACTGACGCATGATCATAAGGCCAGTAAGCTCACCGTGAGCGCCGGCGCAAGGGTCGAAGGTGAAGGTATACATGCCGGTAATGGCGGCAAGGGCCTTGTTCATTTCCTCGTACACCTTTCGGGCACCGGGCACCAGGGCGTCTTCCATAAGAGGATGCAGGCCGCCGAAGCCCGGCATTGCCGCAATTTCCTCATTGATCTTGGGATTGTACTTCATGGTGCAGGAGCCCAGCGGATAGAAGCCGGTATCCACGCCGAAGTTCATCTGGGAAAGGTTGGTATAGTGGCGCACCACATCCGGCTCACTCACCTGGGGCAGTTTCAGGGCCGATTGGCGCTTGAGGCCAGCGGGAACCTCGGGAGCAGCAGGATACCTGTTTACGGGAAGGGAAAAGCCGCTGCGGCCTTCCTGGGAGAGTTCGAAAATGAGTTTGTCGTAGTATTTCATATCCTAGCCCTCCTTTACAATAGCGACCAGACGGTCAATATCTTCCTTGGAACGCTTCTCCGTTACGCAGAAGCTTACATAACCTTCTTCCGTCTCCAAAGCGGCAAAGTAGCCCGCCTTTTCCAGGCGCTCTTTAAGGCCGCTTCCCTTGTACTTAAGCACAAACTCCTTCAGGAACGGCTTGTCCGGGAACACATCCTCAAACTTGCCGGTTTTGAGCAGTTCGGCCTTCAGGTAATGGGCGCCGTCGGCGCTGAGCTTATTCACCTGCTTCATGCCTTCCGGTCCCATCAGAGAGAGGTAGATAGTGGCCCAGAGAGCCATCAGGCTTTCATTGGAGCAAATGTTGGAAGTGGCTTTCTCACGCTTGATATGCTGTTCGCGGGCCTGCAGGGTGAGCACGAACACGCGGCGGCCCTGCTTGTCAACAGTCTGGCCCACAATACGGCCGGGCATCTTGCGCATATGCTCTTTCTTCACTGTCATGAAGCCCACGTACGGGCCGCCGTAGCAGATGGGAAGGCCCAGAGGCTGGCCGTCACCCACGGCCACATCGGCGTCCCATTCGGCGGGTGTTTTCACCACCGCCAGGGCCGAAGGGTCGCAGTATTCTACCAGGATGCCCTTTTCTTCGTGGATGGCATCGGCAAAACCGCTGTGGTCTTCCACAATGCCGTAACGGTTCACGGAAGGCACAATCACGCCGGCTACATCGTCCTTGGCAAGCTCTGCTTCAAGGGCTTCCAGGGAGGTTTGTCCGCCATCGGCCTTAAGCATGCCAATCTCCACTCCATGGAACTTGGCGTAGGTTTTCACCACGGCAATTACATTAGGAAGGAGGGTGGCCGAAAGGAGCACACGGGTCTTTTTGCGGGTGCAGGCAATGGCCATCTTCATGGCCTCGGCGGCGGCGGTGGGGCCGTCGTACATGGAGGCGTTGGAGACGTCCAGGCCGGTGAGCTCGCACATCATGCTCTGATACTCGAAGATGTAGCGGAGCGTACCCTGGGAAATCTCACACTGATAAGGCGTATAGGCCGTAAGGAACTCGCTGCGGGAGCACAGATAAGGGATGACGGACGGCGTGTAGTGGTCGTAGGCGCCTTGGCCCACAAACACCTTCAGCCGGGCGTTCATAGCCTCCAGAGAGGCAAAATAATCGCGGATTTCCTGCTCGGAAAGGGCTTCCGGAAGGGCATAGGCGCCCTTGTGCAGGAACTGGGAAGGCACATCGCTGTACAAATCTTCCAGCTTGCTCACGCCGATGCGCGCGAGCATGGCCTTCACATCCGCTTCCGTTTGGGGTAAATAAGGAAGCTGAGCCATCTTACTCGCCAATTGCAGCTTTGTATGCGGCAGCGTCCATCAGGGCGTCCAGCTCGGAAGGATCGGACATCTTCACCTTGATGATCCAGGCGCCGTAGGCGTCTTCGTTCACCTTCTCGGGGGTGTCTTCCAGCTCGGAGTTCACCTCGCACACGGTACCGGAAACGGGGCTGATAAGCTCGGAAGAGGCCTTCACGCTTTCCAGGGCACCGAATTCCTCGCCGGCGGTAACCTCGTCGTCCACCTCGGGCATATCTACATAGGTGATGTCACCCATCTCTTTCTGGGCAAAATCGGAAACGCCTACCACGGCTACTCCACCTTCAACTTTTACCCATTCGTGTGATTCAGAATACTTAATTCCTTCAAGAATCTTAGACATAGTGTTTTGTGTTTATTTTTTGTAATTTGTTTGATAGAATCTTTTTTTGACCACCTTACCGGGGAACACCTTCTTGCGGATACGGATATTCAGCGGCGTATCCAGGGCGGCGTATTCCTTGTCCACCAAGGCAAAGCAGATGCTCTTGTCCAGGGAGATGGAATGGTAACCGGTGGTTACGATGCCCACTTCCTTCTCATCGGCCGTTTCTACCGGATAGCCGGCGCGCGGGATGGCCTTATCTTCAATTTCAATACCCACCAGCTTGCGGCCGATGTTACCGGCTTTCTGGTCCAGCAGGGCCTGCTTACCGATGAAATCCTTATCATACTTGCAGAACATGCCCAGACCGGCCATCACGGGGCTTATCTCCGGGCTCAGTTCGTCTCCGTACAGGGGCAGACCGGCCTCGAAACGGAGGGTATCCCGGCAACCCAGACCGCAGGGCTGTACCCCGGCCTTCAGAAACTTATCCCAAATCTCTACAATATTCTCGTTGGTGGTATAGATTTCAAAACCGTCCTCTCCGGTGTAACCGGTGCGGCTCAGGATGAGGCGTTCTCCCTTGTACTCCACGTCGCAGAAGGTGTAGAAGCCCAGATTGGCAGCCTCCTTGTAACCCAGCACCTCGATGAGGGTCTTCTCTGCATCCGGGCCCTGGAGGGCAATCTGTCCGATGCGGGGGGAAGCGTTGTCCAGTTTGCAGTCGAAGCCTTTGGCATGTTCCTGGATCCAGGCGAAGTCCTTGTCTATGTTGGCTGCGTTTACCACCAGCAGGAAATGGTCTGCCAGATACTCACGGTAAACCAGAAGATCGTCCACGGTGCCTCCGTCGGGATAGCACATCATGCCATAAAGGACCTTTCCGGGTTCGTATCCACGGATATCATTGGTAAAAATGTGGTTGATGAAAGCCTCAGCCTCAGGGCCTTTCACAAAGATTTCTCCCATGTGGGACACGTCGAACATACCCACTTTCTGCCGCACGGCATTATGCTCCACGGTGATGCTGTCGTACTGGATGGGCATCATGAATCCGGCAAAGGGGCTCATCTTGGCACCCAGGGCCACGTGGGCATCGTACAGGCAGGTCTTCTGCAACTGGTCCAGAGGGATTTGAACGTCTGACATAGTTATTATGTTACTTTAAGTGTTTATTAATAAAGCTATATAATTCAATATTGGTTTCCCGGTTAATCCGGAGGTCTTCCGGCGTAGCGCCCTTGGAGGGTGCCAGTTCCCCGCAAATATCCAGCGCCACCACTTCCATGCTTTCCATCAATTTACCCAATTCCCTTTCCACGTCTTCCAGCGAATGGCCTCCCTGCGTCCAGTCCGTGCGCGCAAACGCCTTGTCCATAATATCCTTGTCCAGCGACACATACACCCGCTCTCCCCTTCTTTGCTCCAGCCACTCTAGGGGAACCTCATTCAGGCATCCAGGTGGGCCGATGGTGAGCACATCCCGAAGCTGCGGATTCTGCTCCTGCATTTCCTTCACCCAGCTTCCGCAGGAGAGCACTCCTTCAAAGGCTGCGTCCTGGGTGTCCGGATGGTTGTCCATCAATACCAGGTGAAAGGGTTCCTGCTCTCTCAGCGCCAGCAGATGGGACAGGTAGTGGTAGTCTCCGCTGTCCAGCCACCTTAGCCGGGGAAAGGGTTGTGGGAAAGCCTCTTCCATCTTCTTCCGGGCCTCCGCGTCACAATAGCAACAGCAGCCTTCAAGGGCCGTAAAGTCCAGAACCTGAGCAT
>DFLI01000106.1:0-5818 GCA_002373715.1 Bacteroidales bacterium UBA3623
CATAGAACAACTCCATCTTTACAAAGATAAGAAAAAACAATTAATCCTTCCCGTTCGTCAGCGACAGTCCCACGCTGAACACCAGATTCACGTTGGCCAGAGTGCCGGAAAGGTCCCAGTCTTCCTTGTATTCATCGGAAGGTTTGTGGTACCATACGGGCATAGGGTACTTGTTGGGCCTGGACGGATCTACAGGCTGAAGGCCGTTCTCCCACACCACGGCGGGAACACCCTTTTTCACAAAGTTATAATGGTCTGAACGGAAGAACCAACCGTC
This sequence comes from Bacteroidales bacterium UBA3623, assembly GCA_002373715.1. Classification (GTDB taxonomy): domain Bacteria; phylum Bacteroidota; class Bacteroidia; order Bacteroidales; family UBA932; genus Cryptobacteroides. The sequence goes on from DFLI01000106.1 coordinate 278, forward strand.
GGAATTGTCGGAGTCAAAGAAGATGGTGCGCCCCTGCGCTGCGGCCGCGGCAATAAAATAGGGCGACAGCGGGCTTTCCTCGGCCCCCAGGAGCACCAGATCATGCGTGAGCTGGGCCGGGCCGATGCTTTCGAAATTGAGGCAGGCCACCGTCTTCTCCATGGGAATAACAGGATGGGCGCAGTAGTATTCCGAGCCAAAGAGGCCGCTTTCTTCGGAGGAGGGGAAAAGGAAAACAATACTTCTTCGGGGACGGGGAAGCTGCATGAACTTTTTGATACATAGGAGCAATCCAGCCATGGCGGAGGCATTGTCGGACGCACCGTTGTAGATGGCGTCGCCAGTCTCGTCAGGCGTGCCTATCCCCAGGTGGTCCCAGTGGGCGCTCATGACCACGGCCTTATCGCCGGACGTGCCGCGCAGGATGCCACCCACGTTGCGGGTTTCCTGCAGGGTGTAGGAAACCTTCATCTTGATGTCTCCTTTCACCTTCAGGGAGAAGGACTTGAAGCCAGGTTTTTTGGCATCGGAAAGAGCCTTGTCCATATCCATTCCGGCAGCGTTGAAAAGCTTACGGGCGCCTTCTTCGCGAAGCCAGCCTTTCACGGCCAGCTCATCGGCATTCTGCGTTTCTGGATTGTAGATGGCCAGGTTGTCTTCCATGTGGCCGTTCACGCATACGTGCCAGCCGTAGCTGGCGGCTTCCGTGTTGTGCAGCACCAGGCAGCCCGCCGCGCCCCGGCGCTTGGCTTCCTCAAACTTGTACAGCCATCGGCCATAATACGTCATGTTGCGGCCGCGGAAGAGGGAGGCGTCGTAGTAGCCGGGGTCGTTCACCATGGCTATCACTATCTTGCCCTTTACGTCAATGTCCTTGTAATCGTCCCAGCCGTACTCCGGCGCGCTGATGCCAAAACCGCAGAACACATACTCTGCCTTGGGAATATCTATCTTGTCCGTTGCCCGGGCCGTCCAGGGCACTACATCATCCGGGTACTTGAGCACTGCCCTTTTCTTGCCCTTTGCCGTGAGTTGTCCTCCCACCGGCTGGGACGTAACGGCTATCATCTGGAAGGGCTGGAACCAGCTGCCGTCAAAGACGGGTTCCAGGCCCAGGGACTTCAGTTCGGAAGCCAGGTAGTTAATGGTTTTGGTCTCGTATTCGGTCATGGGCTTCCGGCCGCCGAACTCGTCGGACGCAATGGTTTTAATCCATTGACGCAGCTGAACTTCGTCTTCGACGGGCGTCTGTGCCTGGGCCTGGTTATTACACAAGAGGATACCCCCCAGGGCTAAAAACAGTGTTATACGACTCTTCATGTGGTTTTGTTTGATTCTACGAAGATAAGGAATTTTTACAACTAGGCCTGTACCACGGAGAGGGTGGCAATGGAGATGCGGACGGAAGGGCCCAGGGCGCGGCGGACCACACGGTGGCAGGCGGCCAGCGTGGCGCCGGTGGTAAAAGTGTCATCCACCAGCAGCACGTGGCGGGCCTCCACGGGCCGACGCACGGAAAAGACGGTGGCCACGTTGCGCTCCCTTTCTTCGGCCGATAACGAGGTCTGGCTGCGGGTGCGGCGCACCCGGGAGAGCACGTCCGTGCAAAGGCGCGCGCCCAGCTCCCGGGCCAGCTGGGAGGCAATCACCTGCGCCTGGTTGTAGCCGCGGCGCCACTTGCGAAGCCAGTGAAGGGGGACGGGGATAACCACGTCCACATCGGCAAACTGGGGCGCGGCAGCCAGGTATCGGCCCAACTGGGCGGCAAAATACCGCCCTGCCCGGATGTTCCGGTGGTACTTGAGTTCCCGGGGGATGGCTTTGTAGGGGTTTTCGTGGTGATAGAAAAGGAGGGCGGCGGCGTAAGCGTAATCCAGATGCTCACCTGCTTCCCGACGGCGCTCCAGTAAGGCGTTGAATTCGTCTGCCATGGGGTTGTGGGCCTGTTCCCAATAATAGGTAAGGGGTACATCGGCCGCACACCAGATGCACAGATGCTTTTCCTGGACACCCAACGAATTGCCGCACACCAGACAGGTGCGCGGCATAGCCAAATCTGCAAGGGCCTTCCACATGGGAAGGACTAGTCTCCGTAGGGATTCTGCTCTTTCCACTCACGGAGTTCGTCTCCGTGGGCCACTACACAGTGTTTGTAGATAGACTCTTTGCGCTCTGTTTCCAGGCCATTCCACCAAACGGTGCACGCAGGGTACTGGGCCAGGGATTCATCGGCCTTGGGGTTTGCTTTCTTAAGACCCTTGAGGGCAATGCGCTCTTTCTCGCTAACGGGGAGAGAAGACCACCAGATTTCCAGATCTACGTTTTCCATATCGTGTCCTTTTTTGCAAAGATAGGAAAATTAGCAATACATGCCGCCGTTCACTGCGATAACCTGACCGGAAACATAGGAAGATAGGTCTGAACCCAGATAGAGGGCGGTGTTGGCAATTTCCTCTACGGTGGCGCCGCGCTTGAGCGGAATAAGTTTGATGAATTCGTCCTTCACGGCCTGGGGCAGCACCTCGGTCATTTCCGTGATCACGTAACCGGGGGCAATGGCGTTGGCACGGATGCCGCGGGGGCCCATCTCCTTGGCCACACTCTTAGCCATGGCAATGAGGCCGGCCTTGGAGGCGGAGTAGTTCACCTGACCGGGGTTGCCGGTCTGACCGGCGATGGAGGCCATATTAATGATACTGCCGCTCTTCTGACGGGCCATGATGGGCACCACGGCGTGCAGGAAGTTAAAGGCCGATTTCATATTCACGGCGATGACGGCGTCCCACTGGGACTCTGCCATGCGCATCACCAGACCGTCCTTGGTAATGCCGGCGTTGTTTACCAGAATATCTATGCGGCCGAATTCCTTTTCAATCTCGGCCACAACGGCTTGCGTCTCTTCGAAGTTGGCGGCATTGGAGGCATAGGCCTTCACCTTGTGGCCGAAGGCGGCAATCTCCTTCACCGTTTCCTCGGCGGCTTCGTTAATCACAAGGTCGGTGAAGGCGACATCGGCCCCTTCCGAGGCAAACTTAAGCGCAATGGCCTTACCGATTCCGCGTGCTGCGCCCGTAATGAGCGCTACTTTTCCGTCTAAAAGTCCCATATTAATACTTCCGTTTTTCAATCTTTGACACTATTGAGATGAGTACCGAGCCCAGCAGGCCGGCGGTGAGGGAACCCAGCAGGATGGCAATCTTACCGGCATCCCGCAGGTGTTGGGTTACAGCCGGGTCTATGCCGGGACCGGCGAAGGACAAGGTGTCCACAAAAATACTCATGGTGAAGCCGATACCGCCCAGGCAGGCCACGGCAAAGAGCATGGGCCAGGAGGAGCGGGAAGGCATGACGCCCACCTTGCACTTGATAGCCAGCCAGGAGGCCAGGGTGATGCCCAGCGGCTTGCCCAGCACCAGACCCAGGAAGATACCCAGGCCCACGCTGCCCAGCACAGGGTCTATGGCCTTGAAGATGTTAAAATACGAAAGATCCGTGATTTCTACACCGGCATTGGCCAGGGCGAAGATGGGCATGATGGCAAAGTTTACGATGGGGTTAAGCTTGTGCTCCAGCCGATAGGACGGCGGAATGGTTTTCTTGGTAAGGCTGCTCAGGCGACGGAGGTAGTAACGCTCGGGACCGTTGGGGAAGTCCTCGTTGGAGTGCACCTGCTCGGCTTCCACCAGACCTTCATACAGAATCTTGGCGCGGCGGTGGAACTTAGCCTTGTTGTAGCGGGCATCCATGGGGATAAGCATAGCCATTACAACGCCGGACATGGTTGCGTGAATGCCGCTGTAGTAGAACAGCACCCATACAATGATGGCCGGGATGAAATAATAAACCAGACGTTTTTCTCCCAGTTTCTTCATGAGTGCCACAAACATAATGACCACAATGGCAATGGCCAGCAGCGGCAGGTTAATACTGCCGCCGTAGAAGATGGCTACCACCAGGATGGCAATGAGGTCGTCGGCAATGGCCAGGGCCGTAAGGAACACCTTGAGAGAAACAGGCACCTTATCTCCCAAAATGGAGAGAATACCTACTGCGAAAGCAATATCTGTGGCCGTAGGAATACCCCAACCGGAGGAGGCCACAGTGCCGTGGTTCACCAGGGCGTAAATGAGGGCGGGCATGATGACACCGCCGAAGGCTGCAATTACGGGCAGGATGGCCTTCTTGAAGGAAGAAAGTTCTCCGCACACCACCTCACGTTTGATTTCCAGACCCACCGTGAAGAAGAAAATCACCATGAGAATGTCGTTGATGAACTTCTCCATGGTCATATCCCGGGGGAAGAACCAGTCTACCAGACCGTCGGGAGAGGCCACGTGGATGGTGAGTTCCGTATGCAGGAAACTGTGATAAAGGTCTTTGGTAAAGGGAAGGTTGGCCAGCAGCATGGCCAGGGCCACGCAGACCAGCAAAATAACCCCGTTGGCCCAGGGCTGCTTTCTGAAGCTGTCTTGTGAAATCTTGAAGTTGCGAACTTCCTTATTCCACCAATAAATAGGAATTAATGCCATTGTTATCCGTATATATACTTATGCTGTTCCGGGGTGAGAGTGTCAATTTGTACACCCCAATCTTTCAGTTTGCGGCGGGCTACTTCCTGGTCCACCTGGGCGGGGACGTTATTGAGTTTCCGGGTAAGTTTTCCCTTGCTGTCCACCAGGTAACGGGCGCTCAGGGCCTGGATGGCGAAAGACATGTCCATAATCTCGGCGGGATGTCCGTCTCCGGCGGCCAGGTTTACCAATCGGCCCTCTGCGATGATGTAGATGGTTTTTCCATTCTCCAACTTATAGGCCTCAATGTTGTTGCGGGCAGGCTGGTGACTCACGGCCATGGCCTTGAGTTTGGCAACGGCCACCTCCACGTCAAAGTGACCGGCGTTGCAGCAAATGGCGCCGTCCTTCATCTGCAGGAAATCTTCCGGGCCGATGACGTCCTCGCAGCCCGTGACGGTGACAAAGATGTCTCCCCGGGCGGCCGCCTGGCGCATGGGCATTACCTTGAAGCCGTCCATCACGGCCTCCATGGCCTTCACAGGGTCCACCTCGGTCACGATGACCTCGGCCCCCAAGCCTTTGGCGCGCATGGCTACGCCCTTGCCGCACCAGCCGTAACCGGCCACCACCACGTCCTTGCCGGCCACAATGAGGTTGGTGGTGCGGTTAATACCGTCCCACACGCTCTGGCCCGTACCGTAGCGGTTGTCAAACAGGTGCTTGCAGTCTGCGTCGTTTACCAGCATCATGGGGAACTGCAGCTTGCCCGCTGCGTCCATGGCCTTCAGGCGCAGGATACCGGTGGTGGTTTCCTCGCAGCCGCCAATAACGTTGGGGATAAGCTGCGGGAATTCGTTATGCAGGGTGGTTACCAGGTCTCCCCCGTCGTCAATGATAACGTTGGGGCCCACCTCCAACACACGGCGGATGTCTTCGAAATACTCTTTTTCGTTGCAGCCGTGGATGGCGAAGACATTAAGGCCTTCGTGCACCAGGGCGGCCGCTACGTCGTCCTGGGTGCTCAGCG
>DFLI01000106.1:5940-19972 GCA_002373715.1 Bacteroidales bacterium UBA3623
GTCTTGGCCTCCAGATGCACGCTCAAGGCCACTTTCAGGCCTTTGAAGGGCTGCGTTTTTTCGAAGTCTTTCTGGATGCCGTCCAGAAGCGGCATGTGAGAGCGTACCCAGCTCAGTTTGAGCTCTCCGCTTTCCCACAGATTGATATCTTTGATGTGACTTTCCATAAGTCTGCAAATTTACGAAAAAAATACCTATCTTTGAGGAAAACAAAACTGAAACATTGAAATGTTTGCGAAAGAAGTATACGTGCGTCGGAGAAAGACGCTCATCGAAAAGATGCGTGAGGCCGGACAAAGCGGCCTGGTTCTTTTTATAGGCAATGCAGAGGCTCCGGCCCAGTACAAAGACAATTGCTATAAATGGCGTCAAGACAGCTCCTGGCTGTATTATTGGGGCCTGGACGAACCTCTGATGGCCGCCGTCCTGAGCATAGACTCCGGAGAAGAGATTCTCTTTGCCGATGATGTGGAAATTGACGACATCATCTGGATGGGCCCCCAGCCCTCCGTGGAGTCCAAGGCCCAGAGCGTGGGTGTTTCCCGCCACCGTCCGTACGGAGAACTCGCCGGCTGGCTGCAGGAGCGTGTGAAAGGCCGCCCCGTGCACTTCCTGCCTCCGTCCCGTTACTTCAATACGCTCAAACTGCAGCAGCTGCTGCCTGGTGAAAAGCCTTCCGAGGCCCTCATCAAGGCGGTTATTTCCATGCGCCTCATTAAGGAAGATATCGAAGTTGAGGCCCTGGACGCCGCCTGCGACCTGGGTTATGAGATGCATTCCGTGGCCCGCGATTCCATCCAAATGGGCATCGTGGAACAGGAGATTGTGGGTAAGATGGAAGCCATTGCACTGGCAAAAGGCTGGGGCGTTTCCTTCCCCACCATCCTCACCCAGCACGGTGAAACGCTTCATAATCACGGTCATGCCGCGGTTGTTGAGCCCGGCAAACTGATGGTTATAGACGCCGGCGTGGAAAGCAACGAGCACTATGCCTCGGACTTTACCCGCACCTATCCCACCAGCGGCAAGTTCACCCAGAAACAGCGGGAGATTTACCAGATAGTTTGCGACTGCAACAATTACGCATTCTCTCTCACCAAACCCGGCGTTACTTACCGGGAGGTGCACCTGGCCACCGCCCGCAAGATGCTGGAAGGCTTATCGGCCCTGGGCCTGGTGAAAGGAGACCTGGACGAAATGGTAGCTAAGGGCATTGCCGGCTTGTTCCAGCCCCACGGTCTGGGCCACAACATGGGCCTGGACGTACACGACATGGAAGACCTGGGAGAAAACCTGGTGGGCTACGACCCGGATCAGACCCGCGCCAAGCAGCTGGGCCTGGGTTCTCTGCGTATGGCCCGCTGCCTGGTGCCCGGTCACGTAATTACGGACGAACCCGGCATCTACTTCATTCCCGCCCTCATTGAAAAGTTCAAGAAGGAAGGCCTGGGCTACGATTTTGTAAACTACACCAAGCTTGAACAGTACTACGACTTCGGCGGTATCCGTCTGGAAGACGACGTGCTGATTACCCCCACCGGCGCCCGCCGTCTGGGTCATCACAGGCTTCCCATCACTCCGGAAGAGGTGGAGGCGGCCATGGCCAAGTAAGCCATGGAAACCTTCGTTGGCATTCTGGCCATCATCTTTGGCATTCTGGGCATCATAGGAAGCATTGCCCCCGCCCTGCCCGGTCCGCCACTCAGCTGGCTGGGCATGCTGGTATTGTACATTTGGGGCGGCGGCACCAACGCAGCCGGGGACCCCATGAGCACCCGCTTCCTGCTGGTCTGGCTGGGCATCGTTGTGGCCGTAAGTATTCTGGACTATGTGGTCCCCGCCTATTTCACAAAACTTACGGGCGGCAGCAAATATGCCGGCTGGGGCGCTGTAGCTGGGCTTTTTATCGGCCTTGTTTACCCTCCGGTGGGTATGATTCTTGGGGCCGTCCTGGGAGCCTTTGTGGCCGAACTCCTCTTTGCAGGAAAAAGCCCCGGGACGTCAGTCAAATCTGCGCTCGGGGCCTTTCTGGGCTTTGTCTTCGGCACGGGACTTAAACTTACCTGCTGTGCCGTGATGCTGTTTTATCTGGTGGCTTACGCCTTCTAGTACTTGGCTTCTATCTCGTCTTCCTTGTCCTCAACGTAGTTCTTGAAGCTCTTGCGGAGGTCTTCGGGGAGGGACTTATCGGCCTTTACCTGCTTTTCAATCTTCCAAAGCTGGTCTTCCACCTTCTTGGCGGCCTTCTTGTCCTTGTTCTTGATGTGGGTTTCGTACTGGGCCAGCATGCCGTACACACCATACTTCCGGCAAAGATCGTCTACGGTGCGGGGAGTCTTGGGGGCGGCATCCTTAGCCTCGGCCTTCTTGGCGGGCTTGGGGGCTTCCACCACCTTCTCCTTGGCATTGAAGTCTATTCTTACGCCCTTGGTTTTGGCCATGATGGCATCGGCCTCCTTCTTGGTGAAGTACTTCTTGCCTTCTTCGGCCGAGAACACCACGGTGCGCTCTACGCCGTTGCCGGCATTGTACACGGGAAGAAGGTTCTGGAGGTCTTCACCTACCAGCACGAAGCCGTCGCGCACGCGGATGCTGCGCTCGTCCAGGGGGACCATGTTAATCTGGAGTTCTTCCAGCTGGGCTTCGGTTTCCTTACGCACCGGCACCACGGCCTGCACCGTCCACTGGGAAGGGTTGGAAGGAGAAGGTGCGGTGTAGAGTTTTACATCGGCTCCCAGGCTGAAGGAGGAAAAGGCGTTTCCGGCAAATTCCACGGTGCCTTTGGGAACATAGAGTTCGCTAGGTTCGTTGCTCTCGCAAGCTGCAAACAAGGCGGCAGCGGCCACCAGAAGAAGAAAGCGTTTCATACTCTTGATTATTAGTCGTTACGGGAATAGTTGGGGGTTTCTTTGGTGATGGTGATGTCGTGCGGGTGGCTTTCGGTCATGCCACTGGCCGTGACGCGGGTGAACTTGGCCTTCTTGAGAGCATCCAGGTTGGCAGCGCCGCAGTAGCCCATGCCGGAGCGCAGACCGCCCAGCAGCTGGTACACGGTTTCAGCCAGGGTGCCCTTGTAGGGAACGCGGCCCACAATGCCCTCGGGAACCAGTTTGTTCAGTTCCACCTTATCGTCCTGGAAATAACGGTCTTTGGAACCGGCGGCCATGGCGTCGATGGAACCCATGCCGCGGTATGCCTTGAACTTACGACCGTTGTAGATGATGGCCTCTCCCGGGGACTCCTCGGTGCCGGCAAACATGGAGCCGCACATGACGCAGTCTCCGCCGGCAGCCAGGGCTTTCACTACGTCTCCGGAGTAGCGCAGACCGCCGTCGGCGATGAGCGTTACATCCGTGCCCTTGAGGGCCTGGGAAGCGTTGTAGATGGCGCTGAGCTGAGGCACACCCACACCGGCCACAATGCGCGTGGTGCAGATGGAACCGGGGCCGATGCCCACCTTCACGCCGTCCGCACCGGCTTTCACCAGGTCTCGGGCGCCGTCCTCGGTGGCTACATTACCCACCACTACATCCAGTTCCGGGTAAACACTCTTCACTTTCCGTAGCAAATCCATCACGCCCTTGCTGTGACCGTGGGCGGAGTCCAGCACCACGGCGTCTACACCCTCTGCCTTAAGGGCGGCGATGCGATCCAGGGCATCCGGGGTGATGCCGATGCCGGCGGCTACGCGCAGGCGGCCCTGGGCATCCTTACAGGCGCCCGGATAGCGGCGCTCCTGCATGATGTCCTTATAGGTGATAAGACCCACGATATTGCCTTGTCCGTCTACTACGGGCAGCTTCTCCACCTTGTGCTCCTGCAGCACCTGCTTGGCATAGTCTCTGTCCGTGCGGGTGGCAGGGATGGTGACCAGACCTTCCGAAGTCATGACGTCACGGATGGGAACGGACATGTCTGTCTGGAAGCGGACGTCTCGGTTGGTCACGATGCCCACCAGGCGACGGGTGCCGTCCGTGACGGGAATGCCGCCAATGTGATTCTCCTTCATCAGGCGCAGGGCGTCTCCCACCGTCTGGTCCTGCTCAATGGTAACAGGGTCTATGATCATTCCGTTTTCGGAACGCTTTACTTTACGCACCTCCCCTGCCTGGGCGGCAATGCTCATGTTCTTGTGAATGACACCGATTCCGCCTTCGCGGGCCAGTGCAATGGCCATAGGGGCCTCGGTCACCGTATCCATGGCGGCCGACACAATGGGGATGTTCAGGGTAATGTTACGGGAAAAACGCGTGTGGAGATCTACCATGCGGGGCAGGACCTCCGAGTAGGCCGGAATGAGAAGGACATCGTCGAAGGTGAGACCTTCCATGGCAATTCTGTCATCTACGAAAGACATATGGCTGCTATTTTTGGTTTATCGTTTTTTCTTATCTTTGCACTTGTATGCGTAAACTACTGCTTCCTTTGCTCCTGCTGCTGCCAGTGGCGGCTCAGGCCCAGGTGCGAACATTTTCGGACAACGCTTCCGGAACCTTCGTCTTTGGCCTGGACAGCTACTTCTACGGCGAATCCGGCACCCTGGATTTCTCCGTGGACGGGACTCCGGTCCGGGCCCAGCTCTCCGGCGGCTCCGTCCGCGTGGGGAACACGCTTCTGGAAAGCGGCAGCGGAGATACGCTCATCGGTATCCACGACTTCACGGGAGATAAAGCTCCCGAACTGGTGGTGGCCCGGAGGAACAGCTCCTCCGTCTGGGCCCAAATCTATACTTGTTCCGCCGGGACCTGGCGTCCCATTGGAGAAATCAAGGCCGATGGTAAAGAGATCCGGGTATTCCGGCAGGTTCTCTCTATCCGCAGCGGCGAGGTCCTTCATTCCTGGACCTGGCATGGCGACCGCTTTGACTACAAAAGCTCCAACTAGCCCTCCGTCACATGGATGAGGGACTTCACGGGCGCAATGCCTTCCAGGCGTTTGCGGCCGGGTAAGTCGTCTATCTCTACCAGGAACACAAAGTCCTTCACTTTCACTTTGTACTCCTTGCCGTCAATGTTCACCTTGAGGGCGTTCATGGCGTTGACCACCCCGCTGGAAGTACCGCCGGTAGCCAGGATATCGTCAAAGAACGTAAGCTCGATGGTGTCTCCACTAGGCTTGGACGCAGCAATGTCCGAGCGGCGGAAATAAATATGGTCTGGACCGTACTCCTTCATTATCTCCACCTGCACCAGGTCTCCCTCGGCAAAGGGCAGCTTGCCTTTTTTACGCAGAGTGATCACATTCTCCACCTTCTGGGCATATAGCATAGGGGTGGCGAACAGGAATCCGCGGGCTTCCGGGGCGGCAATGTTGGGGGTGTCGCACAGATCAATCAGATCATCCACCAGGTGACGGAACAGTTCCTTGTCCTGGATGAGCGGAATGATGTCCACAAAATTGACCCCCTTTTTGGGGAAGTTGGGATAATACTTGAGGTAAGATTTGTAATCCATATTTCTATTCTACTGTATTCATGTCTATCAAGTTGTTCAACAGGGCGTACACCGTGAGGCCGGCCACTGTCTTGATGCCCGTCTTGCGGGTAATGTTCTTGCGATGGGTGATAACCGTGTAGATGGAGATGTTGTACTCGTCGGCAATTTCCTTATTCAGCTTGCCCTTGGCCACGGCCACCAGGATTTCCTTTTCCCGGGCACTCAGTTCCTCCCCTTCCGGACGGGCGGCGGCCACCACTTCTTCCATGCGCACCACCATGGGCACCAGGATATCGTCTTCTATGAGGGTGTGCTTGGTGAGATCTTCCTCCAGGCTGTACAAGTAGAAAAGGGCCTTCTGAGCCTCCTGGGCGTCGCTGTTCTGGGGCAGGTACATCAGGAGGAGGTTTTTTAAATCGGCCAGCTTTTCCTCTATATTGGAATGATTCTGTTCGTATTCGCCGATGGTGAAGTGGGAGCTGTCCCGGGCCGCCAGCATTTCCTCTACGTAGGGGAACACAATTTCTTCCTCGTAGGCAAAATGGGCCAGAATCTCTTCGCGATAATCCAAAAAGAAGCGCCGGATTACGCGCTTCTGCTTGTCCTCACACGGGACCACCATCTGTTCCAGGGCTTCTTCCAGGGAAGGGAGCATAACCTGGGTGTAATAGCTGTGGGATTTACGGAGATAGCCCAGGATGTTGTGCAAATTGGCGTTTTGGAGCGCTTCACGGGTGGGCCGATAGCCATCTACCATGTATACCCGGCAGATGAGGAGGAAGGTTTCGGGGTCTATGTCGGCTTTTTCGCACACTTCTGCCACGCTCTCCTCCCCAAAGCCCAGCGTTAGCCCCATGCGGCTGAAGACGCCCAAAAGAGAGAAGTCCGTGTCCAGGAGGTCCGCCATTCTCATGGCAGGGCTTATCCCGTTGCGTTCGTGTACACTTCTCATAATCTGCAAAGATACTAAAAATTTGCGTATCTTTGCATCCCCTGAGGAACTTTATTCATGGCCATTCACACAGAGAAAACAGAGCCCGGGAAATCCAGTTCCCGCAAAATGAACGGCTGGCTGGCGCTGAGCCCGCTATTCGTGTTCCTGGCCGTTTACCTGGCCGGTTCGCTGGTGGCCCACGACTTTTACAAAGTGCCGGTGGCCGCCGCGTTCATTGTTGCATCGGCCTATTCCCTTATTATTACCAGGGGCGTCAAAACCACCGACGAGAAGATTTCCATCTTTTCCGGGGGCGCGGGTAATAAGAACGTGCTCATGATGATTTGGATCTTTGTGCTGGCGGGGGCCTTTGCCTCCACGGCCAAGGACATTGGCGCCATTGACGCCACGGTAAACGCCACCCTGCACATTCTGCCCGGAAAGCTCATCTACGCCGGTCTCTTCCTGGCCGCCTGCTTTGTTTCCATGGCCATCGGAACTTCCGTGGGCACCATTGTGGCGCTGGTTCCCATTGCCAGCGGCATTGCAGCCGAAACGGGCATAGGCGTCGCGTTTGTCACCGCCATCATTGTGGGCGGCGCCTTCTTCGGAGACAATCTTTCCTTCATTTCAGACACCACTGTGGCCGCCACCAGCAGCCAGGGCTGCTCCATGAAGGACAAGTTTAAAGTGAATATCTGGATTGCAGCCCCGGCGGCCCTGCTGGTAGCAGCGCTGTATGTCATTATGGGACTTTCCGTAGAGGCCGCACCCGAATCCGCCCCCGTTCAGTGGGTAGGACTCATTCCCTATTTGCTGGTCATCGGCCTGGCGCTGGCCGGAGTGAATGTGGTTACCGTGCTGGCCATCGGCATTGGCGTGAACGGCATCATTGGCTGGTGCACCGGCGCCTATGGTTTTGTGGGCTGGATGGCTTCCATCGGCAGCGGCATCAGCGGCATGGGTGAACTGATCATTGTTTCCCTGCTGGCCGGCGGCATGCTGGAGATTATCCGTTACAACGGCGGCCTTCAGTTCATTATTGACGGTCTTACCCGGCGCATTGCGGGCCGGCGCGCGGCCGGTTTCTCCATTGCGGCCCTGGTCAGCCTGGTGAACTTCTGCACCGCCAACAACACCATTGCCATCATCACCGTGGGGCCCCTGGCCAAGGATATCACCACCCGTTTCGGGCTGGACCCTCGCAAGACGGCGTCCATCCTGGACACCTTCTCCTGCCTGGTACAGGGCATCATCCCCTACGGCGCACAGATGCTCATGGCCAGCGGCCTGGCGGGTGTGTCGGCCCTTGCTATCATTGCCCGGCTGTATTATCCTTTTGTGCTGGGCTTTGTGGCCCTGCTGTCCATCCTTCTGCGTTTCCCTCGTAAATATTCATGACGCCGGATCTTCATATAGAGGTTCCCGGAGGCGCCACCAAGGTGCTGCTGCATGCGTGCTGCGCCCCTTGCTCCAGCGCCATCGTGGAGTGCCTGATGAACAATGAGATCCGACCGGTCATCTTCTATTCCAACTCCAACATCTATCCCTTTGAAGAGTACGAGCACCGTCTGAACGAGTGCCTGCGTTATGCCAAGAAATGGGGCCTGGAGATAGTGGACGACGTGTATGACCACGAGGCCTGGGGCGGCTGCGCCGTGGGGTTGGAGAATGAGCCGGAGCGCGGCAGCCGCTGCCTTCAGTGCTTCAAGTTCCGCCTGCTGCGGGCTGCGCAGTATGCTTCCGCCCACGGCTTTGAGGTGCTCACCACCACGCTGGCCTCTTCCCGCTGGAAAAACCTGGATCAGGTGAATGAAGCGGGCCGATGGGCCTGCGCCCAGGTGCCCGGCGTTGTCTGGTGGGACCAGAATTGGCGCAAGGGCGGTCTCCAGGAACGCCGCAACCAGATTATCAAAGAAGAAGACTTCTACAACCAGCTCTACTGCGGCTGCGAGTATTCACAGAGAGGGTAGCTACACCGGCCACACCATGAGGCCTATCCGGTAGGCGGCAAAGGCGAAGACCCAAGCCACCGCAATGGTGTACAGACACAGGAGAATGGCCCAGCTCCAGTGGCCTGTTTCGTTTTTAATGGCCACGAAGGTGGCGATGCAGGGGAAATACAGCAGAACAAAGATCATGAAGGCCAGGGCGGCGGCGGTGGGAACGGTGGCCTTGAGGGCTGCCTGCAGAGCGGTGTCGTCGGATTCTCCCATGCCTTCATACTCTTCTCCGTCCTGGGCATAAGTAACGCCCATCGTGCTAATTACCAGTTCCTTAGCACCTACGCCGGCCAGCAGGCCCACGTCCATCTTCCAGTTAAAGCCCATGGGCTCCATGGCGGGCTCGATGGCCTTGCCGATGGTGCCAATGTAGGAATGCTCCTGCTGATAGGCCTTGGTGGCGCCTTCGTGGCGGGGGAAGTAGCCCAGCGCCCAAATGGCCACGGAGAAAATGAGGATGGTGGTGGCCATCTTTTCCAGGTACTGTCGGCCTTTTTCCCAGGTGTGGCGGCCAATGGCCTTGGCGGTGGGCACGCGGTAGGGCGGCAGCTCCATCACAAAGGGGAGGTCGTCGTCTTTCACGAATCGGCCTATCAGAAGGGCCGACAGAATAGCCAGAACAATGCCCAGCAGGTAAATGCCCAGCAGCGCCGTGGCCGGATTGGCCGGGAAGAACGCGCCGGCAAAGAGCACGAAGATGGGCAAACGCCCCGCGCAGGACATGAAGGGAATGATGGCGATGGTCACCAGGCGGCTCTTGCGGCTCTCGATACTGCGGGTGGCCATGATGGCGGGCACGTTGCAACCAAAGCCCATCACCATGGGGATGAAGCTCTTGCCGTGCAGGCCGATGCGGTGCATCAGCTTATCTACAATGAAAGCCGCGCGCGCCATGTAGCCGCTGTCTTCCATGATGGAAATGAAGAAGTACAGGATGAGGATGTTGGGCAGGAAAACCAGCACGCTGCCAACGCCCGCAATTACGCCGTCCACCACCAAATCTTTGAGCCAGCCATCGGCCATTAAATTACCCACTTTTTCACCCAACCAGGCCACCCCGGCATCAATCCAGTCCATGGGATACTGGCCGATGGTGAAGGTGGCCCAGAAGATGAACCACAACAACAAAACGAATATGGGGAAGGCCGCCCACTGGTTGGTAACAATGGCGTCTATCTTGTCTGTAAAGGTACGGCGGGGCCTTTCGGCCTGGTATTTTTCATATGTTTCGGCCAGGGCGCCCTGGATGAAGGCGTATTTGGCGTCCACAATGGCGCTCTCCAGCGAGGTGTCCAGCAGGCTCTGGATGCGTTCCTGCTCCTCGGCCCGGGCATCGGCTATGTCCTGGATATTGGGCATCCCGGCCAGCAGGGCCTCCACGTCCTTGTCGTTTTCCAGGTACTTGATGGTGAGGTAGCGGGTGGAGTAGCGGGTTTTCAGGGCCTCGTTGTAGGCGATGAACGGCTGCACTCTCTTGATGCTCCGCTCTATCTCCGTTCCGTGGTTGATGTGGATGTGGCGGGCCAGGCGGGGGCTCACGTTCTCGTATACCTTAATGACGGTATCAAAGAGTTCCGGAATGCCTTCTCCGCTGCGGCTCACCGTGGGGCACACCGGCATACCCAGGAGGTATCCCAGCTGCTGCACGTCCAGCTTGTCTCCCTTGTGCTGGAGTTCGTCATACATATTCAGGGCCATCACCACCCGCAGGTTCATATCGATGAGCTGGGTGGTAAGGTACAGGTTGCGCTCTATGTTGGAAGCGTCCACCACGTTAATCACCACGTCGGGCATGGCCTCCAGCAGGTTCTTTCTCACATAAAGTTCTTCGGGAGAATAGGCCGATAAAGAATAGGTGCCCGGAAGATCCACCAGGGTGATGTCGTAGTTCTTGTATTTGAAGTGGCCCTCTTTGGCGTCTACCGTAACGCCGGAATAATTGCCCACATGCTCGTGGCTGCCGGAAGCAATGTTGAAAAGGGAGGTTTTGCCGCAGTTGGGGTTTCCCACCAGGGCCACGCGAATATTATGGTGACGCTCCTCGGCCACGTGGGCCAGGGCGCGGTCCAGCCTTTCCTGTTCCTGAAGGTCTCCGGGGAGGGCTTGCAGGTGCTCGTCGGTTTTCAGAGCCTCGCGGGCATCTTCCTCCGTTACCACCTCTATTTGCCGGGCTTCTTCCCGTCTGAGGGATACTTTGTAGCCAATAATCTCGTACTCAATAGGGTCCTTGAGCGGAGCATTCAGCACCACCCGCACCTCTTTTCCGTTGATAAAGCCCATTTCAATGAGGCGTTTACGGAAACTCCCGTGTCCGTTCACACGGACAATGACGGCTTTTTCGCCGGTATTCAGATCTGAAAGATTCATAGTTTTGTTTTGCGCCGGGCGCAAAGGTACGGTGGTTTTCGGCCCCCGTCAATCCCCATTTGTAGGGATTTACAGAAAAAACCGTATCTTTGCACCGAAATATAGTAAGGTAAACACTAAAAATTTACTCATATGAAAAAACTGATCGTTCTTGCTGCAGCCCTGCTGCTGGGTTTCCAGGCCAAGGCTCAGATTGTGGCCGATGCCGGATTTCAACTGGCTTTTGAGAATACGAAGTTGCTGCTTGATGATGCAACGTATGCCTCTCATCCCAACACCTTTTTCGGTGTTTACGCCGGTGCCAATTACTATTTCAACCTGGATGACCTGGTAGACGGCCTGGCCGCCCTGCCGGGTCTGAACGTGTCTTTCCTGATTGGTCATCACTGGGACTTCCACGATGTAAAGGCTCGTGAAGTGGCTATCAACCTGCCCCTGCAGGCCAGCTACACCCACGAATTAAACGACAACCTCAAGCTTTTTGGCCAGACGGGTCCCACGCTCCAGTTCGCCCTCTCGCACAAGGTAGATGACGGTTACGGTACCACTTACAACCTGCTCAACAAGAGCAACAAGTTCGGAGAGAGCCGTAAGCCCTTCAACCTCTACTGGGGACTTGCTGCCGGCGTAGAGCTGAACGACCAGTTCCGCTTCGATGTGGGTTACGATTTTGGCCTTCTCAACCTCTCCAGAGAAAGCTACCTCAAAACCCATCGCGGATTCCTCCACCTGGGTGTGGGCTATCTGTTCTAACAGAAGCACCGTCATAAAGCATAAAACCTCCGAGCTTCACAGCCTGGAGGTTTTATTTTTACAACAATAAAAGGATAAACTACCTAACTATATGACTAGATTCTGCTTGCAAAGGTAGGGGTTTGCTGTTGGCTGGACAATACCAAGAAATAGGTATTTTTCTAGGGCCGGCACTGTCAAAATGTCGAAAGAATTAGCTGAAATTATCATTTTTTGGCGTCTTTTTGTTGCATTTAGAAAAATAGCACTAACTTTGCAGCCGGAAAATACAACCAAATAAGTATAACATGAAAAAGATTTTTGCAACCCTTTTTGCAGCATCCCTGATGCTCCTGGGCACCCAGTCCTTCGCACAGATTGTTCCCGGTGCCGGTTATCTGCACGTTATTGAGCAGGCCAAGTACGCAGACAGTGGCGAGAGCGCCGCAGACGACTTCCATACCAATGGCTTCTATGTAGGCGCCAGCTATAAGATTGGTCTGGGTGATTATTTCGGCGTTGCCCCCGGTTTCTATGTAAATATGCTCTTCAAGAGCGTTAATAAAGACAATGGTGCCACCATCGCCGGTATTCCTGTCGGTGGAGCCACTTCTTACAACTACACGGAAATTGCCCTCAACGTGCCCGTGAATGTCACCTTCAAGTATCATTTCACCGACAATGTCGGTTTCGTCGCATTTGCCGGTCCCACCTTCCAGTATGGTGTGATGGCCCGTTCCACCTTCCACGGAAGCCTTTCCATTGGCAGCCTCCACTTCTCCGATGGTGATTCCTACAACCACTATGGCAAGGATGGGGACAGCAATCCCTTCAACATCCTCCTGGGTGGCGGCATCGGTTTCCAGGCAGGAGACCTCCTGTTCACCGTGGGTTACGACCACACCCTGCTGAACTGCTCCAAGAAAGACACCGGTCTTTACACCGGCGCCCATCTGATCAAGGCTGGCATCAACTTCGCCTTCTAAGCCGCGTGGAGACAATCTCCTGAGGCTAAGTACCTTAAACATTTGGCCCCCATCCTGTACGGAAGGGGGCCAAATGCGTTTTATGCTGACGGACAGACGTTTACGTCCACGGCTACTTTATATTTATAAACGGTAGTGCTCCGCCGCCGTTGTATTCGGGGAGCTTGCCGTCCCATTTCTGGATGGCGTCCTGTTGCACCAGGAGGGCGTTCAGGGACGCGGCCACCGTGCGGTTGTAGTAGGCTTCGCCATCGGCCTTAATCTTGAGGGCCTGGGCTTCACCTTCGGCCTTGGCAATCTCAATCTTGGCGTTGGCCTCGGCCTCTTTTACCTGGTTCTCGGCGCGGAGGGCGCTCTGGATGGCGGCGTTCTTGGCGTCAATCATCTGACGGAGGCTCTCGGGAGGCGTGATCTGGGAGGTGAACTCCTGCACCACAAAGCCTTCTTCTCCCAGCGAGGTGTCCAGCATGGCGCGGACCTCGGCCTCAAACTTGGCGCGGCTGGCCATGAGCTCGTCGGAGGTGTAGTTGTTGGCGGTGATGCGGTAGGCGTCGTAGATGCAGGTGCGCATGTAACCTGCCTCGATATCGGCCAGGGGCTTGCGGTACTTGGTGAAGATTTCCGTGGCTTTGTCTCTGTTCACCATATAAGCCAGGGTGGGGTCCATGCTGAAGGTGGCGGCATCCTTGGTGGTAACGGTGAAGGCGGGATAGTCTACACGCTGCACGTATACGGGATAGGTAAAGATATCCGTGGTGAAGGGGTTGATGAACACCAGACCGTTGACGGGCTGGGTGATGAGCTTGCCCTGCTCCGTGAGGGAGAATTTCTTGAACTTGATACCCACCTCGGAGTTGTCGATGAGCTTGCAGCAGCTGGCACCGCAGATGATCAGAACCAGGATGGTGGCAGCAATGGCCAGGAAGGTCTTGCTGGGTTTGTTAAGTTTGTTGTTTGTCATGGCTATTGGTTTTTAAAAAACCCCGGTGACATTGCTGACGCCGGGGTTATGATTATGCTGGAATAAAAGGCTTACAGATTGGCGTTCTCCTTCTTCCAGTCGGCTACGGCGGGAACGATACCGAGGGTAACAATCTCGTCGCGCATCTTTACGAGGTGCTCGTAGGAAGCGTTCAGGGCAGCCATTTCCTCGGCGGTGCCTTCGGGGTTGGTGAAGTGGCAACCAGTGGCGTCGATAACGGTGGGCATAGCCATCATTACGTTCTTGTACTGGGCGTTGTTCACATAGGTGCCGGCGGGCCACTCGAACTTCTCACCGCCCATAGCGGCCTCGATCATCTTCACGGCCTGGTAAGCGGGGCTCTGGAAGGAGCTGCGGCCACGGAGCTTGATGATGTTGGAACCACCCTGGATGGTGTTGTGCTTGATTTCTGCGAAGCGCTCTTCGCTCAGACCCATTTCGGAGAGGGGCTTACCGTCAATCTTCACCTTGGAGGCGAATACGGCCATGGCCTCACCGTGACCGCCATAGGTGCGGGCACCGGTAACCTTGTACTGGGCTACGCCGAATTCCTGGGCCAGGGCTTCCTGCAGACGGGTGCTGTCCAGAGCGGC
>DFLI01000106.1:20086-86581 GCA_002373715.1 Bacteroidales bacterium UBA3623
GCCGTCACATCGGCCGGGTTGAAGATAACCACCACGAACTTGGCATCCGGGCAGTACTTCTTGATGTTGTCACCGAATTCGGCAGCAATCTGGCAGTTGCCCTTCAGCAGGTCCTCACGGGTCATGCCTTCTTTACGAGGTGCTCCACCGGAGGAGATGATGTACTTGGCATCCTTGAATGCCTCGGCGGGATTGATGGTGGCGGTGAAGTTCACGCCCTCGAAGGCGCAGTGATCCATTTCTGCCAGAACACCCTTCAGACCGGGCTCAAAGATATCGTACAGGCAGATGTTGGAAGACAAACCCAGGCAGGCGGCCGTCTGGGCCATGTTGGAGCCAATCATGCCGGCGGCGCCGACAATCAGGAGCTTTTCATCAGTGAGGAATTTCATGATAAATTTATGTTTTTAATGTAACTTTCGTTTTTCAGCCTACAAAGATACGAATTTCTGAGGAAAGATTCGTTGGAAATGACAAAAATGCATTATCTTTGTGGCGCTTAATTGTAACGACTAATATGGAGCCTCCCAGTCAGGTTAAATCCAATCAGTTAACGGGCGTCGGTTCAGACGACCCTCTGTCGCGATTGTATACCCTTGAATGCTAAAAAACCCGGTGCCCTTGGGGCATGCGGGCGGCTTTGTATTGTTGTTCAAACCAAACCATTGAATGGGACTATATTTAAAGAAGAAACTTGAGAACGAAGCCACCATCGGCGTGTGGCAAGTAACCGAAACGGAGGAGGAACTCATTGCCCTGAGCGCCACCCCCACGGACGAGATGGAAGAAATCTCGTTCATCAAAAGCGAAAGCCTGCGCAAACAGCGCCTGGCCGTTCGCGCCCTGCTCAACACCCTCTTTGAAGAGAAGGTGTACCTGAGCCACCACGACAACGGCAAACCGTACCTGGAGAATAATCCGGTGAACATCTCCATCACCCATACGGAAAAATACGTGGCAGTTATCCTGCACGAGGAGGAAGACTGCGGCATAGATATCGAATCCCTGGACCGCGACTTCTCGGCCGTAGAGAAGAAGGCCCTGAGCGAAGACGAAATTGACGACCTGGAGGAAGAGAAGAGGAACGAGCAGCTGGCCATCTACTGGTGCGCCAAGGAAGCCATCTTCAAACTCCTGAGCCGGTATAACGTGGACTTCGCCGAGCAGATAGAGATTGAGCGCTTCCGTCCCCGCGGGGAAGGAGAGCTGGAGGCCACCTTCATTGATAAGAACGAAGACGAGCAGGAGTTCGACCTGGAGTACATGACCTTCGACCGCCACGTGCTGGTGTGGGTTGTAGGCGACTAGAGGCCTGCCCCGGGCCCATTGTTGAAAACTTTGGGCCGATAGGAAACATGAAGGTTATATTTTAGAATATTTCTAAATAAAGAATTTTCGCAAGCTGTTGATTCATAACGAATTAACAGCTTTTTTCGCGCTCTGTTGATAACTTTTTCTTGAAAAAGCTTGGGAAAGTTGGATAGTAACAATTATCTTTGTTCCCGAGGGCAAAGCCCCTGTGATTACCAACTAGAACTAGACCTATGGTTAAGAGTGTATTAAAGCGCGACGGACGCCGCGTTGATTTCAACAATCAGAAGATTGTAGCCGCCATTCTGAAGGCAATGGATGTGACCGACGGAGGTGAGGACATCGTTCTTGCCGCCCAGATTGCCCAGACCATTTCCGAGCTGGACAAGGATGTCATGACCGTGGAAGAAATCCAGGAAGTGGTAGAGAACCACCTGATGAACAGCCCCCGCCAGGAGGTTGCTAAGGAGTACATCCGCTACCGCAACAAGCGCAACATCGCACGTAAGGCCAAGAGCAACGAAATCTTCGAGACCATTATCCAGGCGCAGTCCAATGATATCACTCGCGAAAACGCCAACATGAACGCAGACACCCCTGCAGGCATGATGATGAAGTTCGCCTCCGAAGCTACCAAAAGCTATGTGGACGAGTGCCTCCTGAGCGACCCTGTGCGCGAAGCCGTAGCCAACAACTACATCCACATCCACGATAAGGATTACTATCCCACCAAGTCCCTCACCTGCATCCAGCACCCCCTGGACATCATCCTGGAGCACGGCCTCAAGGCAGGACACGGCGAATCCCGTCCTGCCAAGCGCATCGAGACCGCCAGCGTGCTGGCCTGCATCTCCATGGAAACCGTCCAGAACGAAATGCACGGCGGCCAGGCCATTCCCGCCTTCGACTTCTACCTGGCTCCTTACGTGCGCAAAACCTTTGAAGAAGAGGTGGACAAGGCGGCCGATCTGTTCAACACAGACCTCGCAGACGTGAAGGAAAGAAAAGTAGACGACTATATCAAAAGAGATCTGATTGGCCTCCAGGGCAAAGACCGCGCCTTCCAGCACGCCATCAACCAGACCGTGAACCGCGTGCACCAGGCCATGGAAGCCTTTGTCCACAACATGAACACCATCCACAGCCGTGGCGGTAACCAGGTTGTGTTCTCCTCCATCAACTACGGTACGGATACGTCGGCAGAAGGCCGCTGCATTATCCGTGAGATCCTGAACACCACCTACGAGGGTGTGGGCAACGGCTCCACCGCCATCTTCCCCATCCAGATCTGGAAGAAAAAGCGCGGCGTTTCCTACCTGCCGGAAGATCCCAACTACGACCTCTATAAATTCGCCTGCAAGGTTTCGGCCCGTCGTTTCTTCCCCAACTTCCTCAACCTGGATGCTTCCTACAACCAGGACGATGCCTGGAAAGCAGACGACCCCAAACGCTACGAGCACGAGGTAGCCACCATGGGTTGCCGCACGCGCGTGTATGGCAACAAGTTCGGCCCCAAGACCTCCATCGGCCGCGGTAACCTGAGCTTCACCACCATCAATATTGTGAAACTGGCCATCGAGGCCATGAACGAAGAGTCCGACAAGAACCTCCGCATCCAGAAGTTCTTCAAGAAACTGGATTGGGCCCTGGATATTGCCGCCCGCCAGCTCAACGAGCGCTATGAATTCCAGAAGACCGCCCTCAAGAAGCAGTTCCCGCTGCTGATGGCCGGCCTCTGGCTGGGCAGCGAAAAACTGGAAGACACGGATTCCATTGAGTCCGTCATCAACCAGGGCACCCTGTCCATCGGCTTCATCGGCCTGGCCGAATGCCTGATTGCCCTTGTTGGCAAGCACCACGGAGAAAGCGAAGAAGCCCAGGAGCTGGGTCTGCGCATCATCTCCCACATGTCCGAAAAGATCAACGGCTTTGCCGAGACGTTCCAGCACAACTTTACCTTCCTGGCCACTCCGGCAGAAGGCCTCTCCGGCAAGTTCACCAAGAGAGACAAGAAAACCTTCGGCGTGCTGCCCGGCATCACGGACAAGGACTACTACACCAACTCCAGCCACATCCCGGTGTACTATCACTGCACCCCGGAGCACAAGGCCAAGATTGAGGGCCCGTACCACAAGTACGAGAACGCCGGCCATATCTTCTACGTGGAAGTAGACGGAGACGCCACCCACAACCCCGAGGCCATCATGCGCATTGTGGACCTGATGGACAAGTACGACATTGGTTACGGCTCCGTGAACCACAACCGCAACCGCTGCATGGACTGCGGTTACGAGAACGCCGACGACAACCTCACCGAGTGCCCGCACTGCCACGGCCATCACATTGACACCCTGCAGCGCATCACCGGTTACCTGGTGGGCACCACCGACCGTTGGAACTCCGGTAAATTAGCAGAACTCCACGACAGAGTTGTGCACAAATAGCCTGCGCTATTTGTGCCCGAAGGGCTCTTAACGTTACCCCTCCCCGACCCCCCCTCCCTCGGGGAGGGGACTTTTTTGTGAGATACCACTTATTATTGAAAAGTCGTGAAGATTAGAGTACTGGATATCATTCACCAGACCATGGCCGACGGACCCGGTTTCCGTACGGCCATTTACTGCGCGGGTTGCAAGCATGCCTGTAAGGGCTGCCACAACCCCCAGAGCTGGGATTTCAACGCCGGCCAGTGGATGGACGTAGAGGAACTGCTGGAGATGATAAAGGCCGATGACCTATCGGACGTGAGCTTCTCGGGAGGAGACCCTTTCTACCAGGTGGACGGCTTTACCGAGCTGGCCCGCCGCATCAAGGAAGAGACCTCCAAGACCATCTGGTGCTGGACGGGCTTCACCCTGGAGGAAATTCAGGCATCGGCCGATATGTCCCGCATGCTGCCCTATCTGGACGTGCTGGTAGACGGCCCCTTCATCCTGGAACAGCGGGACACCGACCTCCTTTTCCGCGGAAGCCCCAACCAGAGAATTATCTATTTACACGGAAACCCGCCCCAAGATGATATTCCGGGGACAGTAGCACTGGAACCGCTAAGGTAAGGTCGAATCGAAGTTCCATAAAAAGCCCTCCCCCGAGGGGAGGGTTTAGGAGGGGAGTAACGTGAGTGCTCTTGAAAACTGGTTAAATCACTTTAACCAGTTTTCTGGGTTCTGTGGAGCAGATCCTTTCCACAATTCGAAGTGGAATAAGTCTTCCCCGCCTATGGTATCCACCGTGCCCACCACCTGGCCGGTGGTTATTTTTTGCCCGGCTTTCACCGTAACCGCCTTGAGCTTGCTGTACAGGGTGAAGTACTCTCCGTGGTTCACCAGCACGCACTGGTTGTAGCCCGGCAGCACCACCACCTGGGTAACCGTGCCGTTAAAGACGGCCTTTACCTGGGCATCCCGCTTCACCACCAGCGTTACGCCGTTGTTCTGGGGCAGCTGCACATTCTTGTATACCGGATGGGCATGCTTGCCGAAGCTTTCCACTACCGTTCCCTCTACCGGCCAGGGCAGGCGGCCCTTGTTGGCGGCAAACTCGCCCGAAAGCTTGGTGTCTATCTGCGTAGAGGTGGTTTTGCTGCCGCTTCCCTTCTTGGCTTTGCCGCCGCTCTGCTTCTTGGTTTGCTGGCGGATTAAATCGGCAATCTTTCTGTTGAGCTCTTCCTTCTGGCGGTTCTTTTCCTTGAGCTGCTTCTCGTAGGTTCTGCGGTCTTTCTTGAGCTTGTCCACCATCTTGGAAGCATCCCCCTCTTCGCTGCGGAGCTGGGCCCTCTCGTTCACCACCTTCTGCTTCATCTGGTTGGTTTCTGCCTTCAGCTTGTTCAGACGGGTTTTCTGCACCTCCAATTCTGCAGCGGCCTCCTTCACTTTCTGGGCCTGGTCGTTCATTTGGGCCGACAGGTTGCGAAGGTACCCCAGGCGGTTGAAGGCCTGGCTCACCGAACCGCTGGAAAGCACGTACATATACCACAGACGCGTATCCCGGTTCCTGTAGGCCCCCTTCACCAGGCGGGCATAATAGTATTGCAGGGTGTCGTGGCGGGCCTGCAGGCGGTCCAGTTCCCGCTGGCACTGGCGCAGGGAATCGTTCAGCACCTTGAGGGTTTGGTCGTAGCTGGCAATGAGCTGCTCCCGGGCCGATATTTTGCGCCGCACAAGGGTGAGGCTGCTCAGTACCTCCGAGCTGCGCATGTTGTTCTGGCTTAGCTTGCGGTTAAGAAGCTCGATGTCTTTTTCCAGTTGGGCTCGCTGCTTCTCCAGGCGGTTCACCGACGCGTTCTGGGCTCCGGCGTTCACCACCGTAGCAAAAGCCAACAATATGAGAATCAGAACTTTTCTCATTGCTTGCCGGAGGCATCCAGGCGGGCGGCCTGGCTACGGTAAATCTTGGCGGTATCGGCCTCTCCCAAAGCCTCCAGCACCGTGGCATAGTGGCGCAGGATAACGGCGCTCTCCTTGCCGCCATACAGCATGGCGTGCTTGAAGAAGGGTTTGGCTTCAATATCTTTCCCCATCAGATGCAGAATCCAGGCAAAGGTGTCCAGATAGGTGGCGTTGTCCGGTTCCTGTTCGATGGTTTTCTTAGACATGTTGTAGGCCTTTTTAAGGTCTTTACCCTCTTCGCACAGGTAGTAGGCGTAGTTGTTGAGCACCGGAGCGTAGTCCGGATTAATCTTGAGGGCGTTTTTGTAGGCCTTATAGGCGTTCTTGTTGTCTCCTTTGGAGTGGTAGGCGTCTCCCAGCTGCGTCCAGGCATTCAGGCAAATCTCTTTGTCCTTGGGGAAACGGTTAAGCATCATCTGGCTGTTGGAGATAATGCTGTCCCAATCTTCCAGGTTGTAGCTGGCCAGGTTGGCATAATCCAGGAATGCCAGGTTGTTAAAGTGCTCGTATCCTTGCAGGGAACGCTCACGGAGGGCTTCCCAGTCTTGCTGGAGCTGCAGATACTGCACGTAGGTGGCCGCCTGGGTAAGGCTTTCGGGGTATAAATCGGCCGATTGGCGGAACCACTTGCCCGCCTCTTTTTCCCGGCCCGTGGAATAATAATAGCTGCCGATGGTGGTGAGCAGGGTGCTGTCCGTGGGATGGGCGGCCCCGGCCATGACGGCCAGGGAGTCGAAACCGGCCCGGTGAATCTGGAGAATCTTAGGATCCAGGGAGCGGGTGAGGTTTCCTATATACATGCTTTTGCTGGAGGCCGATACGTCCTTGGACGAGAAGAAAGGCTCCAGGGTTTTGAAATAGTCCGGATAGCGGCGCATGTGCCGGTAAACCTCCGACTTACCCAGCACGGCGGGCAGATAGGCGCTGTCCAGCATGAGGGCTTCTTCGTAGCGCACAAGCGCCAGGGAATCTTTATAATCGGCCAGATAATAGTCTCCCAGCATGGAGAGGACGGACGGGACGGAGTACTGCTCGTTGAACTTTTCCAGGATGGCGGCGCCTTCGTCCTGCCGGCCCATGGCCGTGTATACGTCGTAGCGGGTGCGAACCACCTCTTCCGAAAGGCCGCGCTGCTTTTCAATCTCGTCCAGGGCTTTGAGGGCCTGCTCGTACTTCTGGTTTTTCAGGTACAGGTCCAGCAGTTCGTACCAGGTGCCGTCTTTGTCCGGGAAATCCTTTACCAGGGCCTCGTAGCGGGCTATTCCTTCGTCTTCCTTGTTCTGCAGCATGGACAGGCGGGCCGCCGTGTAGCGGTACCAGTAGTTGGTGCTGTCCAGGGCCACCGCCTTCGCGCTGGCCTCACACGCCGCCTCTATATCCCGGTCCTTGAGGGCCGACAGGGAAAGGTAGTACCAGACGGCGTCGTTCTCCGGCTGGGCAATGGAAAGGGTTTTCAGAAGTTTGCGGGCTTTTTTGTTTTGCCCGTTAGTATAAAAGGAGACTGCATCCACCAGATTGGCGTCCACTTCCTGAGCAGGTACAACCACCTGCCAGGTGCACAAAAGGAGAAGAGCCACTACGTATTTTCTCATAACTTACAAAAGTACGGGTTTTACAAAAAACATCCAACATCCCCCTTGGGATAATGAAGGAAAACCACTATTTTTGTGTTCGCACTAAACAAATTTCAGACCCTTTGAAACGTTTTAGGTCTTATTTGCATCTTATACAGTGGACAAGAGATGACGAATCTCCTGGCGCGGCGTCGTCCCTGGAAAGGATGGCCGCCTCCTGTAAACAAGGAGACCGAAGCGCGCAAAGGCGTCTGTTTGAAGCTCTTTCGCCCAAAATGATGGCTCTGTGCCTGCGTTATATGGGCAATCGGGAAGATGCAGAAGACGTCCTTCAGGAAGGATTCATCACCCTCTTCACCAAAATTGACAGCTATGAAGGAGCAGGCTCCTTCGAAGGCTGGGCCAGAAGGATCTTTGTCAATACTGCACTGATGCATCTCAGAAAAACAGACGCCCTGGGCCTGAGTGACGACATTGAGGAAGCCCGCCGCCTGTTCTCGGAAGAGGCCACGCCGCTGGAAAAAATAGGGTACAAGGAGCTCATGAGGCTCATCGAGGCCCTGCCTCCAGACGCCCGAACGGTCTTTAACATGTATGTGGTGGAAGGCTATTCCCACAAAGAAATAGCCAAGGAACTGGGATGTACGGAAGCCACCTCGCGCTCCAAGTTGCAACGCGCCAGGCTTCGTTTGCAGGAAATGATAGAAAAATGAACGAAAAGGAATTTGACATACAAGTAAGAAATCTCTTACTGGACGCGGAAG
The DNA here is from genome assembly GCA_002373715.1 of Bacteroidales bacterium UBA3623. GTDB lineage: Bacteria > Bacteroidota > Bacteroidia > Bacteroidales > UBA932 > Cryptobacteroides. The sequence continues at coordinate 28,124 of DFLI01000106.1, forward strand.
AGCCCGTCTCCCCTAAGGTTTGGGAAGGCGTGGCAGCGGGGCTGGACAGGAAGCGCCGCGTAATTCCTGTGCGTTTCTGGGGGTACGCCACCGCTCTGGCCGCCGCTGCGGCCGTGGCGCTGTTCGTGCTTCTGAAGCCTGCCGCTCCGGTGGTAGAACCCGAACATTCTAACCCTTCAATATTTATGTCTGAGGCATCCGGGGAAACGGTGCCGGAAACCGAAGTGTCCTCCACCCCTGTGGAAGAGGCTCCTGTAGCAGTAGTTCCGTCTCCCCGGAGGAAACCTCTGTTGGCGGCTCAGTCCGCTACGCAGCAGCCCGCAGCTCAGGAGAATCCTTACACCGCCCCGGAGGCGGCTCCTGAGGAAGCTCCTGTGGTAGCACAACAGCCGGCCGCCCCCGCAGCTCCCGCCGCCCCTCAGAAAGAGGCTGCATCGGCCCGGAAGAACGATGACCAGGCCCTTCTGAACCAGCTGGCTTTTGAGGAAAACACTCCCAAGAAGGCTTCCAGCGGGGTTTCCTTCTCGGCCTTCAGCAATGTGCAAACCAGTCAGCGCAGCGGTATCCACGGTAACTTCCGCCGCTATGGTGCTCCTTCCCTCAATGCCGGGGTGGGCATTTACAACGAAAGCCCGGAGGTGAGCTTTGCGCTGCCGTTCTCCGTGGGTGTGGGCGTTCAGTTCAACTTCACGCCGCGCTGGGCCATTGGCACCGGCATCCGCTACACCAACCTGGGCCGCACCTTCGTGGGAGACTACAAGGGAGAAGGATTTTACCTCCCCCAAACAGACATAGACAACCATCAGCACTGGCTGGGCGTTCCTGTAAACGTATATTACAGCTTTGTCAATTCCAGCCGCTGGCGCGTGCATGCCTTCGCGGGCGGTGCCGCCGAATGGCTCGTAGATAACGATTTTTTGGTGCACAACAGCCCTACAGACATCCACTACCACCAGGTGGGCACCCGTCCGCAGTTCTCCGGTGCACTGGGTGTGGGCGTAGAGTTCAAGATAACCCCCTTCCTGGGCATTTATCTGGACCCGAGCTTCCGCTATTTCTTCGCAACAGACAAGCAGCCGCGCTCGCTGCGCACCGTACAACCTCTCCGCTTCGACGTAGAAGCAGGCTTAAGGTTCTCTATTGGAAAATAAATTAACCTACTTAGAAAATATTCCGAAACAGGCGCTCCCACTGCCGGACATTGCGGCATACAGGGCGCCTTTTTCGTATAGTTGCGCCTTCACGGCGGCCAGGGCGGGATACTTAGCAAACACCGTTTTCTCAAAATCGTTCTCCAGGGTGTCCTTCCACTGAGTAACCGGCAGGCGCAGGATTTCCTTCAGGGGCCGCTCTGGCTCCTGCGGGATTATGCCGCGGTAGGCATCGGCCGTGGAGACGGCAATTCCCTCCGGAATAACCACCTCAATGCGATACCCCTCCAGATTTAAGGGGTAGGGCTCCAGGATTTCTCCCCTGCCGCTTCCGAACATGGGGGTATTGTATATGAAGAAGGCACAGTCGCTGCCCAATTGGGCGGCATACCCGGCCAGCTGCTCATCGGTTAAATCCAGACCGGCCAGCGTTGCCATCATCCGGAGGGCGAAGGCAGCGTCTGACGAACCGCCACCCAAGCCCGCGCCTACGGGGGAGCGCTTCTCCAGGTAAATCTTCATGGGAGGCAGCTGATATTGGGCCGCCAGCAGGAAATAAGCCTTGGCAGTGAGGTCTTTGAGAGGGTCCCAGTCCACACCTTCCCGGCGGGCAATGGTAATCATGAGTTTTCCGTCTTCCGAGATGGCCTGGGTGAGCCGGGAATACTGCTCCTTGAGCCCGGAGAGCGTACGGCTATAATCCTCCCCGGTGATTACCTCCAGCACGTCTGAGATGCCGGGGTACGGGACAAAAAGGGTCTCCAGGTCGTGGTAGCCGTCGGGTCGTTTGCGAAGGACCTTCAGGCCCAAATTGATTTTTACATTAGGATAGCCAATCATGGAAAACATGCAAAAACACGTTCACAAACTTAATGAAAAATCGGTGAAAACACACAAAAAGCATGTGAAACAACACTATTTTTTTTACGATGATTGGTTTTCTCGCGGGCTTTTTCCACCTTTCCGGCGACAAAAATGTTTGAGCTATGAGAAAATTGTTAGGTTTTCTGCTGCTTTCCGTTGCGGTTTTCTCCTGCCGCGAGCCCCTTTTGGACTCCCTTCCCCGGCATGCGCGGGAGCCCAATCGCTATGCCCGGGGTTCGGGGGAGGGAGAGGATCCCCAGGACAAGCCCGACCCGGACCATCCCCAGGACCCGGAAGCCCCGGAATATGCACCCACCCTCTATGCCACAGCCCTGCATTTCCGAGACTCGGTGAACTGGAGACAGGACAGCCTGGGACTGGCCGATTTGCTCTTTTTCAAAGAGAAGGAGCTGGTGCTGAGCCTCCCGGTGAGTTCCCCGCCAGACCCAGAAAGACACCGGATTTGGAACGGGCATCTGTGGTCGGACTCTACGGACGGAAGACAAACGGTGGTGTATTGCGACGGGCAGGAGCAGTTCCGCTTTGAGGGAGAAGAACACCTCCAGGGCTTTCTGCTGCTAAACGGCGATGTTCACACCTTGGGGCAACGCCCCGGGAGGAACGGATTCTGCTACCGGATTAACGGAAGGGCCGTTTTCTCTTCTTCCAAGGGAAGCGTGTTGGGCCATCCGGCCGATCCGGAGTGGCGGGGAGGAGCCCTCACCCTGGACGGGAATGACGTATATTATTGCTACAGCCTTCCGGTTACGCTGAAAGACCGCGTGGACCGGGAATACCATGTAATGAAGGGCGGCGAGGCTTTCAAGACCATTCCGGCCGGCACCTCCAGCGCCCTGTACGACCTCCGCGTACACCAGGGCAAGGTGCACCGTATTGAAAGACGGATTACCTTTCTTTATTGGATTGTGGATGAAGAGATTATCTATATCAATACGCCCACTTCCTCCCTTCTATCCTGCAAGCTGGTGCGGCTGGGAGACGGCTTGGCCGTGAAAGGGAAGAGCGGCACCTCCGGAAGCGCCTGCATCAACTGGTACTGGGACGCATCGGCCCAGAGCGTTCAGGCGGTGTGCATGGCTTCATCGGCCCAGGGGATGCTGGCCATAGCGGAGAATAACTGGGCTTTCGCCGATATGGATACCCACGGTCTGGTGCAGAGCCTTCACCTGAATCTGCCCACGGCCCCCCCTGTTCCCCCCGGCATGTACAACCTGGCCACCCCTACGGGGCTGTTTGTATCGGCCCAATATACGGCAGTGGCCCTAACCCACGGCAGCGGCAACACGCACCTGGTAATTTCAAATAAGGGGCTGGTCCCCTATCAGTTCAATGGCTATTTTACTTCTGTGAGACTTGAATAAGTATGCTGGTTTCCATTCATTGCGCCAAATGTGTTGGCATTGAGGCAGTTCCGGTCACCGTGGAGATAGAAATAACGCTGGGCGTAGGTATCCATTTGGTCGGATTGGCCGACGCCGCCGTCAAGGAAAGCCTCCTTCGGACGGTGACGGCCCTGCAGGCCCGGGGCTTCCACGTGCCTGGAAAGAAAATTGTCATCAATCTGGCACCCGCCGATATGCACAAGCAGGGCAGCGGCTACGACGTCCCCATAGCCCTGGGCGTGATTGCCGCTTCGGGGCAAAGGGACATGCCCGAGCTGGAGAAGTACCTCATTATGGGCGAACTGGGCCTGGATGCCAGCGTGAGGCCGGTAAGCGGAGCCCTTCCCATGGTTGAGCTGGCCCAAAAGCAGGGGCTCAAGGGCTGCATCTTGCCAGAGGAATCGGCCCTGGAAGCTGTGGATTACACGGATTCTCTGCTCTTTGGGGTGCGCACACTGGATGACGTGTTAAGGATTCTTTCGGGCAGCGAGGATGTGTCGGACCTGCTTATCTGGAACACGGAGGCCTATGGGCGGGCGTTGCGACAGCAACCGGCCCATTCCCTCACTTACATGGATTTCGCCGACATCATAGGACAAGACGGAGCCAAGCGCGGGGTGGAAATCGGATGTTCCGGTGGCCACAATGTACTTCTTATTGGTGCCCCAGGCTCCGGGAAAAGCTCTATTGCCAAGGCCATGGCGGGCATTCTGCCGCCCATGACGCGGGAAGAGAGCGCCATCACCTCCAAGGTGTATTCCGTGGCCGGGCGCTCTTCAGGCGGGGTGGGGCTCATGCGGGAGCGGCCTTTCCGCGCGCCGCATATATCGGCCTCCAAAGCAGCCATGCTGGGTGGCGGCAGCGGAGAAAACATCCTCCCCGGCGAGGTATCACTGGCTACGAATGGGATTTTATTCTGTGACGAATTTTGTGAAGCGCCAAAAAGTACGCTGGAGTCGCTTCGGGCACCCATGGAAGACCGGAAAGTGAGCATTTCGCGGCTCAAGGCCAAGATTGAATACCCGGCCTCTTTCATGCTGGTAGCGGCCTCCAACCCCTGCCCCTGCGGCTATTACGGAGAGGGCGACCGCTGCACCTGCACGGTGGGTCAGCGCCTGGGCTATCTTTCCCGGCTCTCAGGACCCATCATGGACAGAATTGATCTGCAAATTTGGGTTCATCCGGTGCAGACCGCGGCGCTGGTACGGGGAGGGAAGGCGGAGCCCTCGGCCGATATTGCCCGGAGGGTGCTGCAGGCGCGGGAGATTCAGAGAAAACGCTTTGAGGGCAGCGGCATCTTCACCAATGCCGAGATGAACTCCAAGCAACTGGAAGCCTTCTGCCCCCTGGATAACGATTGCAAGAAGCTCTTGGAGCAGCTCATAGACCGCATGGGCCTGAGTGCCAGAGCCTACACGCGCATCATCAAGATTGCCCGCACCATTGCCGATTTGGCCGGTGAAGACCGGATTAGGCCTGAACACCTGGCGGAAGCCTCCAGTTATCGCTTCCTGGACAGAAGAAATATTCTGGAATTGTAGTATATTTGCCGTATGAAACATTTTGTGGAGATAAAGGGTCTGGAAGACCTGGACCGGGCAGCGCGGGAGTTCCTGCAGTTGATAGGAAACCATACTTTGGTGGCGTTCTATGCGCCCATGGGGGCCGGCAAAACCACCTTCACCACCGCCGTCTGCAAGGCGCTGGGCGTGCAGGAAGACGCCGTGAGCTCCCCCACCTTCGCCATCGTCAACGAGTACCGCGGCGGAGCCGGGCAGCCCATTTTCCACTTTGACTTCTACCGCATCGAGCGGCCGGAGGAGGCCTTGGACATCGGCCTTTATGATTATCTGGATTCCGGAGAACTGTGCCTGATGGAGTGGCCCGAAAACATAGAGGGCCTCTTGCCGGAAGAGACCCTCAGAGTTTCCATTTCCGTCCAGCCGGACGGTTCCCGCCTGGTAAGCTGGGAAGACTAGCTTTTACAGATTCTCCTGAATGACCTTCAGGCGGTTTTCATAAATGTCCTTCAGGCGCTCGACGGCCTTGTCAAAGGACAGATTCTCGTCTCCGTTTATAATTTTACCGCCGTGGATCCAGGCATCGTCGGCCGGATTCCACATCTTGAAATTGAGCTCGGCCGAGGGGCGCAGCCGCTTTTGGGTTTCTTCGATATAGGCCGGAACGGTCTGCAGGGCCGGAAGCAGTTCCTGGTAGCGGGCTTTCATCTTGGCGCTGAAAGCCGGGTCTTCAAAGAGCCTCTGATACCAGATGGCCCGGCGGTTCACCAGTCCCGTCATAGCCACCGGAGACCAGAAATAAGACAGTACGCCCCAGTCAAAGTCCCAGCAGGGACCGGCCTTGAGGAGTCCGTTCCGGTCTTTGTGGAAGAAGACGCTTCCAGGGTTTCCCAGTTCGTGGTTCACCATCACTTCAAAGACAATCCAGTAGTCTATGAAGGAATCTACGTCCAGATAGGCGGCATATCCTTTCTGAGGGTCCCGGAACTGGGGACCATACAACGCTTCCGCTGTATCGTAGATGTACTGCTTGATATATTTCAGCTGAGCGGGGGTGATGTCCTCCGGGTCCGGATACTTGACGCCGAAGGGTATGCTCTTTTCAAAGCCCGGCTCGTTGCCCTTGCCGTGCGGATCCTTCCACTGCACCTCGTTGTCATAATGGAAATCCAGTTCCAACAGGTAACCGCCGGTCACGGCCTCCCCTTCGTTGTCCTGAGGGGTCATTTCCGTCACGGGCACACGGTCTTTATCTACCCTAATTTGTTCTATCAGGAGGTAATTGCCCACGTGTTTCCCGTCCAGGACCAGTTCTACCGGCTCACACCGGGGGGTCCAGTCCAGACTCGTCAGGGAAGCCACCTTCATGGCTACCAGGTTCCGCATCATGGTCCGGTCCATAAAGTTGGCCAGCAGGATCCAGCGCTTGTGCTTGGGCATTCCCAACAGGGATGCCTGGCTGTCCAGCCGGATCAGATAGGGTTTCTTGGGCCAATTCCAGGTGGTATTTCCCCGGCCCCGGACAGAGCAGGTGGCCGAAACGGGGACCGTAACACCCTCTCCGTTAATCTGCAGCGTAGCCCCTACGTATTCCGTCTTGGAATGCACACCCTGCCCCCTTTCCGTAGTAAGCGTAACAACGGGAAGCCCGGTCTTCTCCCATTCTTCCTTGGGGACCACTTCCGGCGGATTGTCCGGGTTACTCGGGGGGATGATTTCTTTCCTGGCACAGGAAAGGACAACCCCCAGCAAAAGGAGGAGAAGCGTTCTTTTAGTCATTCCACATTACGGATTGAAGGGCCATTGGAGGCACTTTGCAGGTCACGGAGGAGCGTCCGCTGACCAGGTTGAGTTTGGCTTCTACCTTGTTTTCGTTTAACAGAAGGGCGGCATAGGAGCCATCCGGGTTACGGTATACCTGATAGGTGAGTCCGCGAGCCTGGTAACCCTTGGTTTCCAGCCGGACGGCACCGGGCTGCAGCACTTTGGAGCAATGGGCCACTTGATAATAGTGCGTATTGCGGCTCACGGTATTATAGGAATAGGAAGACGAGGAGATGGTAACGGCACCGAAGCAGGTGCTGCAACCTCCCGGCCGATAAGGGCTTCTCTTGTCGTCCAGCATCAGGTTCCACAGCGTCACGCCCTTGCCGCCACGGGCCAGGGTGCCCAGGAAAATATCCCGGAAGTCGTTGATGATGCACTTCTCGTAGTCGTAATTCCACGTGCCTATGGAGGCTTCCGTGAAATAGATTTCCTTTTCGGGGGCCTTCTGGGCTATGCGGTCCAGGGTGGTTACGTTGCCGCCGTAGTTATGCCAGGCCGATCCCGCCACATACTGGGAAGCATCGGCGTCGTCATAGATATGGAGCGGATAGTCGTACTGGCTGGACATATTGTCGTAGTTGTAATTGTGGTCAAAAAGCAAAATTCGGGCCTTAATCCCCGCTTCACGGAAGGCAGGACCCACCGCTGTCTTGATAAAATCCAACTGATCTTCCCAGGGCATATACAGCGACATGGAGTTGCCCCGGTTAAGGGGTTCATTCTGAAGCGTAACGGCGTGGATGTGGTAGCCTCGGCCCTCCATAGCCTGAATCCATTTCACAAAGTACTGGGCATAATCCTGGTAGCGGAGCGGATTCAGACGGCCGCCGGTCCATTTGTCATACGGCAGGGAGCCGTCCTCCCCCATCTTCATCCAGCGCGGACAGCTCCAGGGGGAAGCTATGATCTTAACGGCAGGATTGATGGCGTAAATCTGGTCCAGGATGGGAAATAGGTACTGTTTGTCCAGGGGATGGATGGCAAAGTTCTCCATTCCCGGCTGGTCACACCAGGTGAACTCGTCCAGGGAAAAGTCCGAACCGCCTATGCAGACCCTCACCAGGGAGGATCCCAGGCCCTTGGAGCGGCTGAACACCTCTTCCAGGAACTTCTGACGGTCTTCCTCCGGCATTTGCAGCAGATTGTAGCAGGAGGCCTGGGTGATGGCCAGGCCGAAGCCCTCCACGGTCTGGAAGGTCTTTCCGGTAAGCGTCACATTGAAGGCATCCCCTGCTGCGGGCTCATTCACGGGAAGCTGACTCTCCTGGAAACGGAGGGTAGCCGTATTGGTAGTATAAACGGAGGCCTGCCCTTTATCAGATTCGGGTTCCGTCTGGGAACCCGAATCAGGAGGGAGGGACTGGCAGGAAAGCGCCAGCACCAGCAGAGCCGTTGTAAACGGTATCATTCTCATTCTTATTTTACGCTAAAGTGAACGGGCTCTCCGGTGTTGCTGTTTCCTGCTACCCACAGATGGAAAGCACCGGCCTCCACCTTCTTCTCCCCGTCCAGGCCAAAGAAGGCCAGGTCGCTCACGGGGAGTTCGAAGGTAAGGTCGCGGGACTCTCCCGGATTGAGCTCAACCCTTTCAAAGTACTTGAGCTCCTTGACAGGGCGGGTAAGGGAACCAACCAAATCCCTTACATAAACCTGTGCTACTTCAGTTCCTTTATACTTTCCGGCGTTGGAAAGCGTGAAGGAAATCTTGATCTTATCGTTGACACCATACTCCGTCTTGTCCAGAGAAGGCTGCGAATAAGCGAAAGTGGTATAACTGAGGCCGAAGCCGAAGGGGAAGAGCGGATAGGCGCCGTAGTCCAGGTAATAGGAGGTATTACCCAGGGATGTCTGAGCGGCTCCCTCTTCGATGTCTTCCAGCAGCGTCTCGCCGTTGTAAGGTCGGCCCGTCATATTATGATTGTAATACAGGGGGGCCTGGCCTACGGTGCGCAGGAACGTGACGGGGGTCTTGCCGGAAGGGTTGGCCTCGCCGGTAAGCAGATTGGCCAGGGCCGGGCCGCCCATGGTGCCGGGATGAAAGCTGTAGAGCAGGGCATCCACGTTGGGCAGATCCCGCTCGATGGTGAGCGGACGGCCGGCCATAATGACGGCCACAACGGGCTTTCCGGTAGCCTTCAGGGCGGCCAGAAGATCGCTCTGGGAGCCCATCAGGTTCAGGTCGGCCAGGCTGTGGGCCTCACCGGAGAGGATGGCTTCCTCGCCCAGGAAGGCCAGCACTACGTCTGCAGCGCGGGCGGCGGCCACCACGTCATTGAAGTTCTGGCGCTTCTCGCGGCTGTACATCAAGCCGGGAACAAAGTTCACCTGACCGGGGAAACGCTCCTGGAGAGCCTTCAGCGGAGTTACGCTGTGTTCTTTCTGGCCATCAAAGGCCCAGGTTCCCAGCTGCTCGTAGGGAGCGTCGGCCAGGGGACCGGTGACCAGGATGCGGCCCTTTCCGCGGAGGGGAAGGATGCCGTCATTCTTTAGGAGGATGGCCGATTCTTCGGCGGTCTTCTGGGCGGCTGCCAGGTGCTCGGGGGCGTACTGGACGGCCTTGGCGGCCTCAACGTCCACATAAGGGTTCTCAAACAGGCCCAGCAGGATTTTTACGCGAAGGATATTGCGAACGGCGTTGTCAATGGTGCTTTCCTTCACGGCGCCGCTCTTCACCAGTTCTTCCAGGTGAGAGAGAAAGCCGAAGGTCATCATATCCATATCCACACCGGCGTTCACGGCCTTCTCGGCCACATCCTTTCGGTCTTCGCCAAAGCCGTGGTTGATCATTTCACCCATCGAATTCCAGTCGGTGACCACCAGGCCGTCAAAGCCCCATTCGTCCCTCAGGACCTGCTTCAGGACAAAGGCATTGCCCGTGGAGGGAACACCGTCGTTGTCGTTGAAAGAGGTCATCAGCGTCATGGCTCCGGCCTTGATGGCGGCCTCGAAGGGAGGGAGATAGATGTTGCGCAGCTGGCGTTCGGTAAGGAAGGTGCTGTTGTAGTCACGGCCTCCTTCTGCAGCGCCATAACCCACAAAGTGCTTGACGCAGGCGGCCATGGACGTGCTGTCCAGTTCGGTGCCCTGGTAGCCCCGTACCATGGCTACGGCCATACGGGAATCCAGGTAGGTGTCTTCACCGCTTCCTTCGGCAATGCGGCCCCAGCGGGGGTCGCGGGCAATGTCCAGCATAGGAGAGAAGGTCCAGCGGACACCCTGGGAAGTGGCTTCAAGGGCGGCGATACGGGCGCCACACTCTACAAGAGCGGGGTCAAAGGTAGCGGCCAGTCCCAGCGGAATGGGGAAAACCGTGTGGAAACCGTGAATCACGTCGCGGCCCACCAGGATGGGGATACCCAGGCGGGACTCTTCCACGGCCAGACGCTGGAATTCGTTCAGTTTCACGGGGTCCACCTCGTTGAGGATGGAACCCACCTGGCCCTTGCGGACCGCCTCGGCATAGCCTGCCACGTCACCTCCGGCGGAGACCTGGTTCATCTGGCCAATCTTTTCGGCCAGGGTCATCTGGCTCAGCAAAGCCTCTACGCGGCTCTCCACGGAGGCATCGGCCCCGATGGTGCCTGCCTTTTTGGGGCTGCAGCCCACAGCAAGCACCAGGATGGCCGAAAGGAAAAGGTATTTAGTACGTTTCATATATCTTATTTTTTATAGACCCGAACATAGTCTACTTTCATGGTGCAAGGCAGCGCCTTTTCGTCTACACCCTGCATTCCGCCCCAGTCTCCGCCCCACGCCAGGTTCAGGATAATGTAAAAACTCTTGTTGAAGGGCCAGGTTTTGTCGTTTCCTGCCTTGTCGTTCTTGAATTCCAGCAGGAGATTCCCGTCCACATAAGTCTTGATATAATTCTCTGTCCATTCCATGGCATACACGTGGAACTCGTTCTCGGCACCGGCGGTATCCCGCTTGGCCGTCTTCTGGGTTCCTTTCACATGATTATACGCGTTGCAATGGATGGAGGAAGAGGTCTCATTGGGGACCACGCCCACCTCTTCCATAATGTCAATTTCGCCGCAGTCCGGCCAGCCCTTGGAGAAATCGTCGGGCATCATCCAGAATGCCGGCCAGGTGCCCTTTCCCCTGGGCAGCCAGATAGCCGCCTCTACATAAGCATACTTCCAGGACTGGCGGGAATTCATACGGGCCGATATTACCTGGCCGCCATCCTTGCGGGCCACGATATTCAGGGCTCCGTCTTTGGTGAAGGCCGTTCTGCGGTCGTTGGGGACATAGCGCTGCAGCTCGTTATTCACGCGGCCGGGCGCCCAGTCCTCGAAACGCCAGTTGTCCACAATATGATCCGAAGTCTCGGAGAAATCATCTTGCCACACCAGCGTGTAGCCTTCGGGGACATAAGCGCCCTCCGGAACCGGCTCTCCTTCCTTCTGGGAAACGACGAGGACTTTCTCGTGGTCTCCGCTGCGGAAACGAACCTGCCTGGTACGCTTCTGATCCACATAGCTACGGGTAAATTTCACTTTAAGGTCGCCGTTTCCCTTGGCAATGGCCTTGGGAGAAAGGCTGAACCAATAGTCGATGTCTTCCTCTACTACCGTCCAGACGGCATTGGCAGAAGTGGTCACCGCGACCTCTCCTCCATCGCCTTCCCCCACCACTTCCGCAGCGGAGAAGGTAAGTTCCGGAACAAACAGTCCCTGGTTCAGCGTAAGCGTAGCCTTCTGGTCTCCGGACTGGAAACTGAGCGTAGCCTGGCGGGCGCTGGACGTATTGTTGGGCTGGGCCGTCACCTTGATCAGGCTCTCTCCGGAATAAACCTGGGAGGCCGATGAAAGGGCATACCAATCCTGTCCGTCCGTGGTAATGGACCACGTGGCGCTGGCCGTCACCTTGACGGAGGCCTCACCCCCTTCGGGGTTCAGGGTCAGAGGAGAAACGGCAAACTGAATGCTGGCTTTAGCGGGTTCCGGCGTGGGATCCGGCTGGGGGCCATGGCAAGACAGCAGGACAAGCAGGGCCGAAAGCAGAGAAAACATCTTTTTCATTCTTCAAAGTTAAAAAGGGTGGCCAAATGTAGCATGCCCTTTGGCCACCCTTACACAACCTATTAATTAATACACGTATTCCTGAAGAACAATGTCGCTCACTTTGATCACGGTACCGGCAGGGGTACGGCCAAAGTCGAAGATCAAGAAGGCTGCATCCACGTCCTCGGAAGCGGGGCTGAAGCCCTGCTTGCGGATGGTGACAACGCCGTTCTTGGTAGGCAGGGTGTTGTCATAGAAGCACACCTTTTCGTCGGACTCAGGGTCGTTGGTGAGCTTGATGGTAAAGGAAGAGGCATCCGTTGCTTCTACCTTGCAGGAGAACTCATATTCGTGAGAAGCCTGCAGGGCGATGTTGGTGCTCAGTTTTACCTGGCCCATCCACTCACTTCCGCCGATTCCTTCGGGAATGGTGAGTTCGAAGGTCTTGTTGCCTTCGCCGGGAGTAAACTGGGGATCCAGTCCTCCGGCCCAGCTGGGATCGGAGAAGAACAGTTCCTTCAAGGAAACCTCGGCACCGGGCCACAGGTTCACCACCTCGGGCTTGTCACTCAGAGGAATGTGTCTCTGGAGGCAGAAGTCAGAAAGGGTAACAACCGTACCGGCCGGGAAACGGCCAAAGTCAAAGACCAGGAGAATGCCTTCGTGGGCGTCGTACATCATATGGTCGGGAGCCTCGAAGAGGAGGGTCTCTCCGGCACCGATGGCCACATTGCCATCGTAGAAGTAGCTATCGTCACCATCGGCCTCGCTGGTCATCTTGACGGTTGCGGTACCGGCGTTGGTGGACTTGATCTTGCAGGAGAAGTCAAAGCGCTCGCGGGCATCGGCCGGGATGTGGGTCTTGATTTTGAACTGACCCATCCATTCGCCACCGCCTACACCTTCGGGAACGGTAATCACGATGTCGTTCTTGATGGCAATACCGGCTTCCAGGCCACCGGCCCAGTCGGCACCGCTGAACCACTGCTCATAGTCAATGGCGGTACGCATGAGGTTGGTGGGGGCGGTAGGACGGAACCAGGCGGGTTCGGATTCCGGCTTGGGATCCGGTTCGGGTTCGGGATCTACCTCGGGTTCTACCAGCTCGTCCTTGGGGACGAAGATGAAGTACCAGGCGTTGCCGGGTTCGGCCTCGCTGCCGCACCAGACCATGAGCTCGTGCTCATTGAGGGTCATGATGTGGTACTCGCTCTTTCCGGTGTAGAAGCCCAGGAAGGCACCACCGCTCAGGGTGAGGAGCATGTTGTCCTCATCCAGGGTGAAGGTGAGGTTGTCGGCGGGCACGTAAGGCACATCGTAGTCACCTACCTCCGGATTGGGGGTGCCGGGGATGCCCAGGTGGTTCATGCCGTTCTCGTTGGTGTAGATGTTGCCCTGGTTGCTCCAGATGAGCTTGGTGCCTTTCTGGATAAAGGTGAACTCATTCTCATAGAGGGAGCAGCCTTCCTTTCCTTTGGAAGGGCAGGCCCACCACCAACCACCGATATTCTCGTTGGGGGCATTGTTCACATCGTCTACGCCAAAGTGACCGGTCGTATACTTGGCAAAGACCCAGGTCTTACCTTCCGTGGCCTCGGCTCCGCCGGTGAGGGCGTTGAAGCCAGGGGTATCCAGCAGGCTGTAGTCATCCTCGGCAATGGTAATCACCTTGGAGATGGAGGCACCACCGCCCGTGGTATACAGGGACATGGTGATGGTATAGTCACCCTTGAAAGGATAGGCGGCTGAAACTTTGTCACCTTTTACGGTGGTTCCGTTACCCAGATCCCAGAGGGCTACGCCACTCACAGAGGAGCTGTTCTGCAACTCGATGATATTGGGAGTGGCCGTAGAAGGAGTGGCGGTAAAGGCCAGCTGATCTTCCTTGGGGGCCGGTCCCAGCTTGTGGGAATCGGTGTCCATGGGCCGACAGGAGAACAGAAGCGCTCCGGCCGTAACCAGAAGGAGAGTAGTTTTCAATAAATTCTTCATAACGCTTATCTGTTAATAACCCTTGTTCTGCTTGAGTTCAAACTCGCCGGTACCGGCGGTACGGCTCATTTCGCTTTGAGGAATGGGCAGGTACTTGTCCTTCTCGGGATTGAAAGTACGGACGCTCTGGTGAGCGGCGTCATTCTCGGTAAGGACGGTAGCGGCATCACCCCAACGGATGAGGTCCCAGAAACGCATACCCTCACCCACGAATTCCTTGCGGCGCTCGGCCTTGATGTTGTCGAGGCTCACGGGGATGGAACCCAGACCGGCACGGGAGCGGACCTCGTCCAGGCAAGCCTGAGGGGTCACGCCGTTGGAAGGGGTGGCACCCAGGACGCCCACCAGCTCGGCATAGTTGAGCAGGGTCTCGGCGTAACGGAAGATGATGAGGTTGTTGGGATAGTTCAGGTCCACCGTACCGATAGGCGAACGCAGGGCCGTACGGGCGGCATACTTCTTCTGGAAGAGGCCGGTGTTCTGGAAACGGGGACCATAAGTTCCGTCGGCAAACTTGTTGATGGAGCCTTCACGGCGGACATCACCGGGCTCATACATGTCCCAAGTGGCCTGGCGGACAGGACCAAAGCCCCAACCACCGCAGAACACAGGGTCTGCCAGTTCGTTCGGGGAAATGTAGGCCGGCAGGTTGGTACCGCAACCGGTCCAGGCAGAACCCCAGTCACGCTTACCGTCCGAAACCTGGTTGGTCTCGAAGATGGACTCGGGAGTGAAGTCATTCTCGTCGGCGCCCGTCCACAGACCGTCAAAGTCAATGAGGCTGTAGCGTTCGCTGGTGATGATCTTGGCCATATCGGCAGCCACCTCGGAGAACTTCTCTTTCTCGTTCTGGTACATCACCACACGGGCCTTGAGCATGTACAGGGCGGCCAGGTTGGCGCGGGCCTGCTTGGCAGTGCCGTTGGTGAACATCGGGAACTCATCACCGGCGTCGGAAGCAGCCACTTCGGCGGCGGCGATGTCGGTCATGATGTCGGCATAGATTTCGTCAGCGGTCTTCTGTTTGGCCATGAACGGGTCTTCCAGAGGCTCGGTGAAGAAAGGAATGTTGCCGTAGAGTTTCCACAGATGGTGGAGATAGTAAGCACGGAGGAACAGGGCTTCGGCCTTATAACCGGCGAGCTTGCGCTTGGCGGCGTCGGAATCGAAACCGATGGCATTGTCAATGGCCAGCAGGGTGTTGTTGGCGCGGGCAATGGCCGTGTAGTAGAGGGACCAGATGCCGGACGGGCTTTCCGAAGCGGGAATCTGGAACAGGGACATATGGTACATCCAGGACTGGTCACCGGCATCACCGCCACCCTTGTAGATGTCGTCGGAACGCAGGTCGGAGAGCAGGAGGATGTGATTGTAGTTGTAGTTCGCATACGAGTCCATCAGCAGCGGCTGATAAGTAGCCGTCAGATAAGACTGGATAGCGCTCTCGGTAGCAGCAGCACCGGCTTCACCCTGGTGGGTGGCGTGAGCGGTCAGGAACTTCTCACCGCAGCTGGTAAGAATCAGACCGGCGGCTGCAACGACTGCAAAAATCTTATAGAATTTCATATTCGCTTGCATTTAAAGGATTAGAAGGTGATGGAGGCGCCCACGGTGATGGTACGGGACTGAGGATAGATACCGCGGTCCACGCCGATGGTGGTATAGCCATCGGAAGCCATTTCGGGATCGAAACCATCATACTTGGTGAAGGTGAGGAGGTTCTCGCCGGCCACATAGAAGCGCAGGTTCTTGATAAAGACAGCGCGGAGGATCTTGGCGGGAAGCGTGTAACCGATCTGGGCGGTCTTCAGGCGCATAAACGAACCATCCTTGACCCAAAGGTCGGAAGAACGCCAGTTCTGGTTGGGGTTGGCATTGGTCATACGGGGAATCCGGTTGGAGGTACCCTCGCCAATCCAGCGGTCCAGGATCCAGGCGGGACGGTTCATCGCAGGAACGTCACCACGCATGGAATAGTCGAAGATCTGGTTGCCGATGGAGCCCTGGAAGAACAGGTTCAGGTCGATGCCCTTCCATTCGGCGGCCATGGTGATACCATAGGTCCAGTCGGGCATACCCTTACCAATCTTGGTACGGTCGTCGTCGTTTACATAACCGTCCTGGTTGAAGTCCACAAAGCGGACATCACCGGGCTGGGCGTTGGGCTGCATGAGTCCGCCATCCTTGTTCTTGTAAGCGTAAACCTCATCCCAGTTCTGGAACAGACCGTCGGTCTTCATACCATAGAAATAAGGCCAGACTTCACCGTTGGAACCCTTTACATAGTCACCTACACCGGAAGCACCGTTGCTCTGGTAAACAGCCTCACCGGACTCGTTGCCCAGGTTGATCAGGCGGTTGCGGAGCAGGGAAGCATTGGCGTTGATGGAGTAGTGGAAGTCGCCAACCTGCTGCTGCCAGCCGATTTCGAATTCGTAACCCCAGTTACGCATATCACCCAGGTTGGACATGGGAGCGCCCTGGCCCACATAGGCGGGGATGGGCTTGTCCATGAGCATACCGTTGGTCTTCTTATTGTAGAAATCAAAGCCGAAGGTGAACTTATCACCGAACAGGCGGGTGTCGAAGCCCAGGTCCAGCTGCTCGGACTCTTCCCAACGGATGGTGGGATTGGCCAGGGCTGCAGGAGAGGAACCGGACTGAACCGTACCGTTGGTACCTTCGTTGCCGAAGTAGTACTCCTGGCCGGTATCCATCAGGGAAGCATAGCGGAAGTTACCGATATTCTCGTTACCGTTCTTACCCCAGCTGGCGCGGAACTTAATCTGGTTGATCCAGGAGGGAGCATGGAACCAAGGTTCGTTGGAAAGGTTCCAACCCACGGAAGCGGCGGGGAAGGTAGCCCACTTGTGACCGGGGCCGAAACGGGAAGAACCGTCACGACGGATGGTGAATTCCACCATATAACGCTCGTCAAAGTTGTAGTCGATACGGCCGAAGTAGGAAGCCAGACGCTGATAGTCGTAGCCGCCGGTACCGCCGCTGGTGCGCTCGTCATCGGTAGCGCCGATGGCGGAGTCGATGTAAGCCATGCTGGGATTGGATTCCTTGAGCTTGTAGTCCGAACCGGACACATAAGTATAGGAATAGCTCATGGCAGACTGGCCCAGAACAACGGACAGATTGTGCTTGCCAAACTGCTTGTTGTAGGAGAAGTAGTTTTCTACCTGCCAGCGGAGGCCTTCGTTCATACCCATATTGACCCAGCTGGTAAGCGTCTGGTTCATAGAGCTCTTGTACTGCTCGAAGCCATAGCCGCGGTTGCGCCAGAAGGAGAGGTCTACACCGTAGCTGGTCTTGAACTTGAGGCCGGGGAGGATATCCAGTTCGGCGCCGAAGTTGGCCACGATCTTGTGGGTCTTATAGAGCGTGTTGGACGGGGTGTCCAGGTTGGCCACCGGGTTGGTCAGTTCCTGATAACCGGTGGGAGGGAGAGAGTATACACGGCCGTCGGAAGCCACGATGGCGGTGGGATGGGCAGCCAGAATGGCAGCGCCTTCCGCTTCGCTGGCAAACACAGGAATGCTGGGGTTGAAAGCCACGGCGGAGCCCAGGATGGAACCGAACTCGGAGTTGGTGGTAATGCCCGTAGCATTGATGTTGGAGTAAGCGATGTTGGCCGAGAGGGTCAACTTGTTCAGGAAATTGCGGTCCTTGGACTCAAAAGGAATGTAGGTGTTGTTGGAACGGATGGACAGACGGTCATAGTTGGACTTGCCGTAGTTACCGCCCACGATACCGTCCTGCTTGAAGTAGCCCAGGGATACAAAGTACGTGGCTTTTTCGGTACCGCCGCTCACGGACAGCTGGTGCTGCGTGATGGGGGCATTGTAGTTGAAGGTCTCGTTCTGCCAATCGGTGCCCTTTCCGGCAGCGGCTATTTCGGCCTGGGTGTACAGCGGAGCGCCGCCATCGTTGATGCGGGCTTCGTTCATGATCACCATGTACTCGGTGGCGTCGAGGACCTCTTTCTTGCGCCAGGGATTCTGCCAGCCGTAGCTACCATTATAAGTAATGGAAGCCTGGCCCTTCTTGCCATTCTTGGTGGTAACCAGCACCACACCGTTGGCGGCGCGGGCACCGTAAATGGCAGCGGAAGCAGCATCCTTGAGGATTTCCACGGAGGCAATGTCGGTAGGATTCAGGTAATCGATACCGCCGTCAACGGGCATTCCGTCCACAATATAAAGAGGATCGGAATTGTTCACGGTGCCGATACCACGGATCTTGATCTGGGAGCCGGAGCCCGGCTGACCGGAGGCCTGGGTAATCTGAACACCGGAAACTTTACCCTTGAGGGCATCGTTTACAGTAGAAGCGCGCACGGTGTTGAGGGCTTCTCCGTCCACTTTGGAGATGGAGGCCGTCACAACGCTCTTTTTCTGCACGCCGTAACCAACTACGACGGTCTCTTCCAGCATCTGGGTGTCGTCCTGAAGGACCACAGTAAGATTCTGGTCACCGTTTACAGTGACTTGCTGCGTCTGATAGCCGACGCAGGAGACCTCGAGAACAGCACCTTTGGCCACACGGATGGAGAAAGCTCCGTCCACGTCGGTCATGGTACCATTGCCGGTTCCTGCCTCCACCACAAACGCTCCTACGATGGGCTGGTTGGCAGCATCCAGGACTACACCTTTAACGGAGAGTCCCTGAGCCATTGCAACCAGACTCAATCCTAAAGAAAGGATTAAGGTAGCAATTTTTTTCATACGCGTTTGGATTAGTTGTGCGTTTTTTGGTTATTTGTTAATTAATTGGGTTTTGCGACACTGGGTCTGGTGCAAAAATATGGAGTTTATTTATAGGGCCTGCTCTTTGGAAAACAAAAGTAGTGGGATTAAAAATAAAACCGCCTGAAAAACAGGCGGTTATTTGTTACAAAATGAATTGGAAAAGTAGTGAACGATTAGTTACTTTCCCAGGGCTTTCACTCTTTCTTCGAAGGTTTCGCGGTCTCCCAGACCAGCATTTTTTATGGCTACTTTGTAGTTATAAATGGTGCTCACGGAGTAATCCAACATGGAGGCAATCTTCTTACTGTCGTCCACACCCAGAAGGATTAAGGCAAAGACGCGCTGCTCTGTGGTGAGTTTTCCTTCGGGCGGAATCACGCGGGCTTCTTCTTTAAGAAGAGAATTAAACTGTGATACAAAGTTGGGATACAGGGCCAGGAACGTATTGTCGAAGGTTTCATAGAATTCTTCCCTGGCTTTCTCCGAGCGGCCGCTGATGGATAGCTCTTTGAGCAGCTGGTCTGCTTTACCCTGCTTTAGAAGGTTACGGAAACGGTTGTCTTCTGTACGAATAACGGAAATCTGGCCGGAAAGGCCCTGCAGGAAATTCACAATATACTTTTCCTTCACCCGGCCGGCTTCCAAGATTTGTTCGTTCAGGCCATTGAGAGTAGCATTGGCCTGTGCCAAAGAAGCGTTGCTCGCCTCCAAATCTCGACTCATTCGGGCCAATTTGCGTGAACGGCGCACCCAAAGGCGCGTAAGAATAGAGAGTACCAGCACCAGAAAAGCCAGAAAAACGGCAGCTATCTTGCTGGTTCGGCTCACGTGGTCCTGCCTGCGCGAATAAGCATCTTCCACTTCCATCAGGAAACGGGAAATTTGCCAGGGGCGAAGTTTTGCATTATAGGAAAGGGCATCCTCCTGCGCAATTCGCAGATAGCGAAACGAGCGGTCCACGTCCGTGGAAAGAATGAGCTGGGCCACCATAGTGAGAGATGCGTAGTCCCTCACGGCATTAATCAAGTCACACTCCGCCGATTTGATGAGCCAATACATCCTTTCGGCCTGGTCTCCCCTCCTCTCGGCAATTTCTGACTGAAAGAAGGCGTGGATGGCGAAATCTCTGTCCTCAGGTTTCACACTCTGAACCAGAATACGACTCACGCTGTCTGCCTGGTCTATGCGCCCTTCATCCAGGAACTGGTCTCTTAGCAGGGCACGCCAGCGGGCGGAATGGGCGGGAAGTGTTTCAAGAAGCCGGGAGCGAAAAGTGGCGGCCGGCGGGATGGACATACGTTCCACCATGCCGGAGTTGCCCGCCATATCCTTGCTGTAATCGTAAAGTGTCCAGTAATACTCTGCCTTCAGCTCTTCCGACAAAGAGGCTGTGTCTATTTGGTTGTAGAGGATTTGGGTGGCCTCCAGGTAGTTACCGGCCTTGTCGTACAGATGGCCCAGCATAATGGAAGCCTGGTTGTGGCGGTCCCTGTCGGCCATTTTGGTAGCCAGAGCCTGACACTGTTTCAAATAGGCTTGGGTGGAATCAAAGCTGAACGCGAAATACTCGGTGGCCGTTAACATATCCAGCTCATATCGCCGGACCGGATCTGTGGTGGCCAGGGCCAGCTGTCTGTAAACATCCAGTTGGTTTTCCTTTTTGGCGGCATACGCCTCCCGCAGCGCCAGGTAGCCGTCCAGTTCGTTCAGCAGGGCCTGTGTCTTGCGGTCTGTATGCGGTTGCGCCAGGCAGGAGACGGCCAGAAAGGCCGTCGCCACCCAACGTCCAATATGGCGGATGCTACGATGCATACCGCAAAGATAATGAATTCTTTACTAGAAAATGTACTGGACACCCAGCTTGAGCTGGCTGTGATGGCACTTCTCGTTGGCAGAGGCAAGGCGGTCCAGAAGGCCGTAGTCAAAGCCCAGAGCCACACGGATGTGCTCGATGATGTCAATGCCTACGCCAAAGCCGAACATTACGTCGAAGCGGCGGAGATCCTTGTTGGTGTCGTAGTTGCTGGTGGTTCCGGATGCGTGGGCGTCAATGGATACCAGATTGACCGACAGCACGGGGCCGGTAAACAGGAACAGGTTGTTACGGCCGCCCACAGGGATGTCGAAACGGGCGCGTACGGGAACGTCCAGGTAGATTTCTCCCAGGTTGAGAGCGTCGTTACCGCCAAAATGGTAACCGGCAACACCTGTAAGGGAGGCGCCGGCGGCCACGCCGAATACCTTGCTCACCGGGAAAGTGGCCTCAAAATCGATGGACAGGCCGGGAGCGACAGCTGCTTTGCTTTCATTGTCGCCGTGGAATACATAGCCGTGGGAGGAGGTTCCTGCACCAATGCTGAACTTCTGGGCAAAGAGCTTCTGGGCGGGCACAAAGGCCAGCGCGAAGCAGAGGATAGCAATCAATTTCTTCATAATCGGGTTTAATTTAAAGGGTTCTGATGGCTTGTTCTATTTCTTCTTCCCGGCCTTCCGGTACCACCGGAGACAGGAAGGATAACATCTGGAGGGTTTTGGCCTCGGATTCCGGAATGCCGCGGGAGCGCATGTAAAAGAGCTCGTCTTCATTGAGTTGGCCGACGGTGGCCCCGTGGGAGCACTTCACATCATCGGCATAGATTTCCAGCTGGGGCTGGGTGGTCACTTTCGCTTCCGGGGTGAGCACAATGTTGTGGTTCTCCTGATAGGCTTCCGTCTGCTGGGCTTCCGGGGCCACCACAATGGTGCCGTGGAAACTTACCTGGGCCTCTCCGCCGGCAATGCCGTTGAACAGCTGGGTGCTCTTGCAGCCCGGGGCGCAGTGATGCATCACTATGCGGAAGTTCACCTTTTCATCGGCCTTGCACAGATACAAGCCCTTGAGATGGGCCTCGGCTCCCGGACCCAGGAGGTCCACAGACACGTCTATGTCCCGCGATTCTCCCGGCAGCACCACGAACTGCAGGTTCAGGACCTCTCCGGCCTGTACCTGGTATTGCCCTTTCGGGGGTGCGATATAATGTCCGTGGCCCATGCTAGAACTGGTCAAATCCCTTGGTTTCAATGGCATCGATGAGTTCCCGGCCGCCGGTTTTCACTATCTGGCCGGCCTTGAGCACGTGCACCACGTCCGGCTGCACGTATTCCAGAAGCTTCTGGTAGTGAGTGACGATGATGGCGCTCTTGGAAGGGCTTCGGAGGGCATTGACGCCATCGGCCACAATCTTGAGAGCATCTACGTCCAGGCCGCTGTCGGTCTCGTCCAGGAGGGAGAGATCCGGCTCCAGCAGGGCCATCTGGAAGATTTCGTTGCGTTTCTTTTCACCGCCGCTGAAGCCCACGTTCACTTCCCGTTTGGCGAATTCCGGCTTCATCTGCACGAAGGCCATCTTCTCCTTCATGAGTTTGAGGAAGTCTCCGGCTTTCATTTCGGGCTGCCCGGCAGCCTTGCGCTTGGCGTTCACCGCGGCTTTCATGAAGGCGGTAATGGTGACGCCGGGGATTTCCACCGGGTACTGGAAACTGAGGAACAGGCCGGCCCAGGCGCGCTCTTCGGGTGCCATGGCCAGCAAATCCTGTCCTTTATACAGGATGCTTCCCTCTGTAACCTCGTAACCGGGTTTACCCGTGAGCACGGCTCCCAGGGTGCTTTTTCCGGCACCGTTGGGGCCCATGATGGCGTGCACCTCTCCGGGGCCTATCTCCAAATTGATTCCCCGAAGGATTTCCTTGTCTTCTACACGGGCGTGCAGGTTGTGTATTTCAAGCAACTTATCCATTCTTTCTATATAACTTGATCCAGGTGATGAGCGACCACAGGCCGTTCACCAGGTAAAGGGTGCACACAATGGGCATGAATACGTTGCCCACGCTCAGGTGCAGGATGATTTGCGTAACATTCACCGCCAGCCACACAATCCAGCAATCCCACTTCTTGAGGGAACTCAGAAGCTGGGCCAGCAGGATGAGGGCCGTCACCACGGAATCCAGGTAGGGGTGAGGGTCTGAGGGGAAGAGCGTATCCAGCAGCCAGCCCCAGGCAAAGGCCACCAGCAGCACGCCCAATACGCAGAGCACCCGTTCCTGGCCGCTGAGCATGGAGACCCGCAGGGACTTGTGGTCCTGTGAGCTGCGTTCCGAGCTCTTGGGATGCGTCCAGTGATAGTGGCCCATGATATTGATAGCCAGCGACACTGGCTGCAGCAGCAGGTTGGCGTACAGGTTCTTGTTCCAGAAAAGCAGGAACAGGGCGGCCGTGTACAGGTAGCCCACCCAGAAGTTGTATTTGGAGTTTCGGCCGGCCAGGAACACGCAGGTAAGACCCAGCAGGGAGCTCACAAAGTCTATGAGCAGTACCGGGCGGCCCGCCAACTCAAAGAGTACTATGTCTAACCAATCAAACATATTTATATTCAGTTCGTTTTATTATCCTACGGAGCCTTCCAGGGATACCTGCAGGAGCTTCTGGGCCTCAACGGCAAATTCCATGGGGAGACGGCTCAGAACTTCGCGGGCATAACCATTCACAATAAGGCCGACAGCATCCTCCGGGCCAATTCCACGCTGGTTGCAATAGAACAGCTGGTCTTCGGAAATCTTGGAGGTGGTGGCCTCGTGCTCTACCGTAGCCGTGGGGTTCTGGCTTTGGATCACGGGGAAGGTATGGGCCCCGCAGCGGGAGCCGATGAGCAGGCTGTCGCACTGGGAGAAGTTACGGGCATTCTGCGCGTTCTTGCCCATGCGCACCAGGCCGCGGTAGCTGTTTTGGCTAACGCCGGCCGATATGCCCTTGCTCACGATGCGGCTCTTGGTGCCCCGGCCTAGGTGGACCATCTTGGTGCCCGTGTCGGCCTGCTGGTGATTGTTGGTGACGGCAACGGAGTAGAACTCGCTGCTGCTATAATCTCCTTTTAGTATAGTAGAGGGGTATTTCCAGGTGATGGCGCTACCGGTTTCCACCTGCGTCCAGCTCAGGTGACTTCCGTCTCCCTTGCAGATTCCGCGCTTGGTCACCAGGTTCAGGATGCCGCCTTTGCCTTCGGCATCTCCGGGGTACCAGTTCTGCACGGTGGAATATTTGACATCGGCCCCTTTCTCTACTATGATTTCCACTACGGCGGCATGCAACTGCTGTTCGTCTCGCATGGGGGCGGTACAACCTTCCATGTAGCTTACGTAGGAGTCTTCATCGGCCACTATGAGCGTGCGCTCGAACTGGCCGGTGCCCTTTGCGTTAATGCGGAAGTAGCTGCTAAGCTCCATGGGGCAGCGGACGCCCTTGGGGATGTAGCAGAAGGAACCGTCGGAGAAGACGGCGCTATTCAGCGCGGCAAAGTAGTTGTCGGAAGCCGGCACCACGGAGGCTAAGTACTTGCGTACCAGGTCCGGATGCTCTTTCACGGCCTCGGAGAAACTGCAGAAGATGATGCCTTTTTCCGCCAGGGTTTTGCGGAAGGTGGTGGTAACCGAAACGGAATCGAAAACCGCGTCCACGGCCACTACGCCCGCCAGCACATCCCGCTCCTTGAGGGGAATGCCCAGCTTGTCAAAGGTTTCGGCCAGCTTGGGGTCTATCTCCTTGGGACGGTCCTTGTCTTTCTTGGGGGCCGCAAAGTAGATAATGTCCTGAAAATCAATTTCCGGCATGTCCAGGTGCGCCCAGTCCGGCTGCGGCATATTCTGCCATTTGCGAAGGGCGTCCAGACGGAATTCCAGCAGCCACTGAGGCTCTTCCTTCCGGGCCGATATCATGCGCACAATCTCCTCGTTCAGGCCCTTGGGGATGAACTCCTGCTCCACGTCGGTTACAAAGCCTTCTTTGTACTCGCCGGAAGTGAACTCCTGTATGATTTTCTTGTCTTCGGACATAACCATACAAAGATACTGCTTTTTTTGAAAACTGCCGGGGCACAAAAAAAGAGGCCGTACGGTCTCTTTTGGATTTAAATCCTCGGTTTTTGTATCACCCGTATCACCAGGGAGATGAAGTAGACGATGAGGCCATAAAAGGTGCCTATCATAGCCACTCGTATACCTCCGCAAATAACGGAAAAGGGGGCATCACCAACGATTTGAATGGCCCCGAACATTTGATATAAACCGCTAAGAGTCCAAAAAATGGCAAAGACAAGGGCGCCCAGGCCAATTTCTTTCACCCATTTGGGGGCCTTCCAGGCTGCAATGAAAAGGCCGATGAGGAAAATGGTAATCACAATCATTCCTCCCATTCCGCCCTCTACGAAGGTTTGGGTAAGGGACCAGCCGGGCTCCTCCATGATCTCCGGCTGGGCCACGCCCAGGGAGTCCACTACGTAATAGAGTTCTTCTTTCATAAAAATTCGCGTTTTGGTTTGCTGCAAAGTTACGCAGGGCCCGCCCTTATTTCCAAAATTGAAACCCCTTCCGGCCCTGTCAAAACCCACTCTGGAACATTTTGGCTTGCAGACGAAAGGGAAATAACGTATTTTTGTACTGCATGAGAGTACTCGGAAGAATAGCCTATTGGATTTTGGCGGTAGCCCTGCTGGCCGTCATCCTGGTGAGCCTGGATTATACTCCGGGCCAGGCCATTCTCATCGGCCTTGTCTTCTGCCCTTGCGCCCTGGCGCTGGAGATTTTGATGCCCAAGGCACATCGGCCCATAGATAAAGTGTACTTGTCTTTGGCCGTCCTGCTCACGGTGGTTCTGCTCATCGTAACACTTCACCAGTTTGTGTGGACCACCATTACTCAGGGCTATGTGCATGCCCAGAAAGACGTGCCTCCCATGCTCATCAATCCGGTTTTCCTGGCCCTTATTCTCACGGTCCTTTCCATCGGAGACTATTTCTGGGCCCGGTGGCTTTCCCGGAAATACCCCCTCTCCGAGCGGGATATAACCTTCTTCTCCGACAGGAAAAGCGTCACGCTCAAGGTGGCCGATATCGCCTATATCGAATCAAACGACACGGAGGTTAAGGTGATCACCCTGACCGGGGACACCTATCGAAACAAGACCGGCATCAGCCAGTGGGAGAACCTTTTGGGCGAAGGCTTCCTCCGCATCCACCGCTCCTACCTGGTGAACCGCTCTCACGCCCGCATGTCCACTCCGGACACCGTTTCCGTGGGCCCTGCCGAACTCCCCGTCTCCCGAAAATACAAAGATGCCGTCCTTCAGGCCGGGTTGGAAGCCTAACCGTGGTATTCTCGAACCTTTTGTTGGAGGGTCTTGAGCGGTTGTGGGGAGTGCATGAGTTTTTGCCGGATCCGAAGCATTTTCCTCTTGCAACAGAAGATTCTGTTTCGTAGATTTGTAGAACTAACACATATGGTTATGTCGAACTTGGAACAAATACAACTATTTGGAGAGAAGCTGATAAGAACTGCTTGGAACGATGCAGAGGAGAAGTGGTATTTCTCCGTTATCGATATCATTGCCGCGCTTGTGGAGACAGATCGCCCTAGAAAGTATTGGTCTGACCTAAAGCGGAAACTTCTAGCAGAAGGAAGTAAGTTGTCCGAAAAAATCGGACAACTGAAAATGAAGTCTGCGGATGGAAAGATGTACGCCACAGATGTGGCCGACCAAGAGCAGCTTTTCCGCCTTGTCCAATCAATACCATCACCCAAAGTTGAACCTATAAAGTTGTGGATCGCGCGAGTATCGAGCGAGCGGATTGATGAAATGATAGATCCGGAATTATCCATCGACCGGGCCATTGATATGTATCGGCGAAAGGGATATTCGGAGGAGTGGATCAATCAACGACTTCAGGGAAAGAAAGAACGAAAAAAACTTACTGATGAGTGGAAGCGTGTAGGCGTGAAAGAAAAGCAATATGCAATCCTAACTAATGCCATTTATGAAGTCTGGTCAGGCATGTCAGCAAAGGAGTATAAGCATCTCAAAGGCTTGAAAAAAGAGAACCTTCGAGACAATATGACTGATACGGAAAGCGCTCTTACTACCTTGGCCGAGGTGGCAACCAGAGAGATTTCGCAGAATGAAGACCCGGAAACAATAGCCCATAGCATCAATATTGCCCGCAGGGGAGGAGGTGTTGCCAAAGTTGCTCGAGAAGCCTTAGAAGACCAGCTTGGCAAAAGCATCATTTCCTCAAAGAACGCAAAGACTCTGAATTCCACAGAAACGCCAAAAGAGATAGAAGAGCAATAACCAATTATTTCATTATTATTTCCTTTACACGACAATGAGTGCTACAATAGACCAAAACAGGGTTAAAGTTGCCATTGACTGGATTAATAAACTTGCCAACGGGATGAATCCAATTGATGGCAGTATTCTCCCTGATAGCGATATCGTGAATAACGTTCACATCTCCCGCTGCCTGTTCTATGTGTCCAGCCTGCTTGAAGGTGTTGGCAAGAAGAAGCCTTCCCAGCAAAAGCAGTATGATTTGGAGTTCCAACTTACCCCGGAGATTGCGTCAAAGGTCTATATCGCGGAAAGAACTGGGATTGCTATGTTCGTCAAGGAGATCAACAAGGTAATTCCTGAAAATATGCAGCCTCTGGCCGCATCAAAGGTAACTCAGTGGCTGGTATCGGTTGGATACCTGGTGGAGCAGCAAAGTAGCGATGGCCGTAAATACAAGGCTCCGACAGAACTCGGAACATCCGTCGGCATGACATCCGCATGGAGAGATGGCTCCCAGGGACAGTATCTTGCTATATCTTATGATGCCAACGCGCAGCACTTTATCCTTGATAACCTTTTCAAGCTATAGCTCGATT
This sequence comes from Bacteroidales bacterium UBA3623, assembly GCA_002373715.1. GTDB lineage: Bacteria > Bacteroidota > Bacteroidia > Bacteroidales > UBA932 > Cryptobacteroides. Next base: position 55,377 of record DFLI01000106.1, read on the forward strand.
TCGCCTCGCTTTAGCATATTCTCATAGTAGGTCAGGTTTATTCTGCGGTTGCAACCACTCTTGTCTTCCTCATAGTTCGTACAGCCAAGGAACGGCTGGTAGTCTTTCTTTCGGACAATCAGATAGCCGTCCTTACAGCAGTCGCACTTTAGTATTTGCAGAATGCCGCCAGAGAGGTCATTGGTCATGAAGTCACAGATTTCCGGTTCGTTGGTGCATATCCAGAGGCGGAGGCCGAAGTCTTTCTTGTGCTTGTACTGGAGCGGGTAACCGCAAACGGGGCAGCGTTTAATCATCGAAATATCCGGCGAGTCGGTCTTTGAGATGTCCAGTTCTCCGTTGACGCAGACTTTATCATATTCCTGTACCAGTTCTGCCACGAAGCGGGACGGGCGCTGCTGAGGTACTGCGATATAAACTCTATTCTTGGTGCGTGTCATCGCCACATAGAACAGACGGCGCTCTTCGGCATACTCTATGGTGCGGTCCTCACGGATGACCAGTTTCATCACTGGATCGTCTTCAATCTTGGATGGGAATCCGTATGTGGCATTCACGGCGTTGATGATGACGACATTATCGTAACCCAAGCCTTTAGAACGGTGGGCAGTGAGGAACGTGAGTTTGGCTTTTGGATAAGCCCTCGACTTGACATCACCGGTGTTCTCGAAATAGGCGAAGAGTCCGCTGCGGCTAAGGTTGAAGGCATCGAATCCATATCGGCCGATGAGAAGGATGGAGGAGTTCGCCGGTTTACCTTCCTTTTCGTTTGCTTCCATTATCTGGCCGATGCAGCGCTCTACAGCCTGTGCCTGCAGGAAGAACTTTCCCCCCTTTCCTTCGAGGTCTTTCTTGTCGCCGTCCTCGGAATATGCCTCTATGATGATAGGGAAATCGATGTGCTTGGGGCTGATGAGCGACTTCTGAATCTGGGAGGAATTCTTCTGGATGAAACTGCCGGCGATGTCAATAACCTCCTGCGAGTTGCGGTAGGTCTTGGTTATCTTCAATTCTTCGCCGTAGCCCATAATCTCGGCAAAGTGGGTGAAGAGGGTGATGTCGGAGCCAGCGTAGGCATAGATGGACTGCCAGTCGTCTCCCACGGCAATTATCCTGGCATCGCATATCTGGGACAGGGCCCGAGCAAGGTCAAAACGCTGCCGGGAGATGTCCTGGTATTCATCGATGATGATGTACTTGAAGTTCAGTTTCTCGCCCATATCCTGCTGCTCTTGCAGAATCTTGGCAGAATCGTTTATCATATCCTCGAAGTCCACAGCACCACGCTCCTTCAACTTCTTGGAGTATTCCAGGTAGCACTGGTGACATACGTCCAGGAAGAGTTTGGTGCGGACGTTATCGGTCATCCACTGCATTTCACGGAACTTATCGGTGTCGTAGCCGTTGGTCTTGAAGTTCTGGATGAAGGTGCATAGCAGACGGACCAGTTTGAGGATGTATTTATTCTCCTCGGTGGAGACAATCTTCTGATAGACCTCCTGTTCGGAACGGGGCTCCAGGGTGATGCCGGCTGCGATAAGCTGTTCCTTCAAGTGGTCGAGCAGGGGGCGTCCATCCTTGTACTGGGAGAAGGTATAGATAAGTTCTGTGCCGTGGTCACGGTGGAACTGAATCTTGTCGTTGACTTCCTTCTTATAGTGCTCCAGTTCGGCTTTAGAGTAGCGATTATGGGTACCGTCTTCCGTGATGCCAAAGTGCTCGATGTAGATGGTCCTGTCGCCCTGCTTGATGGTGAAGTCAGGGGTGTAGGGCTTGTGAGATTTCCGGAAACTATAGGGATAAATCTTCTCGTATTCGTAGTCAACCTTGTTGAGGTACAAGAAGTTAGCTATCCGGACCTCCTGAACTGAACGCAGCGACTCGTAGTTGATGGTGATGGCCTTGCCGGTACGCTTGTTGGTAATGGTCTCCACGTACTCGTTCATATTGGAACGCATCGTGGAGAAATCGGCCCTCGAGATATAGTTGAAGAAGGCGTTAAGGTCATCGCCCTCGTATGGAGCATCAAAATAACTGCCGAAGAACAGGATCAGTTTGTTCACCATTTCCGGCTCACGGAGGACATCGTTCTTCAGATAGTTGTTGATGACATCGAACATAAAACCGCTGTCAACAACATTCTTCTTATCGGCATCCTGTTTCCGAAGAATAGCATAACCGGTCTTATGGAAAGTGGTGACCGGGCAGTTGATTTTCAGGGCCTTGTTAATCTTGTCCCGGAGTTCGCCCACGGCTTTGTTGGTGAACGATATCACCAGTATCTGCTCCGGTGCGACGCCTTTGCGCTCTACAAGATATTTCACTTTGGCGGCCACCGTGGTAGTCTTTCCGGCTCCTGCGCCAGCCACTACCAGCATATAATCTTCATCGGTGAGGACCACCTTGCGCTGCTCTTCATCCAGGGAGATGGCCGGATCGACTTTGGAAAGAACCGTGTCGAGATAGTGTTTCTCCGAAACGAGGTGCTTCTGCAGATAAGTCTGATTGTGCTGCTGGATGCTGGCAGAACCGTCTTTCAGATTGGCAAGGTCTGAATAGTTGCGGAGGAACGCTTCAATGGATGCCTCCTGTATACCATTAGCCGAGCAGTAGTACCCCAGGGTCTTGGCTGTCTTGAGATTCGCAAAGAAGGTATTGGTCTCCGCAAATTCATCAATTAACTGCCGATAGTCGCTACGGGCCAAGTATTTATCAGCCAGCAGTAGTGAATTCATGCGCTGGGTGAACTGCAGGAGCGACGCATACTCCGGCGTGGGCGCATCTGGCATGACGATGGTCGGCTCCGTTTTCTTGGGAACCTCCTTCGGCTTGTTGCGCCGTGAAAATATGACATCAAAAAAGGACATTAATCTTTGCAAATACAAAGTTACAAAATAATTATCGAACCCCTACTTCTAACACTTTCAACGGGGATATCTGCCTGAAAACAAAGCTAATAAGAAAACCGGAATCTCCAGAAAAATTTGGAGATTCCGGTTCCGTGCCCAGAGCGGGAATCGAACCCGCACGGTATTGCTACCACAGGATTTTGAGTCCAGCGCGTCTACCAATTCCGCCATCCGGGCTGATGGAACTGCAAAATTACGGTAAAAATTACTAACTTGCAAGCAAATCTTCTGAGTATGCGCCGTATTGTCCTTCCTTTACTGCTTGCCGTAGTCGTTTGTTGCGGTCCTGCAAAAGACCCTGCTAAAACCACTTTCCAGACCAGCGTAGGCTGGCGTCCCACGCTGGATACCCGGGCCGATGCCGCCATTGTATATGGCACCATTTCGCCCGAAAGCCTGCAGGAGCGCCTCCAGAGCTGGCGGGAACGGGGCTATGATACCTATTATATGACCGGCATCGCCTGGGGCGGTTACCAGGACTATTTTACGGGGCAGTGGGATGGCCAGTGGCACCTGGACGAAGGGCAGGTGGAAGCCAATGGGGACACCATCTGGCACGGAAAAATGATTCCCTATATTGTGCCCACGGAGAATTATCTCAAGTATTTCAAGGAGAAGCACATCAAGCCAGTGATAGATGCGGGCGTGGACCATATCTTCCTGGAGGAGCCCGAGTTCTGGGCACGCGCCGGCTATTCGGAAGCTTTCAAAAAAGAATGGGCGGCGTTCTACGGCACCCTCTGGCGCCCGCAGGACGAATCTCCGGAAGCCACCTATCTTTCGCAAAAACTCAAGTATCACCTGTACTACCGGGCTCTGGACGAGGCGTTTACCTATGCCAAGGAATACGGAAAAACCTTGGGAAGGGACATTAAATGCTACGTTCCCACCCACTCGCTTATCAACTATACCAAGTGGCAGATTGTGAGCCCGGAAGCCTCCCTGGCCTCGATGGAGAGTATGGACGGCTACATTGCCCAGGTGTGGACGGGTACCTCCCGTTCTCCCAACTACTACAAGGGCGTGCTGAAGGAACGCGTATTTGAATCGGCCTTCCTGGAATATGGCTGTATGGCTTCCATGACGGCCCCCACCGGGCGTACGCTCTGGTTCCTCACGGACCCTATTGAGGACGCCTCGCGTGACTGGGAGGACTATAAGCGGAACTATCAGGCCACGTTTACGGCCCAGTTGATGTATCCGCAGGTTGACCAGTATGAAATTATGCCCTGGCCGTCCCGCATTTATGAAAGACTTTATCCCGTGAGCGCCGGTTCCTCCGAGAAGTCCCGCATCCCGGCCGATTTCGCCTCCATGATGCAGGTAATGACCAACGCGCTGCAGCAGATGCCCAAGGAGTCGGCGTTTCTTCCCCGCTACGCCGTTCTTATGTCCAATTCCCTGATGTTCCAGAATGACGACCCTTACCTTTCCGACTTTTTCGGCCTGGCGCTGCCTCTGATGAAAATCGGCCACCGGGTGGGAATGGTGCATATGGAGAATCTGGGTTACAAAAAGGCTCTGGACGGCGTCGGTGTGCTGCTGATGACCTATTCCAATATGAAGCCTATGGACCCGCAGGCGCATAAGTATTTGGCCGATTGGGTGAAAGGCGGCGGAAAAATCCTCTACTGCGGCACGGACACGGACCCCTTCCAGACCGTGCAGGAATGGTGGAATACCGGCGACAAGCATTACGCCGCCCCGGCAGACCATCTGTTTGAACTGATGGGCATTGATGCCGGAGCCCCTGCCGGCACCTATCCGTATGGGAAAGGACAGGTTTGCATCCTAAGGCAGGACCCCAAGGACTTTGTGCTTACGGAAGACGGGGAAAAACCGCTGTTGGAAGCTATGGACGGCTTGGTAAAGAAAGTCCATCCCCGGTCCTTCAGAGTTCTCCGCGGCCCTTACCGCATTGTGGCGGCCCTGGACGAGCGGGAGTATACCCATTTTGACGGCCTGTTGGAAGAAGGCTGCCTGATAGATCTTTACGATCCGGCCCTTCCGGTGTACGAGGTGGCGAAAATTCCCAGAGGTACCCAGGCGCTGCTTTACGATGTAGAGAAGGCCGGCGTGGCCCCGAAGATTCTGGCGGCCGCCAGTCGGGCGTACGAGGAGAAAAAGGGCCGTCACTCCTTCTCCTATGTTTGCAAAGGCCCCGCGGAAACCTGGAACGTGACGAGAATCCTGCTTCCAGCCTCTCCCACTCAGGTTTTGGTGAACGGAGAAGCCTGCCAGGCCGATTGGGACCAATTCAGCAAAACCATTTATCTCCGCTTCCCGAACCACCCCGACGGCGTGAAGGTGGAAATAGAGTGGTAACTGCCATTTTTTATGGTTATCTTTGTAGTCTATGATTAAGGGACTCGCCCATATTACAGATGTTTCCGCCTTCCTGAAGGAGGAACCGGAGCTCTATGTAATCTACGATGAAAACGTGGCCTGGGTGGCCGAAGAGGTGTTTCAGGCGCTGAAGGAGATGCCCGGTCAAGCCGGGCATGACGTAAGAGCCGCTTTGGCCATTGAGACCTCCGAGGAGCTCAAGACCCTGGAGACGGTGCAGGCGCTTTGCCGGCAGCTGCTGGAGGCCGGGGCCTCGCGGAATGCGTACCTTCTGGCCATCGGCGGAGGCATCACCACGGACATCACCGGCTTTGCGGCCGCCATCTACAAGCGCGGCATCCGTTACGCCAACCTGCCCACAACGTTACTGGCGCAGGTGGACGCGGCCATCGGCGGAAAAACCGGAGTGAACCTGGACGGCTACAAAAATATGCTGGGCGCCTTCCGTATGCCGGAATACACCTTCCTCTGTGCCGATGTCCTCAAAACCCTCCCGCCTCGGGAGAGCGGCGCAGGCCTGGCGGAACTGCTCAAAACCTTCCTTATCGGAGACGCAGAAGCCTATCGGCAAGCCCAAAAGGGCGTTTCGCAGGAGCTTATCACAAAAGCGGCGCAGATTAAGGCCGATATTGTGACGCAGGACCCTGAGGAGCACGGCATCCGCGCCAAGCTGAACCTGGGGCACACCTTCGGTCATGCCATCGAGCACGAGGCGCAGACTCGTGGGGAAGATATCCATCATGGCGAGGCCGTGGCCATGGGCATTATCCTGGCGGCACGGCTTTCAGAACGCATCGGCCTGGCAAAAAAGGGCCTTGAAGCGCAGTTGAAGGCCGATTTCAAAGCACTGGGCCTGCCCACCGAATGCCCATATCCGCTGGAAAACCTGGCCGCAGCTATGGAACTGGACAAAAAGGCCGCCCAGGGCCAGGTGAAGTGGATCCTACTGGAAGAACCGGGCAAGGTAGTCATTAAAGAAATGAGCGTAAAGGAGGCGATGGATGATTTGCGTTAGCATTCAAAATAAAGAGTATCAAGAGATTCTGGACATCCTCCAGACGGTGGAAATGGCGGAAATCCGCCTGGACCGCTGCGCCCTGGAAGACGAAGAGATGGAGGAACTGTTTGCCGATTCCGACGTACCCCTGGTGGCCACTTGCCGCCTGGAGGAAGAGTCGGAAGCTCCGGATATCCTGGAGAGGGCCATCCAGGCCGGCGCCAAGTATGTGGATCTGGAAATGGAGGCCCCCGCCGCCGTGGGGCGCCGCATTCGCGAGGCCTGCCGCGCCGCCGGAACCGTGCTCATCCGCTCCTACCATAATTATGAAGAAACGCCCTCTCTTCCCGTGCTGCAATCCCTGGTGGAAAGGGCCCGCAGCTTTGGCGGAGAGGTGGTGAAAATAGTCACTACGGCCCACTCTAAGGCCGATAATGAAACCGTCGCCGCCCTCTATCAGGAGGCCCAGCCCGGCACCTTGGTGGCCTTTTGCATGGGTGAAGAAGGCCGGCCCTCGCGCCTGGAAGCGCTTAAAAAGGGCGCGCCTTTTACCTACGCCTGTCTTAGCGAAGAAGAGGCTACAGCTCCCGGCCAGTGGACGGCGGAGGCCATGCAGGAAGCCGTGTACAAGGACTTCCGCTTTGTGAAGGCATCGGCCCTTCCCATGCCCTCCTCCAAGAGTTTTGCCCAGCGGGCCATTGTGGCGGCCGCCTTGGCCGAAGGAACCTCTCACTTAAGCGGTTATACTCCTTGCGGAGACAACGAGAGCGCAATTGCCGCTTCCAAGGCCCTGGGAGCCCGAATTGAGGCAAAAGGTAACAATCTTGTTATCACCGGTATCGGCGCACAACCCGGCTGCCTGAAGCTGGCCGAATTGCACACCGGAGAGTCCGGTTTTCTCACTCGTCTCATAATTCCGCTGCTGGCCACCCTGTCGGAAGAGCCGGTGCGGGTAACGGGAGAAAAAACCCTGCTGCAGCGCCCTCTATCCAGCGCTCACGACATTATGGCGGCGTTTGGCGTACGACTCTACCCCGAAAGTAACAAAAATGTTAACGACGATAGGAAGGTAGATTGCTACCTCCCCCTGAAGGTGGCCGGTCCGCTCATCCCCGGCAGGGCAGATGTTTCCGGCAAAGGCGGCTCTCAACTTATTTCCGGTCTGCTGGCGGCACTGCCGCTGTGCGAGGGGAAATCGGCCCTCTACGTGCATGAGCCGCGGAGCATTCCTTATCTGTTCATTACGGTGGATGTGCTCAAGAAGTTTGGCATCCGGATGGGCTCCGAAATGGAAGGAGACGAGGATTTCCTGGAAACCCAGGACTGGAGCCTTTGCACGGGCATCAACTTCCATATAAAAGGCGGCCAGCACTATCAGGCGGCCGATTTTGCCATAGAGGCAGACTGGTCTGGAGCCGCACCCTTCCTGGTGGCGGGCGCCGTATTCGGAGACGTGGAGGTGGAAGGCCTGGACACCGAAAGCCTGCAGGCCGATATTTCCATCATGGATATCCTGATGGAGGCCGGCGCCAGCATGTCTCAACTGGACAGCCCCAATGGCCCCATCCACGTGCGCCGCGCCCCACTGAGCCCCTTCCAGGCAGACCTCAACAACTGTCCGGACCTCTTCCCCATAGTGGCCGTTCTGGCGGCTTTCTGCCCCGGCGTAACGCGCCTGCAGGGCGTTGAGCGGCTCCGCCACAAAGAAACCGACCGCGCCAGCGCCATTTCCGCCATGCTGCAGCAAATGGGCGTTCCGGTGAGCATAGAAGAAGACGAAATGACCATTGAGGGCATGGGGCTTACCCAGCGCATCCTCACGGGACAGCTCCTGAAAGGCGGCAAGTTTGTCTCCTACGGAGACCACCGCATGGTGATGGCTCTGAAGGTGGCCGCCCTGGGCGCCTCCGAACCGGTTATCATTGACGACGAGGCCTGCGTGGCCAAGTCCTTCCCCCAATTCCTTGAACTGTTTAACGAGTTATGAACACTTTTGGCAATAAATTCAGAGTAAGCATCTTTGGCGAGTCCCACGGCCCCCGCATCGGCGTTACCTTGGACGGCGTTCTGCCCGGCATTTCCCTTACGGAAGCCGATTTTGTGCAGGACCTGGCCCGTCGCAAGGCCGGCGCCCTGGGCACCACTCCCCGCCTGGAGGCCGATGAACCGGAGATTGTATCCGGCGTGTTTGAGGGCAAAACCACCGGCGCCCCGCTCACCATCCTCTTCAAGAACGAGAACACCCGCAGCGAAGACTACGAGCAGTTCCGGAAGAACCCCCGTCCCGGCCATGCCGATTTCACGGCTAACCTCAAGTACGGCGGCTTTAACGACCCCCGCGGCGGCGGCCATTTCAGCGGCCGGCTCACGCTGGGCGTGGTGGCGGCAGGCGTTGTGGCCAAGAAGATGCTCTATTTTGCCAAGTTCCACGCTCAGCTGGTGGCCGTTGGAGGCATCAAAGAGGCCGATCAATGGCCCGAGGCCCTCAAGGCTGCGCAGGCCGAGGGAGACTCCCTGGGCGGCGTGGTGGAATGCACCGTGGAAGGGCTTCCCATCGGCCTGGGAGAACCATTCTGGAACAGTGTGGAAAGCCAGATGGCCCATGCCATCTTTGCCATTCCCGGCGTGCGGGGAATTGAATTTGGGGACGGTTTTGCGGCCAGCGCCATGAAAGGATCCGAGCACAACGACCCCTTCCCGGAACACAAGTGCCATCACGATGACCCGGATCATCAGTGCTGTCACGGAGAGCATGAAGAAGGGCACGAATGTGATTGCCATCATGAAGAGGGCCACGAATGCGGCTGCCACGGAGAACACGAGGAGGGACACCACTGCTGTGGCCGCCACAAGCACATCCAGCCTCCTATCACCAATCACGCCGGCGGCGTGAACGGCGGCATTACCAACGGCAATCCCGTGGTGTTCCGCGTAGCGTTTAAACCCACCGCCAGCATTGCCAAGGCCGGCATTCCCGGCCGCCACGACGTGTGCTTTGCCCTGCGCACTCCCGTCATTGTGGAGGCCATGGCCGCTATTGTGTTAGTGGATTTAGCTCTGTAAGGCCTGATAGGCTCTGAGGGCTTTGCGATAGGCTATGCGGCGGGAGAGAAGATTTTCCCGCGCAGTGTTTACTTCCAGCGAGACACGCATCAGTTCCGAGGCCGTAATGCGGCCGGCGGCATACTGGGTGCGCATCTGGGCCAGCAGCTGAGTGGCCACCTCTACTGCATCGGCCGTAACCTGCATCTGGTTCCAGGCCGACTCCATTTCCAGGCGCAGCTTTCCTTCCAGAAGCTGGAGCTTTTCCTGCAGGTATTCCGCATCCAGGGCGGCCTGTTTTACCTGGTAATCGTAGCGCTTGGAACGTTGCAGCGCTTTTCCCATGTCGGTTATGGGAATCTGGAGCGTGGCAAAAACCACCCCGTTGAAACGGCCGGGACGCGGCCGGGAAAGGGCCGTGTATCCATACATGCCGCCTATAGCCACTTGGGGCAACAGTTCCCCTACCGCCATCTTCTTCTGCAATTTGGTGGCCTCTACCTGCATATCCAGCAGGCGGAACTGAGGCGTAGCAGAAACGTCCGGTCTCAGAATCTCTGTCGGGGAAGGAAGGTCTTCCAGACTTTCCGACAACTCTATGGAAGAAAGATCCTGATATCGGTAAGGATAGCCGATTTCCGAGAAAAGATCCATTTTGGCGAGGGCCAGGCCGCCTTCCAACATGTATCGGCCCGCCTCCAGCTCTCCTTTTTTCAGGCGCAGCTGCAGGAGGTCTGTCTCCAGGGCCAACCCAGCCTCAACGGCAGAAGAGAGGTCCTTGTCCAGGGAGGAGAGAAAATCGGCCGTTTGGTTCAGGATGGCCCGTTTTTCCTGCAGCGCCACAATGCGCCAGTACTTGTTTTCCACGCTGTCCCGGAGCGTCGTGCGGGCAAGGGAATCTTGAAGGACGGCGGCATCGGCCCCCAGCCTGGCCAGGCGGTTGCCGTTAATGATGCGCCCGCCGGCAAAGAGGGGCTGAATCACAGAAACAGAGCTTCCCCACCCGCTGCGGAACGCGTCGTAGTAGGGTTTTACGCCGTTCTGATAGGCCCAGTCCGTTATTTCCGAGCGAAGGACATTGGCTGCGTCGGAATTGCCCAGTACGTCCCGGAGCGTAAGGTGCAGAAGCGGGTTAAGGGCGTCGTAGCCAAAGGCCGTAACGGACACGCGGGGGAAGTATTCCCAGAGGGCTTCGTTCCGCTGTGCGCGGGCCATGTCAACCGACAGCGACGAGCGGCGGGACTGATACCCGTTTTCACTGGCCATCGAGAGGCATTCTTCCAGACTCAGAGACTGAGCCGCCGCACTCAGCGGCAGCCAGGCAAGCAGGACGGTGATTAGCAAACGGGATTTCATTTCTTGCGGGAATTTTTGAACAGTTGCCAGTAGGACACCGGCATCACCAGGGTGATGAGGAAGATGGTGAGCAAGGTTCCAAAGCAGATAACCACGCCCATGGGCATCCACAGGAGGTCTCCGCTCAGAATCATGGGGAGAACGCCCAGCGCGGTGGTACAGGACGTCAGGAAAATAGGGCGCATGCGCCGCTGTCCGGCGTGAAGCGCGGCATCGTGCACACTTTCTCCGCCTTCGGAGCGGGCATCTTCGGCATACTCGAACATGAGGATACCGTTACGCACAATGATACCCACCAGCGAGATAAGTCCCAGGGCGGCCGTAATGGAAAAATCCAGGCGGAAAAGCCACAGGCCGAAGGAGGCCCCGAACAGGCACAGCAGGCTGAGGGCCATGGTAAGGGCGGCAATACTGGCCTTGCGGAAGTGGATGAGCAGGAAGAAAAACAGCACCAGGCAGGCCGCCAGGAAAGAATAGATAATCTGCGGAGCCACAAAACGGTTCATGGAGGACAGGCCTTGATACTCAACCTCTACATCCGGAGGCAGCGTAGGAATAATCTCTTGATCCATAAACGCCCGAAGCTTATCCTCCACCGCCGGCTGGCTGGCTCCCACCTTCAGGTCGCAACTTATGTTCACAGACCTTCTGCCATTCTGCCGATACAAGCTGGAAAGGGCCCAATCGGGTTCCAGCGAAGCCACACGGCGAAGGGGCACATTCACTCCGGGAATGCCGGTGGCCACCATGGCGTCTGAAAGGTCTTCATAATCTTCTCCCAAAGTGGAATACAGATTCACCGGAAGGGGATGTTCTCCTTCCCAGAGGGTAGCCAGGGTCTGGCCTCCGGTGATAGTGGCCAGATTGAGGGAAAGAATCCCCTTGGAAACGCCCAGGCGGGAAGCCTCGTCGGCGTTAAGCACCACGTTCAGGGACGGGGAATAATCGTCCGTTTCGCTGTGTACCCACTGTGTCTCGGTATTCAGGGAAGAAAGGAAGGCCGATATTTTTTGCGCCGGTTCCAGCAGGGCCTCGCGGTCTTCCCCCTTCAAGCACACCGACACCGGGGCCGGAACCACCTGGTAATCCATTTGCTTGAAGTGGATACGGGTGTCGGGGAACAGGTGCTCATATTCTTCCGTGAATTCCTGCAGCACTTCTATCGTGGCCAAATTGGAAACCGTACGGACAATAATCTGCACCGTCTGCGGCGAAGGCATCACCGGAGCGTAGGTGGCCACGAAGCGCGGCGCGGAAACGCCGGTAAAGGAGGTGGCCGATACCACACGAGGGTCTTCCAGCATGAGGTTTACCAGAGAATCCGCCCTTGTGGCTGTTGTGGCCACGTTGGTGCCGGCCTGGGAGTACATTTCCACCACAAAGGAGTCTCGGGCGGCCTTGGGCATCATCTGAATGTGAATGCGGGAGAACATGAAAATGCCCAGCGCCACGGTTAATACTCCTCCAGTAAGGGTGAGATACGGATGACGGAAACACCAGGCCAGGCAGCCCTCGTAGAAGCGCTGCAAAAGGGCAAAAAAGCGCTCCTGTCCCCGTACAATGAAGTTCTTTTTCTGCCCTTGCCCGGGCGGAAGGATAAACTTCACTTCCAGGGACGGAACCACCGTCACCGCATAGAAGAGTGAAGTCATCAGGGCAATGAGAACCACCCAGGGAAACAGCTCTACAAAATCTCCCAGATAACCCGTAATCAAGACTTCGATGGGGAAGAACATGAGGCTGATGGCCAGGGTGGCCATGAGGGTGGGCGTAAACAGTTCCCGGGCGCTCTTGGCCGCGGCATCCACCCCGTGGAAGCCTTTGGCGGTCTGGGTCATGTAGCCGTCCATGGTAATGATGGAATCGTCCACAATCATGCCCAGGGTGGTAATAAGTGCGGCCAGGGTAACCGTATTCAAGGACATGCCGGTGAGGGACATCACGGCAATGGCAATGGCAATGCAAACCGGCACCCCCGAGCTGGCAATGAGGGCCGACCGCAGGGGAAACAGCATGAGCATCACAAAAATCACCACCAGCATGGAAATAAGGAGGTCTCGGAGGAAACTCCAGACGCTGGTTTTCACCACATGGGGCTGGTCGCTTACACGGATGATGCCCACATCCTCCGGAACGCTTTGCCGGAACTCCTGCAGCACTTTCTCTACCTCTTCCCCATAGGCCACAATGTCGTGGTCCGGAAGCATTTCCAGATTAATGATAAGGCACGGGGTGGCGTTGAATGACACATACTGGGAAGGCTCCTTGTAGCGGCGCTCTACCTGAGCCACGTCTCTGAGCCTTACCACCGCGCCGCTAGGGTCTGAATACACTATGCGGCTGGCCACTTCTTCTTCACTTCCCACGCCGCCCTGAACACTGATCCGTTCACTGCTGCCGCCATGGACGAAAGAGCCGGCGGGCAGATTGATGGAACCAGTCTGATAATCCAGCAGCAGGGCCGCAGGGCTTATTCCGTAGGCCGACAGGCGGTCCCGGTCCAGGGTAATAGCTATCTCTTCCTGCTGACTGCCCATAACCGTGGCCTTGGCCGTTTCGGGAATGTCTCTAAGCCGGCGACAGAGGTCTTTGGCATAGTCTTCCAACTCCCGGTATCCCCTGTCCGGAGACTGAAGGGCCAACAGGAGGGAACTGGTAGAGGAAAAATCGTCAAGGGCGGCTATGGCAAGCACTCCGGTAGGAAGGCTTAGGCGCTGGGCATCCAGGCCCAGTTTGATTTTGGACCAAATCTCGTCTTTTCGGGTTTGCGGGATGTTATCCAGAAGGTCTATGTACAGATAGCAATAGCCGTCCGTACAGGTGGCCGTAGAATTCTTACGGTTTACTTCCGGGAAGGTGAATAGGAACTCTTCCAGGGGAATGGCAAGCTGCTCTTCCACCTCCTGGGCAGAGGCCCCCGGGTACACACCCACTACCAGGCCCTGCTTGATATGGAAGGTGGGGAATTCGTCCTTGTTCATTCTCTTGAGCCCCAGGGCTCCCAGCACAATAAACGCCGCCACAAGAACACCCACAAGCATCTGTTCCTGTACCGACCACCGCACCCACGCGGCAATTCCTTTATTTCTGAGGCCTCCGAGGTCCATTATTCCGTTACCACTTTCACTTTAGCACCCACCGACACATTTCTGCGTCCTTCGGTTATTACCCGGTCTCCTTCGGCCAGGCCTTCGGTGACGCATACTCCGTTATGGGCGTAGCCATCCACCTGAATGTACTTTCTTTCTACAATGTCCGAGGCATCCACCGCCCAGACATAGCGGCCGTTCCTGTCTGTCATAACGGCCGATGAAGGGAGCACCAGGGCCTTTCGGCCGATATCTTTTCCCAAGGTTACCTTGCAAACCATGCCGGGCATCAGACCGGTCTGACGGCCGGACAGGGAGATGCTGCAGTCGTAGCTTCTGGAAAGAAGGGAGGCCGATATGCCTTTGGCCTCCAGCACGCCGTCAGCCTCCAATTCCAATGCGGGAACGCTCACCCGGGCTTTATCTCCCACCTGATAGGCCGAAAATTCGGTTTCGGGAAGGGCGAAGCTTACGTGCAGGGCGTCCAGGTCTGTCAAGTGTACCACTGCTTCTGCGGGAAGAAGTTCCATTCCGGCAGAGGGACCAATTTTTTCTACCACGGCGTCGAAGGGCGCCTTCATGGTGCATTTTTCCAGGGCATCGCGGGCCGCAGACTCGGCGGCGCGGGCCTGCTCCAGCTGAGCCAACACTTTACGGTACTCAGCCTCCGTTACAGCGCCTCTGCCATAAACCATTTCCACCCGCTGGAAGCCATCTTCGGCCTGTTCCAGCGTAGCTTTGGCGGCCCGGTGGGCGCTTGCCAGGGTTTCCGACTCCATAACGGCCAATACTTGTCCTTTCCGCACAGGGCTGCCTTCCCTCACATTAATTTGGGTAAGGGTTCCGGCGGCCGGCGCCCGGAGAACGGCGCTACGGGTGCTTTCCACCGTACCCACGAAGCCGGCACCGCCCTCAACGGAGACCGAACGCACGGTCACCACTCGCACGGGAACAGGACCTTCCGCCGCCGGTTTCCGGTGGAGCAGGGATTCCTGTCCGGCGCACGCCACAGCCAGGGGCAGTAACAGAGCCAGGATTAATGAGTTGTTCTTATTCATTCTCGGTGGCGATGCAAGAGATTTCACTTCGGGTAACGACGCCTTCCATGCCGTCGAAGGTGTATTTTCCGGCGTAGTCCAGGTTGAACAGCACCATATTCTCATAACGCGTACCCCTGCCGCTGACTTCCCAGTAGCAGTGGTCGCTCAGGCCCACTTTGCACTCTGAGCTCACGGCCACCCGCTGCCGGGCCGGGGCCAGGACCAGCGTATTGTTCTCCACGGTGGCGTCCAGCACCAGCGGGTCTCCTCCGGTGATGTTCATGGTTACCTTCATCTGGTTTCCCCCGGTTTCCAGAATATGCATCTGGCCGCTTTCGGCCACCATGTGCCTGATGACCGTAGTATCACGGCTGCCGATGGTGTCGTTCTGGACATGATAGATGAATGTGGTGTCCCGGAAAACGATGGGGCCCAGGGGGATAACATGGACAATGGTGTCTGTCTTCACGGTGTCCAGCACCACCTGATAGATTTGTCCCGTAATTTCCACGGTGCCACCCGTCTTGAAAGAATAATAGCCGCCGAACTGCTGGGGACCCGTTTTGGTGCAGGCCCACAACGCCATTAGCGCAGCTACTATGGAAAAAATTCTTTTCATCTGACAATGTTTTGTTAGCAAAGGTAACCATTTTCAATGAAAAAAGCATTTCCCTATGTCCTTGATGTTAAGCGGCCCCCTATTTTTTGCCAAAATTCGTATCTTTGTGAAAAGATGTAATGACTATGAGAAAGACTATCGTTCTGGCCATCGTGGGCCTGTTTGCCTTTGTACAGGCCGCCAATGCCCAGTTCTATGTGGGCGGCTCCTTCCACCTTAGCACTCAGTTCACGGAAAACCCCGTCACCCAGATAGGTTTTTCGCCCGACTTGGGTTACACCGTGGGAGACTGGTGCTTTGGCTCTACGTTTGAGCTTTCCTCCACCAGCGGAGAAATCAAACGCTTCAGTTTCACCGTGAACCCGTATGTAGAGTATTATTTCTGGAGCGCAGGCGCGTTTTCGTTCTTCATAGAAGGTGGTGCGGGCTTCAGCTGGGGAGAATATTTTAACTGCACCCCCTACTTGGCTCCGGGCGTTTCATTCCAAGTCTCGGACCATTGGTCGGTACTGGGACAAATAGGCCGATTGGGATATGACACCCACGAAAAATCACTGGTGTTCACCACAAGTGGCGCCGCGTCGCTGTCCCTGGGATTGTATTACTCCTTCTAGGAGAGATCCCCGGTGGGGCCGGGGATGACAGCATAAAGAAAAAGGACAGGCCTGAAGGTCTGTCCTTTTCGTTTACATGCGGGCCTTTTCTTCGGCTCCTGCACCGGTACCGCGGTACTTGCTCTGGGCCGTATTGAAGCTGTAGCGGATGGAGAACTTGATGCGCTGGGAGTCCATCCGGTTGGTCTGCATAATGGTGTGGTTGCCAAAGTCGGTGTCCACATCGTAGTGGGCCATGCCGGCCAGGTCGGAGCCTTCCAGGCGAAGCACCAGGGAGCCGTCTTTGAGCAGGGTCTTCTGCACGGCGGCGGTAATTTCCACGTAAGTGTTTCTCAGGTAAAGGTTCTGCGTGTAGCCCTTGCTGTTCACCACGCCGCCCAGTTCCAGCTGCCAGCCACCCTTGAAGGTGAAGGTATTGAACAGCTGCGCAAACATAATGGGTTTTCCGTTGAAGGAAGTGGTGCGCTTGCCGCCGGCGGCACGGGGATCGTCCACCGTAATGCTAAGCCACTGTGGCTGAATGCCAAAGGTATAATTCAGATTCCACGGGCCGATGGTGGGCGTCAGGCTCACATAGGCCGCCATGGAGCGGTACGGCTCTTCTATGTTGCGGGGCTTCACCAGCACCACGCCTTCGTCGTTGTAGGGAGCGCTCCAAGTCATGAGGGCGTTATCCATACGCATGTAGTTTACCATCACCGTTGCCCATTTGTACACAGCTGCCAGGCTCACGTTGTTCATAATGCTGGGCTGCAGCTCGGCGTTACCGCTCTGCCAGATATAACGGCTGTTGTAGCGGATGGCGCTGGAAAGGAGTGAATAGTTGGGCCGATTGGTCTTGACGCTGTAGTTGAGCATTACCTGCACCGGGCCGAAGGCGTTGGCATAGGATAAGGAAGGGAACCAGTTGGAGTACTTGCGCTCTATTTTGGATTCCAGGCTCATAGCATCTTCATAGGCGTAGTGCACGTATTCGTAACGCACGCCGGCGCTCAGCTGGCCCACCTTGGGGATATAGCAGCCATAGGAGGCAAAAGCAGCTATATTGTCTTCCTTCACCGTGGCCTTGGAGGCGGGTACGGGAATACCGTCTACGGAATAATTGTCGTGCCGACGGGAAAAGGTTTCCTCCGTTCCTACCTGTAGCTGGCCCATCCAGATGGGATAGGAAAGCACGGCCTTTCCGGCATAGAGGCGGCTGGAGTTGGTGCTGCCACTCTGGATGGCGGCATCGTGGGTCATCTCGCTGTGCTCCATGGAAACGGACTTGTTGCTGTCCTGGGTACCATAGTAGTCCAGGTTCACATCAATGCCCAGCTTTCCGCCCACCAGGCCGTTGTAATACACGTTGGCACCCAGGTTATAGGGAACCCACTCACCCTTGGTGTCATCGGATTCAGTGTGCAGCACATCCACCAGTGCTCCGTTCTCGTAAACTTTATCATTCACGTCCGTATACACATGGAATTCCACGGGACGGCCCCATTCTACCTTTCCACCCAGGAAGTGGTTGTCGGCTATCTGCCAGTTTACACCGGCATTACCATAGAAAGAGCTGTTCCTGCTTTCGGCCAGGAGGGTTCCCTTGTCTTCAAAGAGCCAGTCTTCGCCGGTCTTCGTCTTTCCGAAGGTGCTCTTCTCAAGATAGCTCTCCTGCCGGCCGGTATTGCGGGCATAGTTTACGCCGCCGAAGATATCCACACCGCCGGTGCGGTAGTTCACGTTGATGGCGCCGAAGGGGTCGTTACCCTTGGCCCAGCGGAGCGACTGCTCGTCGGAAGCATTGAGATTGAAGCCGAAACCCTCGCCCTGCCGTCTCACGGTACGGATGCGCACCACGGCGCGCACGGTGGCGTCGTATTGGGCGCCGGGGTTGGTGATAACCTCAACGCTCTGGATCTCGTTACTCTGCAGGCGGCTCAACTCGGTGGCGTCCGTTACCTTCCGGCCGTTGATATACACCAGCGGTGCACCCTTTCCTATCACTTCCAGGCCATTCTGACCCTTGATGAGGCCCGGGGTTTTGGCCAGCACGTCCTTGGCCGTACCCGCGTGCTCCAGCACGGAGCCGCGCACATTAGTCTGCAGACCTTCCCCCGTGAGTTTGGTCTTGGGCATGATGGCCTGCACAGAGGCGGCCTGCAGCGTGGCAGCGTCGTCCAGCAGGGTAATCACCATACCGTCCACGGGGGTGATATACTGCGTCTGGTAACCCAGCATGGCCACCATCATAATCCCGTCGGTTTCGGTGGTTACTATATTAAAGGTACCGTCTTCTTCCGTAACGGCGCCGCACACCACGGTA
Source organism: Bacteroidales bacterium UBA3623 (assembly GCA_002373715.1). Classification (GTDB taxonomy): domain Bacteria; phylum Bacteroidota; class Bacteroidia; order Bacteroidales; family UBA932; genus Cryptobacteroides. The sequence continues at coordinate 73,694 of DFLI01000106.1, forward strand.
GAATCGGCCCTGGAGAGTACCGCCACGTTGGCGTAGGCCACCGGCTCCCCCTTGGCATCTACCACTTTTCCCTTCCAGTCGCTTTTTCCTTTGGCGACAGCCGTTGCCGCAACCAGCAGCATCATGGCAAGAACAACAATCTTCTTCATGTTCGTGTGTAATAGTTCAATAGTACACTGCAAAGGTACAACAAATATTTATACTTCCAAATATTTTTAAGAAATTTTCTTCTCCTATATATCAGACGGAAGTCCTGCCCGAAAAGTTGGATACACGGGAATAACCTTACTACATATTTATTATATTTGCAGGAATGAAACGAACGGCTCTCATTATCACCATCTTGGCTGGAAGCCTGCTGCTCACGGGCTGCGGCTACCGCGCCCCGCTGTACCAGTCTTATATTCCCGAGGTAAAGGACACATCGGCCTATCCCGGCGTACGGCCCGACTACAAGGAGCTGGCCGCCCTCATGGAAAAGGACACCGGCTTTGCGCCCAGGGAGGGCAACACCGTAACGCTGTTCCCGGAAGGCCCCCAGAAGTGGGAAATGCTCAAGGAAGACCTTGAGTACGCCGATAAGTCCATTTACATAGATCATTACCGCTTCTGTGCAGACTCTACCGGAAGCATTGTGGAAAACATCCTGAAGGAAAAAGCCCGTAACGGGGTGGACGTGCGCGTGATTCTGGACAAACCTGCCAACACCAAGGAAGACCGCGCGGAACTGGCCACCATGAGACTGGACGGGGTAGAACTGGACTTCTTCCGCTTTCCCGTCATGCTGCTAGACTACGTTTGGCCGAATAACGGCACACACCGAGACCACCGCAAAATCCTCATTCTGGACGGCCAGACCGGCTATGTGGGCGGCCGAAATATCCAGGACGAGTATTTCTTTGACTGGAGAGATGCCGATATCCGCATCACCGGCCCCGCCATTGCAGACCTGTCGGCCATCTATATGGAAAATCAGGAACGTGTGGCCCCGGCTCTGGATCCCGTATACGTGGCGGAAGACCTCCCGGAAGCCGCCCGGATGGACAATGTTCCGGAAATGAAACAGTTCACGGACGTAACCGTCCAGTTTGTTCCGGACTCCCCCACCGACAAAGTCCTGCCTCTGCGCAATTGCTTTGAATGGGTCCTATACAGCGCCAAAAAGTATTTCTGGTTCTACAATCCCTATACCCCGCCGCCGGCATCCACCCTGCAGGCTATGAAGGACGCTGCCGCCCGCGGAGTGGATGTGCGCTGGATTGTTCCGGGCATCAACGACGTTAAGCCCGCCAAATGGATGGGGGAATCCTTGTATAAGGAACTGCTGGAAGCCGGCATCCGCATTTACGAGTGGCAGGACCATGTGCTCCATGCCAAGCAGTTCATAACTGACGACTACCTGTTGGGCATTGGCAGTGCCAACATGGACAACCTGAGTTTCTTCCTCAACTATGAGGTGGAGGCCCTGGTATACAATGAGCCCGCTACCCGCAACGCCGCATCCACCTTCCTTTCCGACACAGAAAAACACTGCCGGGAAATCACCCTGGAAGAGGTGAAAAACTGGTCTGTCTTCCGGAAGTTCCGCAACTGGTTCACCCGCCACCTGGGCGGTCCGGTGGGCTAGAACACCATATTGAACGCCGCATTCTGGGCCTGACGGCTGTGGCTGGCGTTCATCTTACCAAAGTTCCATTTTACTCCGATGAGGAAATATCGGCCCATCACCAGCCGATAGGTGTCTTCCTGGTAGTTGGCCGTGATGGAGTGGTCCAGGTTGCGCGTCTGGTTCAGAATGTCCTTGAGCTGGAGACTCAGGTTGAAGGCGCCGATGCTTTTGGTAATGCTGGCATTCCACTGCAGCTCGGGCTTATTGAAGCCCTGGGCATAGCCCCAATACTTTCTGTATCCCAGGTCTGTCTGGAACTCAAATTCGTGCTTGGTGGTGTAGGAACCCTCGGCATACACGCGGGCGCTGTAGGTGTTCAGGTTGGCGTTCAAATCCTGCGAATATCGACCCAAATTGCCGAAGGCATCCACGCCGGCCCGGAAGGAAAAACGGTCCAGGTTGTAGCGGATGCTGGCCCCAAGCTCCGGAGAGAAGGTTTGGGTAAGGGTTTCCTTAAAGCCGCTCTGGCCACTGTAGAAGCGGTCTCCGCTGGCGTCTCCCCAGAAAGAAGCCATGAATTCCGAATAATTGAACTCGTCCTTGTCCAGGCCGGGGAGGACGCCCTGGGCCAGGTAATTGGTGGCCCGGGAGAAGGACAGATAGGAATTGATGCTCAGGGTCCAGACCTTCTTGGAATCCAGCGGCGTAGTATAGCTGGCCGACAGGGACAGGTTCATGGAAGGCTTCTTCACATTCACCGGAACGCTGTACAGGATGCCGCTGGCGTCGTACCAGTTGGCGTTGCCAATGCTGTTCAGGTTAATGATTCCATAAGCAAAGAGCATAAGGTTGGAGAACTTCTGCGGGTTGCTCAGCGTCCAGTCGGCAAAGAGGACGGTTCTGGTGCTGGTTTTCAAGTTCACGTTACCCACGCTCATGCGGGAAGGGTCGGAAATATTGAGCACCGGCAGCATCCGGCTGTTGGACGGTTTGCTACTGGAGGTGCTGGAAGAAAGCGAGAGGCGGCTGTTTCCCTTGGAGTGCGAGAACGTAGCGCTGGGCATAACCAGCCAGGTCCATTCTCCCTTTCCGGCGGTGGCCTCTATGCCATAGCTCTTGGAGAAGGTCTCGTTGAGCACGCCGGCCACTTCCACGCCCAGGCCGGCCCAGGTTTGCGCACCAAAGTTATAGCGGATATTCACATCATACTCGTGCCGGAAATACTTGTTCTTGCTTTCGGAAGAATAGTAGTCGTTCCATCCGGCGGCATCGTAGGCATTGCGGAGGCTGTTGCTTTGAGACAAGGTGTAGGAGGCCAGAATACGCGCGGTCCATTTCTCTCCAAGGCTTTCGTTATACTGGAGCGTGGTGCCGTTGGAGAAGGAGTTTCCGTTCCCGTCATAGGTGAGGGCCCGCAAATCCTCGCCCCCAATATAATAGAGAGAAGAATTCTCTTCGCTTTGCGACTGACTGGCGTTATAGGATGTGCTGGTGCTTAGGCGCAGGCTCCTGCCTTTCTTCCCGCCTATTTCGCGGAAGGTGATATCGGCCGATAAAAGGGCCTTCTTATTATTGGAAAGGCTGCGGGTGTAACGCTCGGAGCGGTTAATCTCCAACCCTTCCCGGAAGGTGGTGGAAGAGCCGGTTCGGGTGGCATCCGAACGGTCGTAGCTGAAGGAGGGACGGATGCGGAAACGCACTTTCCCGTTCTCCTTTTGGAACTCCAGGTTGGTGCTCAGGGTATTCTGGAAGCTCCTTCCGCTGTTGTCCCGGGTAGAGACCAGGTCTCCGTCGGCCTGATAGGTGGTGCGTTCCGAATGGGAGCCCGATTGCGAGTCTCCATATTTATAATTGGTACCAAAGGTGGTTTCCACGTTCTTGATGCGGGACGTATTGGCGTTCAGGCCCAGCTGGGCGGCCGATGAAAGCCCCCGGTCCATAAGAGAGGAGGAAAGATCATTCAGGTCATAATCATCTCCCTCTATCCGGATGAAGATGGCGCCGTCGGAATCGTCCACGTTCTGCCCGTTGGCAATAAAGGTAATCTGATCTTTCTCCGTATAGGCCGATACCAGGGAATTGCCGCTGTACAGCAGACCGCGGTTGTCCCGCAAAGGGTCGTCTTCCTTCTTGCTCACCAGGGTGGTTCCCGCGTTCAGGCCCACATTGCCAAACCAGCCTTTTTCATACTCTTTCTTAAGGGCCACGTCCAACACTTTCTCCCGCTGGAGCTCTTGTACGCCCGTATCGCGGGCCGCTTCGGATTCGCGGTCTATCACGCGAATCTTGTCCACGATGGAAGCCGGAAGGTTGTTCAGGGCCGTGGACTGGTCGTTGAAGAAGAAGGTGCGGCCGCCCACGGTGAGTTTGTCAATCTCCTGCCCGTTGAACTTCACCTTGCCGTCTTCGGTAATCTCCATACCCGGCATGCGCTTGATGAGGTCTTTGAGCATGTCGTTGGTGCCCACGCGGAAGGAGGACGCGGTGAATTCCACCGTATCTTTCTTCACAATTACGGGGTTTCCCACATCGGAAACTACGGCGGCTTTCAGGAACTGCTCGTCCTGCTGCAGTTTGATGGTGCCCATATCGGCCTCCCTGTCACGGAAATAACGCGTTTTGATGAAGGGTTTGTAGCCCATCATCTCCACGTGGAGGGTGTAATTGCCGAAGGGAACGTCGTCCAGCTTGGCCACACCTTTGTCGTCCGTAAGGGTGAAATTGGAGATGGTGGTGTCCTTGGCCGGGATGACGTAAAAGGAAGCAAAAGCGACAGGCTCGTTGGTCAGGGAGTCCACCACGGTGGCCTTAATGGTGGCCAGACGGTCCACCATCATGTTGTCGTTCATGATAAAGATTTGCGCCCGGGCACCAAGCGCCGCCAGGAGCAGGACAAGGGAAACGAGGAGTTTTTTCATTAGGTATAGTTGGTTCATTTATATACAGAGGCCATTTTGAGCAAAAAATGGGCCGAAAGGGGTGGTAAAACAAAGCCCGGGCATTATGCTCGGGCTTCGCTTCGTTAATATGATAAGTACTTTAACCAGTTACTTCTTGGCGGGAGCGGGGCGCATCATAGCCCACATGTTGAAGGGAACCATGAGGGAAAGGGCCTCGCGGTCGGGGTGGTTGAGCACCTGGCTCTTCACGTCGAACACCATGGTGGCGGCATCCTCCGGGTTGTAGGCGGGCCACTCGGGGATGGCCTTGCAGTTGGGATTGCCGGTGCGCATGAAGGCGAGGAGGGCCTCAGACATCTGGTCGGAAACGCCACGGGGTTCTGCACCGCCGCCGGTGTGGGTAACCATCAGGTCCGTATTCTTGAACCAGTAGCTGATGTCGGCGCAGTGGAAGGCGCGGATGCGGCCGCCGAACAGAGGGGCGTTGTAGTCGAACCAGGCCAGGTATACGGGAGCGCCGCCCTGGGCATATTTGGCATCGGCCGTGGCAAGCACATTGGCACGGGAGGCTACAATCATATTGATGAACTCGATGGGCTTCTTGCTCGGGAACACAGCCTGCAGGGACTTGAAGATTTCCTCGGCCTTAGGCTGGCCGAAGTTGTCTCTTACCATAGCCACGGCATCCTCGAAGGAAATGGCCTCCAGCACGGGATTCTCCTTGCTGAGGGCAAACTCGGAGGTGGTGGTGCAAAGCATCAGAGGAATATTGGCCGATGCAGCCTCCTTGTCGGCAAAGAAGTTGCCCTTCGGGAGGATGACGCCGTCGGCCACGGGGGCGAAGCCGCCCATCATGCCGCCGGTGCCCACCTCTGCGGCCACCTTGTTGGCCAGGGCGTAATACTCTTCCCAAGGCATGGCCTGGAGCTTTTTCACATCTCCCTTCACGGCCTTCAGGATGGCGGCGCCAATGGCGCTGGAGCCTTCCTGGTCGGCGGCGGAGGTGGCGTTACCGCTCAGGCCCACCACCTTGTGCACGAGGCCCTTGGAGGAAGGCATGGCCATGACGTCGCAAACCTTGGCACCGCCACCGCTCTGACCCATAATGGTCACGTTGCCGGGGTCTCCGCCAAAGTTGGCAATGTTATTATGAACCCACTGGAGGGCGGCTACCAGGTCCAGCACACCCACGTTGCCGGAAGCGGCAAACTCGGGGCCTGCGGCCGAAAGATCGGAGAAGCCGAACACGTTCAGACGGTGGTTCACGGAAACGAACACGATGTCTCCGCTGCGGGCCAGGTTGGCGCCGTGGTAACCGTCCTGCTCAATGCTGTTACCGGCAGCAAAGCCGCCGCCGTGCATCCAAACCAGTACCGGGCGCTTCTTGCTGTCGGGAGCGGGCGTCCATACGTTCAGGTTCAGGCAGTCTTCGCTGTAGTCGTAGTAGTTCCAGTGGTCCGTGAAGGTGCTGGAATTGTTCTTCCACTTGTCCTGATGGGCCTGGGGTGCGTCGTTGCCATAGAACATGGCGGGACGGATTCCCTCCCAGCTTTCGGGCTCCTGGGGAGGCATGAAGCGGTTGGCTCCGGAGGTGGGGGCACCGTAGGGGATGCCCAGGTAGGTGTACACGTCGTCCAGGATGTAGCCCTGCACTTTGCCGTACTGGGTTTGGGTAACGGCATAGTCGTCACCTACAAACAGACGCTGTCCGTCCTGCTGGGCGCACTGATTGTTGTTGCTGCCGCAGGAGGCCGCCATCATCATGACGGGAACAAGGAAGTAAAGGATTTTTTTCATATAGGTTTATGTGTTTAGCTGCTACAAAGTTAGCTCATTAGCCCCTCTTACCCTTATTTTGTTGTCCATTCTTTTTGCCTTTTGTTCAAAATGATTAGATTTGCACCTGCGTTAACTTAGAGTGTATATGAATTCCTTCTGGAAGAATTACGGGTCCACCCTTCTGCTCCTGGCCGGTCTGATAATAGGCGGGCTGCTGGGCGTTGTGCTGGGAGAAGACGCTGTGGTTCTGCGTCCCATCGGCAACCTTTTTCTTAATCTTATCTTTGTCCTGGTGGTGCCGCTGGTGTTTTTCTCCGTGGCCCAGTCCATTGTGGTGCTGCGGGCCGGCGGTATGGTCAAAAAGGTGCTGGGATGGACCGTGGGCGTGTTCCTGTTTATGTCGCTGGTGTCCGGATTCTTCTCCTATGGGCTCATGAGTATATGGAACCCGTTCACGGCCATAGCCGGACAGGGCGGGGACGTAACCCTTTCAGGCGGCTTTCTGGATGAAGAGGTGAAAATTGGAGATGCCCTTGTGGGGGCCTTCACGGTGAACGATTTCCCGCTGCTTCTTTCCCGGGAGAACCTGCTGCCGCTCATTGTTTTTGCTTTGCTCTTCGGCCTGGCCGTCGCTATTCTGGGCGCCAAGGTGCCCACCGTGGAAAAACTGGTGAACGAAGGCGGCGCCGTCATTATGAAGATGATGGAACTGCTCATGAAAGTGGCGCCCATCGGCATTGGCTGCTATTTTGCCGATACCATTGGCGAACTGGGCGGACAGATTGTGGGCAATTACCTGGAAATTTTCCTGGTGGTCTGCGCCGCCTGCGCCGTGAGCTATTTTGTCTTCAACAGCCTCTACGCTCTTTACTGCCATATTCCCCTGGGCAAGTTCTGGAAAGAGATGATTCCGCCGTCCGTGACGGCCATTGGCACCTGCTCATCGGCCGCCTGTATGCCCGTTAACATGGCCGCCGCCCGCAATCTGGGGGTGGACAGCTCCATTGCCGACGGCGTCATTCCCCTAGGTACCAACCTTCACAAGGACGGCTCTGTGATTACCTCCGTGGCCAAGGTGCTCTTTGCCTTATACTTCTTTGGCATCACGCCCACCGGAGTGGGGGCCGCTGCGCTTGTGGTGCTGCTTTCCATCCTGCAGAGCGCGGTTGTGGGAGCCATCCCCGTGGGCGGTATGACAGGCGAACTGCTCATCTGCGCCGTCCTGGGCGTAGACCCTTCCTTTGCCGCTACGCTCATGATCATCGGCACTATATGCGACATCCCCGCAACGCTTCTCAACGCTACGGGGAATCTGGTTGCTTCTACCCTGGTCCAAAGACTGGCCGGGAAGTAGAGTTATTTCCCCTGGGAAAGCAGAAGGGCCGACAGGGCAAGGGATAATGCAGCAAAGCCCGAGCATCACGCCCGGGCTTTGTTGCCTAACCATACTATTAACCAAAAGAACTCTCGTTGTTCTATCTGGTGCAAAGGTAGTGCATTTGAGCGGCTTAGCTCTTATTCTCATGTCCATTCTTTTTACGTTTTGTTCAAAAGTCACTATCTTTGAAGAAAAAACAGCATGAATATCCGTACTTTCCTGCTTGGAGCGGTCGCTTTCCTCACGGCCGCCTGCCAGGCCCCCCTGGACTCCGTCACCGGCATCTGCATCCCCGACAACGGCTGGCTCTTTTTGGGCGAAGCTCCTTACACACTCACAACCCGCGTAGACGCCGCTCCCGGCCCCGCCAGCTTCTGCCTGGTAACGGACCGTTCCCTCATGGGAGAACCGGAGATTATCTTCCGGGCCGATGCCACCATCGGCCCCGACAGCACCCTGGTGGTGGAACTGGGAAACCTGGAGCCCGGCTTCTACCAGGTGCGCCTGAGGGACTCGGTACGTTTTAACATTGGCGTTCAGCCCGAAAAGGTGATAAGCGAGCCCGATGCCCAGCCGGACTTTGACGCTTTCTGGGAGCGCACGCTTGCCCAGCTGGAAACCATTCCCCTGGAAGCGGAATGGACGGAGATTCCCGAATTCTCCAACGAGCTTCGCACCTCTTACGACGTAACCTATCCTTCCCTGGGTGGCGCCACGGCCGGGTGCACGGTGTGCATCCCCAACGCGCCCGGAAAGTACCCCGTGTACATCCAGTACATGGGCTATGGCGCAGAACCCTTCCGCTTTGACCCTTCGGCCGCACCGGACCGCATTGACATTCTGGTGAGCGTACGCGGCCAGGGCATCTTCAAAAAGGCCGCCGAAAGCTGGGTGAGCCAGGGCATTGCCGACAAGGACACCTACTACTACCGCGGCGCCTTCTGCGACGTAAAGCGCGCGGTGGACTTTGCCGCTTCGCTGGAAAAGGCCGATACGGACCGCCTGGTGGCCATGGGCGAAAGCCAGGGCGGCGCTTTCACCGCCGTAGCTGCGGCCCTGGATTCCCGCCTGAAGGTGGTGTCGCTGGCCGTTCCCTTCCTGGGAGACTTCCCCGACTATGCCAAAATTGTGAGCTGGCCCGTGCATGAGGTGTTTGCCAAGGCCGATGAGGAAGGCATCGGCCGGGAAGAGCTTTTCCGCACCCTTTCCTACTTTGACGTGAAGAATTTTGCCCCGCGCATTACCTGCCCGGTGATTATGGCCTTCGGCCTGCAGGATCCCACATGCCCGCCGCACACCAACTTCTCCATCTATAATAATTTGGGAACCAAGGATAAACGCTTCGTTTGCGTGCCCACCTGCGGGCATGCCATGTGGAATGAGCCCGACTGGCCGCCAATTAGAGACCTTTTCCTATCGGAAAAGTTATAAAAATTATTTAAATTTGTGGTTCCTAAACAAGACCATATGCGGAAAGCCCTCTGTTTTATCCTCCTGGCCGCACTTTTTCTCACCGCGGCCTGTCAAAACGAAAGAGACAACTACACCGTAATCATTTCCCTGGACGGCAACCGTTGGGACTATCCCGACTACTTCGAAATGCCGTTTTTCGATTCCCTGGCCACGGTGGGCGTCAAGGCCCGGATGGAACCTTCCTTCCCTTCTTCCACCTTCCCCAACCACTATACCATGGCCACCGGCCTGGTTCCGGACCACAACGGCCTGGTAAACAACAGCTTCTGGAACCCGGAAACGAACCACGGTTACGCCATCAAGGATGCCGAAGCCCGATTCGACCCCCGTTACTACCTGGGTGAACCCATCTGGGTAACCGCCCAAAAGCAGGGAGTCAAGTGCGGCGTTGTGTACTGGGTGGGTTCCGACATTCCCATTGAAGACACTTATCCCACCTATTACCGCCACTGGGACGCAGATCCGCACTGGACCTTCAGCGAGCGCTGCGACGAGATTGTGCGCCTGCTCAGTCTCCCCGAAAAGGAGCGGCCCCGCCTGGTGATGGGCTATTTTGACGAGCCCGACCATCAGGGCCATGTATACGGCCCCATGTCGGTAGAATGCAAGGAAATGGCCGAAGAGATGGACAGCCTCATGTGCAGCCTTTACAAGCGCCTCAAGGCCCTTCCCATCGGCGATAAAATCAATTTCATCGTAGCCGGAGACCACGGCATGACCGACATTTCCCCGGAGCGTTTCATTGGCTGGTACGATGTAATGCCGGAGGAATGGATAGAGCGCATTTCCGGCCATACCCCCACTTCCATCTGGGTTAAAGAAGGCTATGTGGACAGCCTGTACAATCGCCTGCAGAAGGTGGAACACTTGAACGTGTGGAAGCACGGCGAGGTTCCCGAATATCTGCACTACGGTACGTCCAACCGCCTGGGAGACCTCATTGTGAGTCCGGACCTGGGCTGGCAGTTCAACAATTTCCCCTCCAAGAGCATGGGCACCCATGGCTTCGATTGCAAGGAAATCGATATGATGGTGGCCTTCCGCGCCGTGGGACCGGATTTCAAGGTGGCTTACGAAGCCCCTTACACCCCTGGAGAACAATCATCTTTCCGCAATATAGACCTGTACCCCATGCTCTGCGAACTGCTGGGCATTAAGCCGGCAACGGTAGACGGAAAACTGGAAAGGATTCAAAATATTCTTCGTTAATATGAGCAAACATTTCACTTTACCCTACGAAGGCGGGCTCATCGACAAGAACCTGCCGGCGGGCATTCTCCACACTTACGAGAAAATCTGGACACACGTGTATCCGGAATCCCGCCCGGCCTCCTACGCCATTGCCGACTTAATTGTAGATGCCATTAACGCCCACAAAGGCGGTCTTTTCCGCCTGGGCCTCACTACGGGCGCTACCCCCAAGTCGCTGTATAACGAACTGGTACGCCGCTACGAGGCCGGCAAGGTCTCGTTCAAGAACGTGGAAGTAGTATCCATTGACGAATACTATCCTGCTTCCATGGGCGGTCAGCAGAGCCGTAATTTCCGCATCCACAACGACCTGCTGGACAAAGTGGATATCCTGAAGGAGAACATCCACATCCCCGACGGAAACATTCCCGCCGAAGAACTGACTACCTACTGCGCCGATTTTGACGCCAAGGCCCGCGGAGTGGACCTGATGGTGATTGGTATTGGCGAGCAGGGCCAGGTGGGCTTCAACGAAGCCGGCGCCAACGAGAAAACCCGCACCCGTGTGGTGCGCCTCTCCTACGGCTCCAGAAAGCGCCAGTCGGTTAACTTCAACATGGACATCATGGCCACCCCCGACAAGGCCATTACCGTGGGTATCAGCACGCTCCTGAGCGCCAAAAAGATTATCCTGATGGCTTGGGGCGAGGACAAGGCCGCCGCCGTGAAGGCCATTGCCGAAGGTCCCATGACCACCGACTGCCCGGCCTCCCTGCTGCAGGATCACGACCACATTTCCTTCTACGTGGATGAGGCCGCCGCCGAGCAGCTCACCCGCAGCGTGGCCCCCTGGCTGGTGGGTCCCTGCGACTGGACGCCCAAGTTTGTTAGAAAGGCCGTGGTGTGGCTGTGCGAAGTAACCGGCAAGCCCATCCTCAAACTCACCGAAAAGGACTACCAGAACAACGGTCTGAGCGAGCTCCTGGAAAAGGTGGGTAAATTTGACAAGATTAACATTGACGTCTTTAACGACCTCCAGCACACCATCACCGGATGGCCGGGCGGCAAACCCAATGCCGACGACAGCACCCGTCCGGTAAGTGCCAACCCCTTCCCCAAGACGGTTCTCATCTTCTCCCCGCACCCGGACGACGACGTGATTTCCATGGGTGGCACCTTCATCCGTCTGGCCTCTCAGGGTCACGACGTGCATGTGGCTTACGAAACCTCCGGTAACGTAGCCGTGCACGACGACGTGGTGCTCCAGCACATGGACTGCGCCTTCCAGTTGGGTTTTGCCGATAAGTTCGAAGAGGTGAAGAAACTGGTGGAAAGCAAGAAGCCCGGCGAGCCGGAACCCCGTGCCCTGCTGGAAATGAAGGGCGCCATCCGCCGCTCCGAAGCCCGCGGCGCCGTGCGTTCCTTCGGCCTGAATGACAACACCAACGCCCACTTCCTGAATCTCCCGTTCTATGAGAGCGGCGGCATTAAGAAGAATCCTCGCACCCAGGCCGATGTGGACATCATCAAGAAGCTGATGAACGAGCTGAAGCCCGACATGATTTTCATGGCCGGAGACCTGGCAGACCCTCACGGAACTCACCGTGTGTGCACCGAGGCCGCCCTGGAAGCCCTGGAACAGCTGAAGGAAGAGAAGGTGGCCTGGACCGCCAAGACGCACGTGTGGCTGTACCGCGGCGCCTGGATGGAATGGGAACTGGGCCGCGTGGACATGGCCGTTCCGCTAAGCCCCGACGAGGTGGTGATGAAGCGTCACGCCATCTTCCGTCACCTGTCCCAAAAGGACATTGTTCCGTTCCCGGGCGAAGACCCGCGCGAATTCTGGCAGAGGGCCGAGGAGCGCACCTCCAATACCGCCAAGCTGTACGACCAGCTGGGCATGGCCGAATACCAGGCTATTGAAGTATTCCTGAAACTGTATTAGAATTATCCATCCTCTTTCAAGTCCCTCCCCCGAGGGGAGGGGTTTCGGGAGGGGGTAACGTTAAACATTTTATATTTTCATGAAATGAAAATTATCATTCGCGACAACGCTAAGGAAGGCTCCCTGTGGGCCGCCCACTACATTGCCAAGCGCATCAATGAAAAGGCCGCCGTTACCGACAAGCCCTTCGTGATTGGCCTTTGCACCGGTTCCACCCCCATCGAGACCTACAAAGAGCTCATCCGTATGGTGAAGGCCGGTGAGGTCTCCTTCAAGAACGTGATTTCCTTCAACATGGACGAGTATGTGGGCCTGCCGGAAAGCCATCCGGAGAGCTATCACAGCTTCATGCACCAAAACCTCTTCGACCACATTGACGAGAAGCCCGAGAACATTCACATCCTCAACGGCAACGCCAAGGACGTAGAGGCCGAATGCGCCGCCTACGAGAAGGCCATTGTGGATGCCGGTGGTTTTGACCTCTTCCTGGGCGGCGTGGGCGAAGACGGCCACATTGCCTTCAACGAGCCCTTCTCCTCCCTGCAGAGCCGCACCCGCGTGGTCACCCTTACCCAAGACACCCGCGAAGTGAACGCCCGCTTCTTCAACAACG